>NZ_JAMPLW010000006.1:0-344889 GCF_028477805.1 Providencia sp. PROV268
AAATACGTTGTTGCATCACACACTATCTCAATTTTTTTCGATACTGGCGTTAACGTTAAGTTACCTGATAAAGGGAACATACTTGGCGCGGTATCAAATTTATATTCAACATCCACTTCATTTTGGTTATCGATAGTACATGTTGGTGGCGTAATCGAGCCCGTAACTTTTAAATTAGCAACAGGTGCAGAGAATGCCGCATATGAAACAGAAATTAACGACAGTGCACATAATGTTTTCTTAAACATGATTAACCTTCTATAATAAAAAACAAAATAAAGAAAAATAGAATCCATTACCAATACTTATATTAGTAAATATATAAAAAAATATTTTAATTATTATTATTACTTATCTTAATAAGAGTTATAAAAATATTTTTACTGCCGATATTAATTACCTCTAATTATGATAACACATTCTATTTTTATGCATCTTTAAAACATCTCAACGAAATACTGTTTTTCAGATGTAAGTATTATAGATAACTTTTTTATAATTAACATTACACCTAACTCGAGTAAATTGCACACTCACCAAAGGAGTCATAGATGTAACAATTTATTTCACCATTAAAAACAATAGAATATAGTAATAGTCACTCATACCAATCAAGATTGATAAGAAAATAACTCCAAACAAATCACAATAAGAACTAAAGAAAAGAACAAAATATCTAATTTAATGTAGTTTAATACTTTATAATATAATCTTTCAATTTTAACTCGCAACGCGAGTAATTATTTACATAAATAAAACAACCAAGTTAAAAAAATACCACACCTCTTTGATTATTATGACTTTTTAAAATAAAAACATGATAAATATAGCCTTCAATGCAACGAGTAATATTGTTTCAATATCAAATTAATATAATCAATAAAACGATAATCTTTTTTCTTTTTTTAATATTCAAATTAAGAATTTCAAATAATGATAAAATAGTCTTTTTTAGCTAGTCGTTTAAAAAAGTAATCATACCAAGATTGAAATTAATGAATATTAATTAGCCAAAAAGATAACAGTTTAGAGTGATATCGATATAGATCTACAACAAAATATCCGCATACTCTGTCACAATATTGCGTATTCGACGCTTACGATCTAACCGAATTACTCCTCTGTATCACTTAAAACCACTTTTTATGCATTAACTATATAGATTCCCCTTCATCATCCACCAAACGATAAAGGATCTATTGCGCTCCCTATCGAGCGATTAGCGACATTTTTCCCCACTGTTACTATCGCCTATCAAATCGGCTAATCAAGTTACTAACACCCTAATTAGCGACCATAAAAAAAGCCCTGATTAAATTCAGGGCTTTTGATTTGTTACTACATCGCTAAATTAAACTGTTGTTTGGAAGATAACACTATCTGCTTTTTCAGTATATTGCTCTAACTGATCAAAGTTCAGATAACGGTAAGTATCCTCAGCAGTTTCATCGACCTTATCCATAAACTGCAAATACTCAGCAGGCGTAGGGAGACGACCGAGCAAAGATGCGACAGCAGCAAGTTCAGCCGAAGCCAAGTATACATTTGCCCCTGTACCAAGACGGTTCGGGAAATTACGTGTTGAGGTTGAAACAACGGTTGCACCATCTGCAACACGTGCTTGGTTACCCATACACAAAGAGCATCCCGGCACTTCAATACGTGCTCCGCTCTTACCAAACACACTGTAATAACCTTCTTCAGTCAATTGTGCTGCATCCATCTTAGTTGGTGGAGCAACCCATAGGCGTGTTGGTAGCTGCCCTTTATGCTGATCTAACAGCTTACCTGCCGCACGGAAGTGACCAATGTTTGTCATACAAGAACCGATAAAGACTTCATCGATTTTTTCATTTTGAACATCAGACAGCAAACGTGCATCATCAGGGTCGTTAGGAGCACATAAGATAGGCTCTTTGATCTCATTTAGGTCGATTTCGATCACTGCGGCATATTCTGCATCAGCGTCTGCTTCAAGAAGCTGCGGGTCAGCTAACCAGTTTTCCATTCCTTTGATACGACGCTCGATGGTACGGCGATCACCATACCCTTCTGAGATCATCCATTTCAGCAGAACAATGTTTGACTGGAGATATTCAATAATTGGTGCTTTATCCAGTTTAATCGTACAGCCTGCTGCTGAGCGCTCTGCGGAAGCATCTGCTAATTCAAATGCTTGCTCAACTTTTAGCTCAGGCAACCCTTCAATTTCAAGGATACGACCAGAGAAAATATTCTTCTTACCTTTTTTCTCAACAGTCAGTAAGCCTTCTTTGATTGCATATAAAGGGATAGCATGAACAAGATCACGAAGCGTGATGCCCGGTTGCATTTCTCCTTTAAAGCGCACTAAAACAGATTCAGGCATATCAAGCGGCATTACACCTGTTGCTGCTGCAAATGCCACCAAACCAGAACCTGCTGGGAAAGAGATACCGATTGGGAAACGGGTATGCGAGTCACCACCCGTACCGACAGTATCTGGCAATAACATACGGTTCAACCATGAGTGAATGATGCCATCGCCTGGGCGCAAGGAAACACCACCACGATTCATAATAAAATCAGGTAATGTATGGTGCGTAGTCACATCAACGGGTTTTGGATATGCCGCAGTATGGCAGAATGATTGCATAACTAAATCTGCGGAGAACCCTAGGCAAGCTAAGTCTTTTAGCTCATCGCGTGTCATTGGGCCTGTGGTATCTTGCGAGCCAACAGAAGTCATCTTAGGCTCACAGTATTCACCTGGGCGAATACCCGGGCGGCCACAAGCACGACCAACCATTTTTTGAGCCAAAGAGAAACCACGATTGCTTTGTGCAACAGATTTCGCATGACGGAATACGTTAGTTGGCTCTAAGCCAAGTGATTCGCGCGCTTTAGCCGTCAAACCACGGCCAATAATCAATGGAATACGACCGCCAGCACGGACTTCATCAATCAATACATCCGTTTTCAGTTCAAATGTTGCCAGTAACTCACCCGTTTCATGGTTACGCACTTCACCTTTATATGGGTAGATATCAATAACATCGCCCATATTCAGCTTAGATACGTCCACTTCAATAGGTAACGCGCCGGCATCTTCCATGGTATTGAAGAAAATAGGGGCGATTTTACCACCAAGTACAACACCACCACCACGTTTGTTAGGGACAAACGGAATATCATCCCCCATAAACCATAACACAGAGTTAGTTGCTGATTTACGAGAAGAGCCTGTGCCCACAACGTCGCCAACATAGGCCAACGGGAAACCTTTCTTATTCAGGGCTTCAATCTGTTTAATTGGCCCGACATTACCTGGTTCATCCGGCTCAATACCATCGCGAGCATTTTTCAGCATAGCTAGGGCATGAAGCGGAATATCAGGGCGAGACCATGCATCCGGAGCTGGAGACAGGTCATCTGTGTTAGTTTCACCTGTAACTTTAAATACAGTCACAGTCAGTTTTTCAGCCAGCTCAGGACGCTCGATGAACCATTCAGCATTTGCCCATGATTCAATAACTTGTTTCGCGTACTCATTCCCTGCTTTTGCTTTTTCTTCTACATCATAGAAGTTATCAAACATGAGCAAAGTATGGGAAAGTGCTTTAGCCGCGATTGGTGCTAGCTTAGCATCATCCAAAGCTTCAATTAGCGCATGAATATTGTACCCGCCCTGCATTGTACCGAGCAGTTCAATGGCTTTTTCTGGGCTGATAAGAGGAGAGGTAGTTTCACCTTTCGCGATAGCGGCTAAAAAGCCCGCTTTGACATACGCTGCTTCATCAACACCGGGGGGCACACGGTTGGTCAGCAGGTCTAATAGGAAATCTTCTTCACCTTTAGGTGGATTTTTCAGTAATTCTACTAATGCAGCAACTTGCGCAGCATCTAATGGCTTAGGGACAATCCCTTGAGCGGCACGCTCGGCTACGTGCTTACGGTAATCTTCTAGCACGACGTTCTCCTCGCTTCATTGTAATTTATATACCCGGCTGTCTGCACCATCTTGAAAAAATCATCATCCGGTGCCAGGTCAGAGGAACTTGCTCGCATAATCTCAATGGCAGTAAAATTATGCCCAGCTTCGGGCGTTCAGCATAGCAGAGTTTAAACGAAATGTTAATTCATTCACAAGAAAGCAACATCCCTCTGCTTACTTTAAGCCTTAACCATTAATTTCGGGTTATTTTTTAGCTTAAGATACTATAAAGAGTTATAAAAAGCAGATAAAACCTCACTTTTTATAATGCATTTACGCATTTAACGCACCCTTTTTGATGTGTTTTTACCTCTCATATCACAAATTATATTTTTATCGTAATTTTATTTACGTTACTAATTGATAAGGTAAATCATTACGATTGGCTTTAATTTTTTTAAAGGTTTTAATTGATTTTATTGCCCTTTTAATCCAATTAAATTACCAAACGGATCTTCAAGCTGACACATTCGTTTGTTACCTTCTATTAACATCGGTCCTCGATACCGTTTTGCACCTAATTTAGATAAATGCTCAACCGCTAAATCGAAAGATTCCACCTGCCAATATAATACTGTGCCTCGTTTGCCTTCACAGACCTTTGCGTCAGCTTGGACAACCTCGATAGTGAAATTCCCTACGTGTAATACGGTAAAATCAAACTCTGGTAGATATTCGGCAACCGCTTGTGGAAAGGCTTGTTGATACCAAGCTAAGCCGACAGCAACGTCAGGAACATGGATTAAAATGGCAGTCGGTATTAGTTTCATTAAATTAGCTTATTTATGTGAGTACCCATAATCGATAATGATATGTCAGGTTCGTTCACAATTGAAGGTAAGTTACGGAACGTATAAACAATAATCCAATTTGCCATGACTTACGTATTTACGTGTTATCAAATGCACATCCCTTTATTAGATATAAATAAAAACAGAATAAAAAATGAGAATTTAATATTCCATTAGTCATCTAAACATTATTGTTGATAATTTTTTCCTTAAGAATATAAACACAACTTAAATAAGAGGATAAATATATATGACTCTCTGCTTATATTTGAAAAAGTAAAAAGCCAATGTGTTTCCACATTGGCTTTATGCGCTTTGGTCATAAACAGCCAACTAGAGAGGCCGTTTATTAAGGCGACTTAAGAAATTATTTTTTCTTTTTCGCTTTTGCGTTTGGTAAGTCAGTGATGCTACCTTCAAAGACTTCCGCTGCCATACCAATTGATTCATACAGCGTTGGGTGAGCGTGGATAGTCAATGCGATATCTTCTGCGTCACAGCCCATTTCAATTGCAAGGCCAATTTCACCCAGAAGTTCACCACCATTAACACCGACAACAGCACCACCGATAATACGGTTAGATTGCTTGTCGAAAATCAGCTTAGTCATACCTTCTGCGCAGTCAGATGCAATCGCACGGCCTGATGCTGCCCATGGGAATGTTGCAACTTCATAGCTGATATTTTTCTCTTTCGCTTCTTTCTCAGTTAAACCAACCCAAGCCACTTCTGGCTCAGTGTAAGCGATTGATGGAATAACTTTTGGATCAAAGTAGTGTTTCAGGCCAGAGATAACTTCAGCCGCTACGTGACCTTCGTGAACACCTTTGTGCGCCAACATTGGCTGACCAACGATGTCACCAATTGCAAAAATGTGAGGTACATTAGTACGCATTTGCTTATCAACATGGATAAAGCCACGGTCATCAACCTCAACACCCGCTTTACCAGCATCAAGGTTTTTACCATTTGGAACACGACCAATCGCGACCAGAACTGCGTCATAACGTTGTGGTTCAGCAGGTGCTTTTTTACCTTCCATTGTGACATAAATACCATCTTCTTTTGCTTCAACGGCAGTCACTTTGGTTTCTAACAGTAAGTTAAATTTCTTGCTGATTTGTTTAGTGAAGACTTTAACCACATCTTTGTCAGCCGCAGGGATGACTTGGTCAAACATCTCAACAACATCAATCTGAGAACCCAGAGCATGGTACACAGTACCCATTTCCAGACCGATGATACCACCACCCATAACAAGCAGACGCTCTGGAACTTCTTTTAGCTCTAACGCATCTGTCGAATCCCAAATACGTGGATCTTCATGAGGAATGAATGGTAACTGAATAGGACGTGAACCCGCAGCAATAATCGCATTATCAAAGTTGATAGTTGTGCTACCGTTTTCGCCTTCAACAACCAGTGTGTTAGCACCAGTAAATTTACCAAGACCGTTCACAACGTTTACTTTACGGCCTTTTGCCATACCAGCTAGACCACCAGTCAGCTGGTTAATCACTTTCTCTTTCCACAGGCGAACTTTAGAAATATCGGTTTTTGGCTCACCAAAAACAATACCATGTTCAGCCAACGCTTTAGCTTCTTCAATCACTTTAGCAACGTGCAATAGTGCTTTAGAAGGAATACAACCAACGTTCAAACAAACTCCACCCAGAGTTGAATAACGTTCTACTAAAACAGTATCTAAACCTAAGTCAGCGCAACGGAAAGCCGCAGAATACCCTGCGGGGCCTGCACCAAGTACCACTACTTGGGCTTTAATTTCAGTACTCATCATGACCTCTTTTTGTTTTGTCCAGCGGGGCAGCCGAAAAACGCATTATTCCACCGGAAAATACACACCGCGAGCAGTTTACAGAATTGTTAACATCCTGAAAAGGCTCATTACGTGACGTAACTCGCAACGTTTCGGATGAACAGTAAAAAATTCTGCCCCAGCCTAAATAAAACAGACCGGCTAATAAGCCGGCCTAATTTATTACATCACCAGTCGACGAATGTCGCTCATCAATTGACCTACTAGGGTGATGAAACGAGCACCATCAGCGCCGTCGATCACACGGTGGTCGAATGAAAGAGACATAGGCAACATCAGTCGAGGCACAAACTCACTACCATTCCAAACTGGTTTGATGGAAGAGCGAGATAGACCCATAATTGCAACTTCTGGTGCATTAACAATTGGTGCAAAACCAGTTGTTCCGATGCCACCAAGGCTAGAAATAGTGAAGCATCCACCTTGCATATCAGAAGCTGTTAATTTGCCTGCACGCGCTTTCTTAGAAACTTCCATCAGTTCGCGAGACAGTTCCATAATGCCTTTTTTGTTCACGTCTTTGATAACAGGAACAACTAGGCCATTTGGCGTATCAACCGCGATACCGATATTGACATATTTCTTCATGAATAGGCGTTGGCCATCTTCAGAAATAGAGCTATTAAAACGAGGCATTTCTTCTAGCGCACGAGCAACAGCCTTCATCACAAACACCAGTGGCGTGATTTTAACACCGAGTTGTTTCTTCTCAGCTTCTTTGTTCTGCTGCTTACGGAAGTCTTCGACATCTGTAGTGTCGACTTCTTCCATCAACGTAACATGAGGGATCATCACCCAGTTACGGCTTAGGTTAGCACCAGAGATTTTTTGGATACGACCCAGTTCAACTTCTTCAACTTCACCGAACTTGCTGTAATCCACTTTTGGCCATGGCAACATGCCCGGTAAACCACCACCCGCAGCGGCTGGTGCTTCGGCACGCTTGATGGCGTCTTTAACGTAAGATTGTACGTCTTCGCGCAGAATACGACCTTTACGACCCGTTCCTTTTACTTTAGCAAGGTTAACACCAAACTCACGCGCTAAACGGCGGATGACTGGCGTTGCATGTACATAAGCGTCGTTTTCAACAAATTCATTTTTGCTATCAGCTGCTTTTGCTGGTGCTGGCGCCTGTGCGGCTGCCGGAGCGGAAGCGGCTGGCGCTGGTGACGCAGTTGGTGCCGATGCTGCTGGTGCTGCACCTGCAACTTCAAACGTCATGATCAGTGAACCTGTTTTCACTTTATCACCAGTGGCGATTTTGATCTCTTTCACGGTACCGGCAAAGGGTGCAGGAACTTCCATTGATGCTTTATCGCCTTCAACCGTAATGATTGATTGCTCAGCTGAAACAGTATCACCAACTTTCACCATAACCTCAGTGACTTCAACTTCATCACCACCGATGTCAGGTACATTAACATCTTTAATTGCCGAGGCTGCTGGCGCTGACGCAGGTGCCGATGCGGGTGCTGCTTCCGCTGCCGGTGCTGATCCTGCAACTTCAAAGACCATGATCAGTGAACCTGTTTTCACTTTATCACCAGTCGCAATCTTGATCTCTTTTACAGTACCAGCAAAGGGTGCAGGAACTTCCATGGAAGCTTTGTCACCTTCAACAGTGATCAGCGATTGCTCTTCTGCAACTGTATCACCTACTTTTACCATGATCTCAGTCACTTCGACTTCATCGCCGCCAATATCAGGGACAGACACTTCTTTCAGAGCTGCTGCTGTTGGGGCAGCGGCTGGTGCCGCTGGTGCTTCTGCTGACGCAGCCGGAGCCGCGCCTTCTGCTGATTCAAAGACCATGATCAATTTGCCAGTGGTAACTTTATCACCTACTGCAATTTTAATTTCTTTAACCACACCTGCTTGTGGTGATGGGACTTCCATAGATGCCTTATCGCCTTCAACAGTGATCAGCGATTGCTCTGCTTCTACTTTATCACCAACTTTAACCATAACTTCGGTGACTTCAACTTCATCAGCACCGATATCAGGCACTTGGATTTCAATAGACATTGATTATTACCTCTTATGCCAGACGTGGGTTAACTTTTTCTGGGTTGATGTTGTATTTTTTAATCGCTTCTTCAACGACTTTAACATCAACTTCACCACGTTTAGCCAATTCACCTAACGCCGCAACGATTACATAAGATGTATCCACTTCAAAGTGGTGACGTAGGTTTTCACGGCTGTCAGAACGACCGAAACCATCAGTACCTAATACACGGTAATCGCTTGCTGGTACGTAAGTACGAATTTGTTCTGCAAACAGTTTCATATAGTCAGTTGATGCAACGGCTGGCGTATCATTCATTACCTGAGCAACATAAGGTACACGTGGTGCTTCAGAAGGATGCAGCATGTTCCAACGTTCACAATCTTGACCATCACGAGCCAATTCAGTGAATGAAGTAACGCTATACACATCAGAACCGATGCCATATTCCGCTGACAGAATGTTAGCTGCTTCGCGAACATGACGCATCATAGAACCAGAACCTAACAACTGAACTTTACCTTTGCTGCCTTCGATTGAATCCAGTTTATAAATACCTTTACGGATCCCCTCTTCAGCACCTTCAGGCATTGCAGGCATATGATAGTTTTCATTCAGAGTCGTGATGTAGTAGTACACGTTCTCTTGTTTTTCACCATACATACGCTCTAAACCATCCTGCATAATGACGGCAACTTCATAAGCATAAGCAGGGTCATAAGAGATACAGTTAGGGATAGTCAGTGATTGAATATGGCTATGACCATCTTCGTGTTGTAAGCCTTCACCATTTAAAGTTGTACGGCCTGAAGTACCACCAATCAAGAAACCACGAGCTTGCTGGTCACCCGCTGCCCACATTAGGTCGCCGATACGTTGGAAACCAAACATTGAGTAGTAAATGTAGAATGGGATCATCGGCAGGTTGTTTGTGCTGTATGATGTTGCAGCTGCTAACCATGATGAACCTGCACCTAGCTCGTTAATACCTTCTTGTAGGATCTGACCTTTAGAGTCTTCTTTATAGTAAGCCACTTGCTCACGATCCTGAGGCGTATACTGCTGACCTTTAGGGCTATAAATACCAATTTGACGGAACAAACCTTCCATACCGAAAGTACGAGCTTCGTCAGCAATGATTGGCACTAAACGGTCTTTGATAGAGTTGTTTTTCAACATCACGTTTAACGCACGAACAAATGCGATAGTGGTTGAAATTTCTTTTGATTGCTCTTCTAGCAATTGGCTGAAATCAGATAACGTAGGGATTTCTAATTTCTCATCAAAGTGCGTACGACGTGCTGGTAGATAACCACCTAGAGCTTGACGACGCTCATGCAGATATTTGTATTCTTCTGAATCTTTATCAAAAGTAATAAATGGCAGTTTTTCCAGTTGATCATCAGCCACAGGCACATTGAATTGATCACGGAAGTGACGAACACCGTCCATGTTCATTTTCTTCACTTGGTGCGCAATGTTCTTACCTTCAGCTGTTTCACCCATACCATAACCTTTGATGGTCTGAGCTAAAATAACAGTTGGCTTGCCTTTAGTTTCTGCTGCTTTTTTAAATGCGGCATACACTTTCTTCGGATCATGACCACCACGGTTCAGCGCCCAAATTTCGTCATCAGTCATGTCTTTAACTAATGCAGCAGTCTCTGGGTAACGATTGAAGAAGTGCTCACGAACGTACGCGCCATCACGTGATTTGAATGTTTGATAATCACCATCAAGGGTTTCGTTCATTAATTGAACCAGTTTGCCGCTAGTGTCTTTACGCAGCAACTCGTCCCAACGATCGCCCCACATAACTTTGATGACTTGCCAGCCTGCACCATTAAAGATACCTTCCAGCTCGTTGACAATTTTACCGTTACCTGTAACAGGGCCATCTAGACGCTGTAAGTTACAGTTAATCACGAATACAAGGTTATCTAGCTTATCGCGTGTCGCGATAGTGATAGCACCTTTAGATTCTGGCTCATCCATCTCACCATCGCCTAAGAAAGCGTACACTCTTTGAGCTGAAGTGTCTTTCAGGCCGCGGTTTTCAAGATATTTCAAGAATTTCGCTTGATAAATAGCATTTAGCGGGCCAAGACCCATTGAAACAGTTGGGAATTGCCAGAAATCAGGCATTAATTTAGGGTGTGGATAAGAAGACAGACCTTTACCACCAATTTCTTGGCGGAAGTTATTCATCTGCTCTTCAGTTAAACGACCTTCCAAGAATGCGCGTGCGTAGATCCCTGGGGAGATATGACCTTGGAAAAAGACCAAGTCACCGCCATCATTGTTGTTATGAGCGCGGAAGAAATGGTTAAAACAGACTTCATATAAAGTTGCAGAAGACTGGTATGATGCCATATGGCCACCCAGCTCCAAGTCTTTTTTAGAAGCACGCAGTACAGTCATGACTGCGTTCCAACGAATTGCGGAGCGAATACGGCGCTCCAAATCCATGTTACCAGGGTATGCAGGCTCGTCTTCAACAGCAATAGTGTTGATATAATCAGAACTACCAGATGCACCAGCAGCAATGTTAACACCGCCTTTACGCGCTTCATTCAATACCTGTTCGATAATGAACTGAGCACGATCAACACCTTCTTCACGGATGACCGATTCAATCGCCTGTAGCCAGTCGCGAGTTTCAATCGGATCCACGTCATTTTTCAACATATCTGACATGGTGTATTCCTTATCTGTTATCTATTTTTTAATGTTTATGTGGAGCCTATCTTCGCGCTACTTTCTACAAAATAGCGAGAAGATAGGCCCTGCTGTTGTTGCCGCTAGAACTCTCACAGAGAGTAGTCACAGTAATGCAGACGCAGCAGTCAGTAATCTGCATTACTAATTTAATTCAGGATGTTGCTGCAACCTACGTAGAGAACGCTCCCGCCTTGTTTGTTCACGACTAATATCCAAAAGTAGCTCTTCAATAAAGGCTAAATGGCGATGGGAAGCCTCCCTTGCCTTCTCAGGCTCTCTTGCCATTATAGCGGAGAATATTTGAGCTCGATGTTCACTAACTGCTTTATACATTTCTTTGCGGGTATACAAAAACTCAAAGTTTTGACGAATATTCTGTTCCAACATTGGCACCATACAACGTAGCAAATGCAGTATCACCACATTATGCGCCGCTTCTGTGACAATCAGTTGATATTGCAAAACCGCATTTGATTCCGCATTAATATCGCCACTTTGTTGAGCTTTAATAATTAGCTCATAGCTTTGTCGAATTCGCTCCAAATCCTCATCCGTACCACGCAACGCCGCATAATAAGCAGCTATCCCTTCAAGGGCATGGCGTGTTTCAAGAAGATCAAATTGAGATTCGGGATTCCCCGTAAGAAGTTCAGTTAGTGGGTCGCTAAAACTTTGCCACATCTGTTTTTGAACAAAAGTTCCGCCACCTTGGCGGCGAGATAATAGACCTTTAGCTTCAAGAGTTTGGATAGCTTCACGCACTGATGGCCGAGAAACGTCGAACTGTTTTGCCAGCTCACGTTCAGGAGGCAGCTTTTCGCCGGGGCGCAATGTCCCTTCGAAAATAAGATGCTCGAGGCGCTGCTCAATAACATCTGATAATTTTGGTTGGCGAATTTTACCGTAAGCCATAACCTGCCATGATCGTTAGTGATTAATTATTGATTAGGTATTGCTCAGTGTTAATTGGTAATACCAATTTCTTTACGGATTAATAAAGTAACAAAGTATTCACTAACTGTCCATAAAGACCTTGAGCTAAATCATAAAATCCTGCAAATTTTAACAGATTTTTTTAAATTTTAGCATGTTTTGATAACTAATCCTCCGATTGCCAGCACGGTAATTTAACATTTGAAGCGAATTTCTATGCTATAAACACGCTAACTGAATCGATATAGCCAAACCATTAGTGTTTTAATATTCAATAATAACGAATAATAACCAAATTAGCTCACAATAACCGTTTCAAATGCAGATCCGCAAGGAGCAACCTTAACAATCTAGTTAAATATTCACGGTATTTGTTATTTTACGCAATGTAAGCGTTGTCTATATTCACCAAGATAGCAAGGCTACACGATATAAAAATCTGTAATCGGCTCATCTATCGATTAATGATGAGGTTACATCTTGATTAGACTCTAACTGCACTGCGTTTTATAGATAAAAATGTCTGGCTAATTAGTTGGAATGAATACATCTAGAATAGTTCAAAAAACAGCAAAGCGCCCTAGATGATACTACCTATACGAAAAAATAAGCCTGCCTCAACCTAGGAGGCCTACTAGCATGAGACGGCGATGCTCGCTTTCGCGGCCTACCGTTCCAATATTTATTTTCGTTAGCTAGTAATCAACAAGCTAATATCAAGGCCATACTCAAAACTCACCTTTCTGAGTAAAAAGCGTTGGTCTATCACTCCCACGTTTTAGCTTTATGCACAGCGTAATAAGGTGGATTTGTTAAGCTAACGGCTCTCAATTTTCATATTTGCTATTACTGCTGCCATACATGAATCAAGGCAAAATGCCCACTGTTGTGACTAAATAAACAGAAAATCTCTTCCCCCTTTCTTGTTATGAGAAAGGGGGAGTTATGATGGTTAATATTTATTCTGTTGTTGCTAAATGCAGCCATCATCGGGCACTAGGTTAGCGATGGGAGTTCTGGCTATATTGCTTATTTTTCTTCAATAAAACGCATTGAAAGATCCATCGCTCTAATATGTTTCGTCAATGCACCAACAGAAATGAAATCAACCCCAGTTTCCGCAAATTCTCTGATAGTATCTAATGTAACATCACCAGACACCTCGAGAGCGGCTTTACCCGCTGTCAGTACAACAGCCTCTTTCATCATCGTGACAGTGAAATTATCAAGCATAATAATGTCTGCATTCGCCTTTAATGCTTGAAGTAATTCAGTTAAATCTTCAACTTCAACCTCAATAGGAACTTCCGGATGAGCTTGCCTCGCTAACGCCACTGCTTGAGCAACAGAGCCTGCCGAAATGATATGGTTTTCTTTAATTAAATAAGCATCTGATAAACCAAGACGATGATTAAAACCTCCACCCATTAGTACCGCATATTTAAGAGCACTTCTTAAACCGGGGATCGTTTTACGTGTATCTAATAATTTGGTTCTTGTGCCTTCAATTTTCGCCACATACTGAGCAGTTACAGTAGAAACAGAAGACAATGTCTGGATAAAGTTCAATGCCGTTCTTTCTCCAGTGAGTAATACTTGTGAAGGCCCTGACATTTCACAAAGCAGCTGATTTGGCGCAACCTTATCTCCATCATTCACATGCCATACAATGCTAACTTGCCCACCAAGCTGGCTAAAAACTTCTTCTAACCATTTTTGTCCACAAAAAACGCCTTCTTCCCGTGTAATAATACGCGCTTTAGCTTGTGAAGTAGGTTGTAAAAGCTGCCCCGTAATATCTTGCTTAAAATCAACTGTTTGCCCAAGATCTTCTTTTAACGCGTGGCTTACTATAAATGGAATATCGCTATTTAACCTTTCAAGCAATAATTCACGTCTTTGTTCTTCGCTATAACGCCTCGTCGCCATCAATCCACTCCAATAAATTTCTTGTGCCCATTGCTATCTATACCCATCATGTATCAAGCCTTATGGCGCACGTTATTCATCTTGCTATCGCCCAATCATCTAAGCTATTACAGTACATACAACTCAATGTGCTTGGGTATGAAAATAGAACCACCGCTACAAACATACATCTCGAATAATTTTGTGTATATGCTAATCTTCTCAACTCAAGATAACGAATATAAGCGAGTAATAAAACGGGAATACTATGCTACCAGAGATAAAAATACATAATGGCTGGCTACAAAATGTGACTCATATCCCTTCACCACACCATGATGAGCGCCCTGAGAACATTATCCCTTCCCTGTTAGTTATCCATAATATTAGCTTACCCCCCGGCCAATTTGGTGGGCCTTATATCAACCAGCTTTTTACTGGAACACTCGACCCAACAGAGCATGCCTTTTTTGATGAAATCAAACACCTTCGTGTTTCAGCCCACTGTTTAATTCGCCGTGATGGCGAGATTATTCAATATGTTCCTTTTCATTTAAGAGCTTGGCACGCTGGGCAATCCCTTTATAAGGGTAGAGAAAAATGTAATGATTTTTCAATTGGGATCGAGCTTGAAGGCACGGATTTTGAGCCTTTCACGCCTTTACAATACAATTCGCTAGTAAAACTGACACATGCTCTTATTGAGCTATACCCTGAATTACAAGATAACATCACCGGTCACAGCGACATTGCCCCCGGCCGTAAAACAGATCCCGGCCCTTATTTTGATTGGCAACAATTCAAGGCCCTGTTAAAACATAAAAGATAATATAATTTATAGTGCAACCGACTTAACTGAGTGCCTTATCTCTGTTTAAACCTACTTTAGATGGACTCTTTTAAGTCTCTACAATGACTGCCCCTCCCTCGCCATAAACCGCGAAGCTTTCCACTTTTCGGCCCGCAAATGCTGATATGACGGATAAGACCGCTCTTTGTCGGCTGATACGACAAGCTCAGCTATTGCCCCCTATAATTCCCTTATGCCGGATGTGGATTGTCAGTCATGTTCAACGATAGATTACTCTTTAAAGCCCTTTAGGTTTTTCGTCTTATATCCCAATCCACACTGCGCGAGGTTTATAGCATTCTCTCTAAAATAGCCCCTACTTCCCCCGCTTCTACTCATTAGTTTTATCATACTTTCTCATTAACGCGATATTTTATTGTCCACCATATTTACCTTTGCGAGTCTTCTCCCAAGAAAATGTAATACGATACATTTTTTATTTTAATTTTTCGTAGGTGCTCGTATGCAGGGTTTGAAGAGATTAAATAATCAAATGGAACAATTTAAGATGCCTCCTCACTCAACAAGGAGGCTATATGAATCAACAAGGATTTTCTTTAATTGAAATAATGGTTGTCATTGCAATAATTTCTATATTAAGTGCTATTGCAATACCGGGATATCAAGGTTATATGCAAAAAGCGGCAATAACCGATGTATTACAAACAGTTTTACCATATAAGAATAATATTGAAATTTGCGCGTTTAATAAAGGCTCATTAACTGGCTGTAATGCAGGAAGTGAAAATATTCCTAATAATATAAAAGGAAAATATATCAAAACAATAGATGTAAAGTCAGGCATTATTAACTTTATAGCCGATAAGAGTCTTGCCAATCTCTCTGTGACTTTAACCCCAATTATCCCTACTGATAGTTCACCATTCCAATGGCAAGTAGCCTGCGAACATGATAGTGACAGTAAATTAAAAGCATTATGTGAAAATACCTTCATCTTTTAATATAAGGTAAGTTTATGAATAGCACCAGGGAAAGAGATTTTATATTTAAAGAATTAAAAAGTATTTGTGATAAACACTATATTATTATTGTTGATTACAATCATAAAAGATTATCTATAGGTGTACCTAAAAAGCCAGATGACAATATACTTGCTACTTTACGTTTTATTGCTAGCGTGCCGGTATGCTATGACATTTGGCCAAAAGAAAAGATTGATCATTACTTCAATAAAAAATATGAGGAGATCCAAGAGCCAGAAACAAACTATCAACCTAATGGTGCCGAGCAGCTAGATACACGTTCACCCGCCGTCGATTTTGTAGAGAATATGCTCAAAACAGCGGTAAGAAAACGCGCATCTGATATTCATATCGAACCATCAAAACAAGGGATAAAAATCCGTTTACGTGTAGATGGCAAGCTCTATTTTATTCCTTCACCACCTCTCGAAATCAATAATGAAATTATTGCTCGAATAAAAATAGTTGCCAAATTGAATATTGCAGAGAAGCGATTACCACAAGATGGGCAAATGAGTTGGCATTTCGAAGGGCATAATTACAGTATTCGCCTGTCAACGATACCAACATTATATGGTGAAAAATTGGTTCTACGAATACTTAGCACCCAGCTAAAGTATTCTATAGAACAAATAGGGATGCACAATAATTTGCTATTAAGTTTAAAAAAAGAGCTATTGCAACCACAGGGCTTAATTCTTGTCACTGGCCCGACTGGCAGTGGGAAAACCGTCACGCTCTATAGTGCATTAGAGTATCTCAATCAATCTTCACGTAACATATCTACCATTGAAGACCCTATTGAGATCCCACTATCTGGAATTAACCAAGTTCAAGTAAACGATAAATATGGCTTGAGTTTCGCTCACATACTAAGAGCCTTACTCCGGCAAGATCCTGATATTATCATGGTAGGAGAAATTCGAGATGAAGAAACGGCACAAATAGCAACCAGAGCCGCACAAACAGGCCATTTAGTCTTATCAACTCTACATACCAATTGCACATTTAGCGCCATTGAAAGGATGGCGCAATTAGGTGTGAGTCAATCCCAACTGAGTTCTTGCTTAAAAATGGTGATTGCACAAAGGCTGGTACGCCGATTATGCCCAAACTGTAAAGTCACACACCCTAAAAATACACAAATTAGCGACAATAAAACGATAAAAGAGTGGTCATCCACGGGATGTGATCTCTGTTTTGCAGGGTTTATGGGGAGAACCGCCATATATGAGTATCTAGGGCAAGATGCACTGACTGAGATTTTTCAGCATGGAAAACAATGTATCACTCATTTTCAAACACTTTTTCAGGATGGATTGAACTTAATTGAAGCAGGTGAAACCACATTACAAGAGCTCTATGCTATTACAGGGACAGGGGAGATTATTTAATGTTTATCTATTCTTATACCGCTTTATCTCATGATAATAATATTGTCCAAGATTTTATTATTTCTAAAAATAAAAAATCAGCCTTTATTGAACTCTTAGAAGCGGAACAAACTCCACTTCATATTCGTTTAAAAGCCATATTCATTCTCAACGCAGCCAATATTAACTACCGAACGCATTTTTTCTATCAACTAAATTCCCTCGTATCATCCGGTATTAATTTACTCCAAAGTCTATATATTTTGCAAAAAAACACACACTCACCATTTTGGCAAAAGATTATCACATCGACGATCACTGACTTAAAGAAAGGCAATCGGTTTTCTGATAGCTTAAGAAAACACCCTAACATCTTCACCCCCACCATAATCAGTTTAATAAGCGTCGCAGAAAAAACCGGAAATTATGAAAATAACTTTAAAATCATTGCAGGTATGCTAAAACACAATGAAGAGACAAAGAAAAAAATCACTAAGTCACTTAGATACCCTATTGTATTAACATTATTTTCTATCGCATTAATCTTCATTATGTTAGTTTATGTGTTACCACAATTTGAAACTATTTATCAAAGTTTTCAACACGAGCTTCCTTTAATCACAAAAATCATGATCTATTTATCTAATTTGGTCACTGATTATTTTCCTTATTTTTTACTTATAACGCTAATTATTTCATTACTGATTTGGAAATTTAAAGCGAATACCGTAAGATTCATTATTACGTTGCTATTTTATGTTCCACCTATCAAAAAATTAATTAAAAATAGTAACTTGAATATCTTTTTCTTAACCTTATCCTCAACACTCCAAGCGGGTTTGCCGCTAACAGAATGTTTAAAATGTACAGCGGATACGCTGCATAATCCGTTGTATAAAAAAGAAAGCCTTTCTGTATATCATGCTGTTTTAAAAGGGGAGTCATTATCTGCTGCCGTTAAAAACAGCGCTTTCTTTCCAAGTATTGTGCATCAGCTAATCGCTGTTGCAGAAGAGTCTGGTCAGCTTCCTCACTTCTTACAGTATTTATTTACACATTTTTCAACGCAACATACTAGCTTAACTGAAAAGTCATTAAAGAATCTCGAACCTATCTTACTATTGCTAATGGCATTCCTCGTTGGAACTATTATGGTGGCAATGTACCTCCCTATCTTCAATTTAGGAAATGTTATAACAGGGATTTAATGGCTTAATTATAGGATAGCATTTTGCCTATTTATGCTATAAAACTACTTGCGGATGTTAAGATCAGTAAACCTACCGTGCGTATTATCTTGTGAGTGAAGACAAATCAAAAAAATCCGTGTAACCTACTATTTTTCAATAGAATGAAGAAGATTATGAGCTATATTGTTGCATTAACAGGGGGGATCGGTAGCGGTAAAACAACCGTTGCGAATCACTTTGCCAAGCTAGGAATACCGCTAGTTGATGCTGATATTATTGCCAGAAAAGTCGTCGAGCCTGGCTCACCAGCCCTTGAAGCTATCGCCTCTCGTTATGGCGCAGACATTATTCAACCTGATGGCTCTCTCAATCGACAACGTCTTAGGGAAATTATTTTTTCTGATGTCGCCGAGAAACAATGGCTAAATGCCCTACTTCATCCCTTAATTCATCAAGAAACACAACAACAATTACAGCAGGCCGATAGCCCTTATGTGTTATGGGTTGTACCTCTGTTATTTGAAAATAAACTCGCTCATCTTGCCAATCGGGTGCTGGTTATTGATGTCACCCCTGAAGAACAAATTTTACGCACCGTACAAAGAGACAATGTGAGTGAAGAGCATGTAGTGAATATTTTGAAAGCCCAAACCAGCAGAGAAAACCGTTTACTACAAGCTGATGATGTTATTACAAACCATGATGGTGAATTAAACATAGCTGAAAAGGTAGCCACATTGCACGAAAAGTATATGACGTTAGCACAACAGCAAAAATAGGAAATAAATATGAGTGAATCAAACACTGTAAACTTCGTCACTTACGAGTATCCATTGAATGAAAAAATTCGCTCATGGTTAAGGCTCGAAACACTATTACAACAGGTTTATGAGCTTAGTCACATTACATCCTATACCTCTGGTATTGCCTTTTTCCGCTCAGTTTCAGAATTAATTGAAATCCTTGATAGAGGTGAAGTACGCTCTGATCTGATCAAAGAGCTAGAAAAACAGCGTAAGCGTTTAGCTGCATGGGCCGAGGCTCCAAATGCAGACAACCAGTTGATCTCAACACTTCTTGATGATCTTGCGGCTAAGATTACCAATATCACCGCGGCGCCTAGATTTGGTCAACAATTACGAAATGACAAAATTATTAGTATGGTGCGCCAGCGCTTAAGTATCCCTGGTGGATGCTGTAGTTTCGATCTGCCCACATTACAGTTATGGCTTCATATGCCACAAGAACAAAAAGATCAGGCTATTAGCGAGTGGCTAAAGAGTCTCATGCCACTCAAAGATGCATTAGATACTATCTTGAGCTTAATCCGCCACGCAGGCGCTTTTGAGCGAAAAGAGTGCCATAATGGTTTTTATCAAGATAGTGTTGAAGACAAAGAGTTATTAAGAGTGAAGTTATCCAGCGATAAATTAATTTTCCCTCAGATTTCAGGTCATAAAACGCGATTTGCTATCCGTTTTCTTCACATTGACAGTGAAAATGGTATTGTACCCACAACGATGGCCTTTGAATTATCCTGCTGCTAATAAGGGGTAGTAATAAATGACTGAGAAAATTGAAGTTAATTGTCCAACTTGCCAAAAAGTTGTGGTCTGGGGTGAAGAAAGCCCTTATCGGCCCTTTTGCAGTAAACGCTGTCAGCTCATTGACCTAGGTGAATGGGCTGCTGAAGAAAAGCGTATTACCAGCCAAGGGGATATTTCTGACAGCGATAACTGGAGCGAACAACCCGACCAGTAGCAACATGAGTGATGAGCTTTATATCCCAATCATTCCTCTGAGATAGATTGAGATATAAAGCATTTTTGATAAATATCCTGCTGCTATAAGCTAGTAATGATATTTTTCTACACGAACAAGAAAACACTAATATGGCTGTTTACCTTGGGATACGACCCCGGTTTATCGTCAACAACCCCTAACTTAATCTCAGTGAATATCTTCTGCGTTTAACATATCAATAATCACTCGGTTAGCTGGAGGAAATTCACTTGCGACCAAGTCTTTTTGATCGACCCAACGCCCTTTTTGTCCCTCTTTCCCATAAGGTTCATTTTCCCAAGCTGAAACCATAAAGAAGTATAAAGTGACATAACGTTCATCAAATTCGTGTTCGACACAATGAAAAAGCTCACATTCAGTGACGATAATGCCAACTTCTTCTTCTAGTTCACGGATAAGTGCATCTTGCGGTTGTTCGCCGTTTTCCAGTTTTCCCCCGGGAAATTCCCAAAAACCGGCCATATGCGTTCCACTTGGACGCTCTGTAATAAATATTTTTTGCGCGTTATTACGAATAATTCCAGCAGCGATATAAAGGTGTTTTTTTTCCATAATTTCTTCGTTAAAAAGGCGGGTTACCCCGCCTTGTTTGATGTAATAATTAATTATTTTAACCGACCATGACACTGTTTGTATTTTTTACCTGACCCACAAGGACATGGGTCATTACGACCAATTTTATGACCTTGTGTTGCTATTTGCGCTTCCGCTTCAGACATCAATGATTCAGCGCCAGCTTCATGGCTTAACTGTTGTCTTCTTGCTAAACGCTCAGCTTCTTCTTTACGTTGTTGCTCTAAAGCTTCAACTTCTTCAGGCAAACGAACTTGCACTTTAGAAAGTGTACTGATTACTTCATATTTTAACGATTCAAGCATATTCGCGAACATGTTGAAAGATTCACGTTTATATTCTTGTTTCGGATCTTTTTGTGCGTAACCACGTAAATGGATACCTTGGCGTAAATAGTCCATCGAAGCTAAGTGTTCTTTCCACAACGTATCTAACGTTTGTAGCATGACACCTTTTTCAAAGTTACGCATCATTTCTGCGCCAACAATCTCTTCTTTCTTCTGATAGACTTCGATGGCTTTTTCCATTATACGCTCACGAAGCGTTTCTTCATGTAACTCTGGTTCTTTATCCAGCCACTCTTTAATGGGTAAATCTAAATCAAAGTCACTCACCAGTCGTTTTTGTAGGCCTTCAATATCCCACATTTCTTCTAGTGATTGCGGTGGAATATAAGTATCGATTGTTGCCGTAAAGACATCTTCACGAATGCTATCCACGGTTTCTTTAATGTCACCACCATCGAGCAATTCGTTACGCTGACTATAAATAGCACGACGTTGGTCACTCGCAACATCATCGTACTCAAGAAGTTGCTTACGAATATCAAAGTTACGGTTTTCTACTTTACGCTGTGCATTAGCAATCGCTTTGGTTACCCATGGAT
Source organism: Providencia sp. PROV268 (assembly GCF_028477805.1). Lineage (NCBI taxonomy): Bacteria > Pseudomonadati > Pseudomonadota > Gammaproteobacteria > Enterobacterales > Morganellaceae > Providencia > Providencia sp. PROV268. The sequence continues at coordinate 21,833 of NZ_JAMPLW010000006.1, forward strand.
GCTCAATCGCCTCACCAGGTTTCATACCTAATTTACGCATCATGCCTGTGACACGATCAGACGCAAAAATACGCATAAGCGCATCTTCCATTGATAAGTAGAAGCGAGAAGAACCGGCATCCCCTTGACGACCCGCACGACCACGTAACTGGTTATCAATACGGCGGGATTCATGGCGCTCTGTACCAATGATATGCAAACCACCCGCGGCAAGAACGGCATCATGGCGCTCTTTCCAACGTGCTTTAATTTCATCGATTTGCTCTTGAGTTGGCGATTCTAAAGCAGCAACTTCTGTCTGCCAGCTACCACCTAACATAATATCGGTACCACGACCTGCCATGTTAGTCGCGATAGTTACTGCTCCCGCTTGACCCGCGTTTGCAACAATATCTGCTTCTAAGGCGTGGAATTTAGCATTCAATACGTTATGCTCAATTTTTGCTTTTTTAAGCGCGTTAGAAATTAACTCTGACTTTTCAATTGAGATTGTACCGACCAGAACAGGCTGACCATTTTGTGTTCTTTCACGAATATCTTCGATAATAGCCGCAAATTTATCTGTTTCTGTCATATAAACCAGATCAGGTAAATCTTTACGGATCATTGGACGGTTAGTTGGAATAACAATCGTATCGAGTTTATAGATAGAACTAAATTCAAATGCTTCGGTATCCGCTGTACCTGTCATACCAGCAAGTTTTTCGTACAAACGGAAATAGTTTTGGAATGTAATCGATGCCAATGTTTGGTTTTCGTTTTGGATCTCAACACCTTCTTTGGCTTCAACAGCTTGGTGCAAACCATCTGACCAACGACGCCCTTCCATTGTACGACCTGTATGTTCGTCAACAATGATAACTTGACCATCTTTAACGATATAGTCGACATCCAAAGTAAACAGCGCATGCGCACGTAGGCCGGCCATAACATGGTGCATCAACATAATGTTAGATGGCGAATAGAGTGATTCCCCCTCTTCCATTAAGCCTGCTTCTGTCAGCAGCTGCTCAATCAGCACCAAGCCGCGTTCAGTCAGCGTAACTTGACGTGATTTTTCATCAACAGAGAAGTGACCTTCGCCTTGGAAAGTGTCTGAATCTTCTTTTTCTTGACGCACTAGCTTAGGAATTAATTTATCAACTTTTTTATACAGCTCTGAACTGTCTTCAGCAGGGCCTGAAATAATCAGTGGGGTACGAGCTTCGTCGATAAGAATGGAGTCAACCTCATCCACTAACGCATAATGAAGTTTACGCTGTACGCGCTCCTCTGGGCTAAATGCCATGTTATCACGTAGATAGTCGAAACCGAATTCGTTGTTAGTTCCGTAAGTGATGTCAGCCGCATAAGCCTCACGTTTCAGCGCAGCAGGCATACCCGGAAGGTTGATACCAACGGTTAAACCTAAAAATTCAAATAAAGGACGGTTATTTTCGGCGTCACGCTTAGCTAAGTAGTCGTTTACTGTAACAACGTGAACCCCTTTACCCGTTAAGGCATTCAAGTAAGCTGGCAATGTCGCGGTAAGTGTTTTACCTTCACCTGTACGCATCTCAGCGATACAACGTTCATTCAGAACCATACCACCAATCAACTGTACGTCGAAATGGCGCATACCGAAAACACGTTTACTGGCTTCCCGCACTGTCGCAAACGCTTCTGGGATCAAGCTTTCGAGACTTTCATTCTTGCTTAGGCGATCACGAAATTCCTGCGTTTTTGCCTTAAGCTCATCATCGCTCAATTTTTCAAATTCAGGCTCAAGACGATTGATTTTTTCAACCTCTTTACGCAAGCGACGTAGAGTACGATCATTACGACTACCAAAAACCTTGGTTAATAATTTTGTTAACATATTGATATATTCTCAGGTAATTCAGTTAATTACTAAATAGTAAAACCCTGTATTTTGAATAAATACAGCGCATCTCGAACAGATGCTTAAATAAAACTAACAATTAACTGAAAGCAGGGCCCGCACGGATACCATGTACCTGAGCAACCCAAATAGCGGGTTGGTATGCAACGAAATGAGGGTAAGCATAGTGATCAGTTTGATCGAAACTATCACTCCATTGAAGTGAACGTTGTGCCAACATGGCATACAACGTATCAAGCATGACTTGAGGTGCTAACAGTGGCCCTTTTTTTTCATCTTGTTGATTTGCATCATCATCTTCAGAGATTGAAAAAGCGAATGTTAATTGCCTAATCACATTCCTGACCGCATGCTGCTGCCAGTAATTCACGGAATAAGAAGATGATGATGAGGAGCGCTGAGGGCTTTGCTGAGCAAATAAATTATCAAACGCATTAACCGCTTGGTTTTGGCGATTAATTGAAGAGGAGTTGAACTGCGTTTGCTGAGCATCAGATAACGCATTTAAAATCCCAGGCATGCCAATGCTCGTAGCCACAACCCCTAGTAAAAGGTGCGGCCAAAAGTATTTTATACCAAATTGTCGCCAAAGATTTAAAATGCCCATCAAAGTCTTATATTATATTTCTAATATACCATTCTTATTCATGATTGCTTAACAGCATGCCAACCATACCCGCTTGCTATAACTCACCAATCTCTATGATTGTGGCCCTTGTTGGCGCGATTTTCTCAAACACCCAACAGCACCTTGCTACAGCCTTGGTAATTTAGAGTATACTTAGATACTAAACCTACCTATTTAGACGGAGCTAACAATGAGAGATAGCCACCCACAAGCTTTGTTCGATGTTCTTGAGGAGTCGCTCGCAAAAACGCGCAGCCCCTTGCTCACCATTCAACGTAATGCTATCGCGATTAATAAACTAAACAAAGCCGTTAAAGCACTGCTGCCAAGCGAATTAAAGCCCATGTGCCGCGTAGCAAACTACCGTAATTGCATTTTGGTTATCGAAGTTGCTAACGCAAGTTGGATGACGCGACTGAATTACGAAAAACTTCAGCTACTTTCTGCATTACGAAACTCTATTCTACCATCTTTATCTTCTATAGACATCAGAATCAATCCCGTTCTCATGCGAAAAAAGGCTGAAAATAGCTCACTGAATAATCAAACAGCTAAAACTGCTCAGGTTGCGAATAAACGTAAGATCAGTACAGAAACGGCAAAACAACTTTTGCATTTAGCGGAGAATAGCCCGAAGAGATTAAAAGAGAGATTAGAGCGGCTGGCTGCACTGGCCGGAGAGAGTACCAGTACAACCAACAGAAAAGACTAACACATCATTATATATGTGGTAGTAATATCACTGCTTACTCAACACTGACTATTATCAGTGTGATTAGGCGTAAACAGTTGAAGGTGCTTTGAATGCCACCGGCAATTCAGCTTCATCTTCAAATGTGACCAGATCCCAAGCAGATTCTTTTGCTAATACTGCTTGTAGAAGTTTGTTATTCAATGCGTGGCCTGACTTGTATGCAGTAAATGCACCAATAATATTATGTCCACACATGAATAGGTCACCAATAGCGTCGAGAGTTTTGTGACGAACGAATTCATCTTCAAAACGTAGGCCATCTTCGTTGAGTACACGATAGTCATCAACAACGATAGCGCAATCGAAGCTACCACCTAAGCATAAGCCTTGGGATTGCAGATATTCAATATCACGCATAAAACCAAATGTACGCGCACGACTAATTTGGCGCACAAACGCTTCTGCTGAAAAATCCAGCTTATAACGTTGAGTGCTGCTATCAATCGCTGGGTGATTAAAGTCAATGGTAAAATCTAGGCTAAAACCATTGTATGGTGCAAATTCTGCCCATTTATCACCATCTTCTACACGTACTTTCTCTTTTATACGTAAGAATTTTTTCGCACTGTTCAATTCTTCAATACCAGCATCTAGTAATAAGAAAACGAACGGTGCTGCACTGCCATCCATGATCGGGATTTCAGGCGCATTGACTTCAATAACAATGTTATCGATACCTAATCCTGCCAAAGCAGCATTCAGATGCTCTACGGTCGAAATACGCACGTTGTCTTCGTTGACTAAGCAAGTACATAACATGGTATCGCGGACAGACTTAGCATCAGCCGGAAAATCAACCGGAGGATTTAGGTCAGTACGACGGTAGATGACCCCGGTGTTTGCCGCCGCTGGACGCAGAGTAAGCGTGACTTTTTTGCCGGTATGTAAACCAACACCAGTCGCTTCAACTATACGTTTAAGTGTCCTTTGTTTGATCATCGTATTTTTCTCGCAATGTTATCCGTCCTGCTGATTATCTTACTAGATAACCAGCGGGAAAGTTTAGCACAAAAAGCGGAGAATCCAATATTAATTAAAATTAATCGGCCTGTTTACGCAAAAATGCCGGAATATCTAAGTAATCAGGTTCTTTATTCGCTTGCGTATTTTGGTCATTCACCGCTTTCGCAGCAACTGGTTTTTCCTCTGTCAGAGAAGACATGCTATTTTGCATTTGCTGATAACGCTGCTCCATAGACGCTTGCTGTGACATCTTGTTATTCACCAGAGTGATTTCAGGGCGTTTGTCCATACCGATACCGGTAGCCACGACAGTCACGCGCAATTCATCATTCATCTCAGGGTCAAGTGATGTACCAATTACGACGGTTGCATTATCAGATGCGAATGCGCGGATGGTATTACCCACCGTTTCAAACTCATCCAAACGCAGGTCGAAACCAGCGGTAATGTTGACAAGAACACCACGTGCGCCAGACAGATCGATATCTTCCAACAGTGGACTTGAAATTGCCATTTCAGCCGCTTCTTCAGCACGATCTTCACCACGAGCCACACCGGACCCCATCATTGCGTAGCCCATCTCTGACATCACAGTACGTACGTCAGCAAAGTCCACGTTCATCAGACCTGGGCGTGTGATCAGTTCCGCAATACCTTGAACAGCGCCTTTCAGTACATCGTTAGCTGCGCCAAATGCATCAAGTAAAGAGATACCACGACCCAAGACTTTTAATAATTTATCATTTGGAATCGTAATCAATGAGTCAACATGCTTAGATAGCTCAGTGATACCTGATTCCGCAAATGCCATGCGCTTTTTGCCTTCAAAGTTGAATGGCTTAGTCACAACAGCAACTGTTAAGATGCCCAGCTCTTTGGCAACCTCAGCCACAACTGGGGCAGCACCTGTACCTGTACCACCACCCATACCAGCTGCAATAAAGACCATGTCAGCACCTTCAAGTGCATTACGTAAAGCTTCACGATCTTCTTCAGCGGCATTGCGACCAACTTCAGGGTTTGCCCCCGCGCCAAGGCCTTTAGTGATACCAGTACCGATCTGGATTGTTTGTCCGACTGCAGTTTTACGCAGTGCCTGTGCATCAGTATTGACGGCGAAGAATTCCACGCCTTCAATACGTTCACGCACCATGTGTTCAACGGCGTTACCGCCGCCGCCACCAACGCCGATGACTTTAATCACCGCATCGTTGGTTAGCTCCATTGGTTCAAACATAATGTCTCTCCGTTTTGTGCTTTACTTCGAAGCTAATAATATGCTTCTGAATAAAAATTAAAATTCTTTTCTCAGCCAGCCTGTGATTTTACTAAACCACCCTTTAACTGAAGCACGTTTTTCCGTTTCGGTATCATCGCCAAGATGGCTCTCTTTACCGTAATGCAGAAGCCCAACCGCAGTTGAATAGTATGGCTCCTGAGCATAATCCGTTAAGCCTGTAATATTGAGCGGAATACCGACCCTAACTTGTGTATGGAAGACTTTTTGAGCACATTCGACGAGGCCGTCGATTTGTGCCGCCCCTCCCGTTAGCACGATACCCGCTGCCAAATGGTGTTTGACACCTTGTTGGCGTAACTGTTCCTGTAAATTTAAAATTTCTTCATTTACAAGGTTTAACAGCTCTGTGTAACGTGGTTCAATGACCTCCGCTAAAGTCTGACGTTGTAGACTTCTTGGAGGACGCCCTCCCACGCTAGGGACTTCAACAGTTTCATCTTTGCTCACTATCGAACCGACAGCGCAGCCATGACGAACTTTGATTGCCTCCGCATCACTCGGTGGAGTACCGAAGGCATAAGCGATATCACTGGTAACGACATTACCTGCATAAGGGATAACTTTGGTATGACGTAGTGCCCCACCGGTGTATACCGCCATATCCATGGTTCCGCCGCCAATATCGACAACACAAACGCCAAGTTCGCGTTCATCTTCGGTCAATACTGAATAGCTCGCTGCAAGACCTGCAAAAATCAGCTGGTCGACTTTTAATCCACAACGCTCAACCGCTTTTACAATATTTTTTGCCATGTCGTTATGACAAGTAATCAAATGTACCTTGGCTTGCATACGTACACCTGACAAACCAACAGGGTTCTTAATACCTTCTTGGTAATCAATCGCGAATTCTTGTGGTATGACATGAAGAATTCGATGCTCATCACGAACCCTAACTGATTTTGCGGTATGAACAACACTGTCAACGTCTTCTTGTGTCACTTCCTCTTCCGAAACGGGCACCATGCCGATTTCGTTTTGGCAGCTAACATGCTTACCTGATAACGCAAGATAAACTGAAGAAATTTGGCAATCCGCCATCAACTCAGCCTGATCAATCGCCCTTTGCACGCATTTAACGACTGATTCCAAGTCATTAACGCCACCTTTGTCCATTCCACGAGATGGACAACTTCCCACCCCGATAATATTCACCATACCATCGGGCAGAATTTCGCCGACAAGGGCCGACACCTTGGAAGTTCCAATTTCAAGGCCTACAACTAATTTTCTGTCCGTCGTTTTGATCATTTGCTTCTGCCTAGTCTGAGTTATTAGCAATATTAATTATTGTAACTCCAGTGGTGCATCCACTAGGAGCGGAGCCCACCCCACCGCAGCACCACTGGTATAACGAAGGTCAACATAGTCGACACGTTTATCTGTGGCTTGCTGCAAAAGCGGATAAAGTTCAAGGAAACGATTTAACCGCTGAAAAACTTCTTTTTTCCCGAGCTCTACTCGGACATCATTATCTAAGATAAGTTGCCAAGCATGGCGTGCCGTCATAGATACTGATTTCAATTTTAAATTGTGTTCTGACAATATTCTTTTAAATTCAATGTACTCTTTTATAACTTCTTTTTGGCTACCTTGGGGGCCATAGAGCATCACATAATTGCCCTTGCTGCTTTCACTCGCAGGGAGGCTAAATACTCGCCCCTCCTGATCAACCATATTTTGGTCATTCCAACGTGCGTAAGGTACGTATTCTACCAGATGTATCTTTAACTCATCAGGCCACTGTTTGCGAACCGTCACCTGACGGATCCAAGGCATCGCACTTATCTGATTTTGGATGGCATTGACATCAACTGTCATAAAAGTACCAGGTTGCCCTAGAGATAATATCGCCTTCCTCACATCATCATTGCTGGTATAGTGGCGCTCTCCGGTTAATACTAACTTTGACATTGGCAGCCTATCTGCATCTTTCATCCAGTTCATGACGGTCCAGCCACTCCAAATGATTGTTCCCACAACCATTAGAAAGAAAATCAACCCGCCGAGAAAAGCACCATTACTTGGGCCTGACCCTGACTCGTTGTTGTCATCATTATGCTTATGATGCCGAACATTCAATGCTGCCTGTGACATATCAGTTAGCCAATTCCAAAATACGTACTACCAACTGCGAAAAATCCATACCTGCTTGGCGCGCTGCCATTGGCACTAAACTGTGACTTGTCATTCCTGGTGAGGTATTCACCTCTAGCAAGTAGAATTGACCGTCACTATCTTGCATTACATCAACTCGCCCCCAACCGCGACACCCAACCGCCTGATAAGCACGCATCGCAAGTTGTGATAACTGCGCTTCTGATCCTGCATCTAAGCCACTTGGGCAAAAATATTGCGTTTCATCAGAAAGATATTTCGCCTCATAATCGTAAAACACCCCAGGAGGCTGAATACGAATTGATGGTAATGTTTGTTCACCAAGCACTGCGACCGTATATTCTGGACCACTTAACCATTTCTCAATCAGTACGGTTTCATCGAAACGAAACGCTAGTGCCAACGCCGCTGATAAATCACCTAAATTATCAACTTTGCTCATCCCTACACTTGACCCTTCAAGGCTCGGTTTGACAATAAGTGGTAATCCTAGATATGCGACTAATTCTTCAATTTTTTCAGTTTTAAGTGAACTAAACTCAAATTTACTCAACGAAACATAAGGCGATACTGCTAGCCCTGCTCCTTCCCAAAGTTGCTTTGTTCTTAATTTATCCATACTCAAGGCGGAGGCCATCACGCCACTACCTGTGTACGGCAAACCTAAAAACTCCAGCATCCCCTGAATTGTACCGTCTTCCCCCCCTCGGCCATGAAGGGCGATAAACACTTTATCAAACCCAGCATCCTTGAGAGTGACCACTGGAAAATCTTTTGTATCAATAGGATGCGCATCAATTCCAGCCTGACGTAAACCAGCAAGCACCGCATTGCCTGATTGAAGAGAAACTTCACGTTCAGCAGATGTTCCGCCAAATAACACCGCGACTTTCTCGGCCATGAATCACTCCTCTACCATGGGTGGCTGTAATTTTGTTTCAGCAAGATTACGCGCTATTTTACCAATATTCCCAGCACCTTGAACTAAAATTAAGTCATTATCTTCAAGTGCTTGAGCTAAAATTTGTGCAACTTGTTCAGGCTCTGCCACATAAATTGGATCAAGCTGACCACGACCGCGTATCGTCCGACATAATGAACGACTATCCGCCCCCGGCACAGGCTTCTCTCCCGCAGGATAAACCTCTAGCATCAGCAATACATCTACTTGGCTGAGGACATGGGCAAAGTCATCATATAGGTCACGAGTACGTGAATAACGGTGTGGCTGAAACACCATCACAATTCGTTTGTCTGGCCATCCGGCTCTTGCCGCTTTTATTGTCGCGTCAACCTCTGTTGGATGGTGACCATAATCATCCACCAACATCACTTCGCCTTCTTTACCATTCACATGACGTAGTGAATAGTTTCCGAGAAAATCAAAACGACGCCCTGTACCTTGGAACTCAACCAGTGCAGACAAGATATGCTGATCATCAATGCCTTCTTCCGTCGCCACGGCGACAGCCGCTGTTGCATTCAGAGCGTTATGTCTCCCCGGTGCATTCAGTACTACGGTCAGTTCCGGCATATTTTCACGGGCAATAGTAAAGAAGCCTTGATTACCTTTTTGCTCATATTTGACGATGCGTACATCGGCATCTTCACTAAAGCCATACGTCGTCACATAACGACTGACTCGCGGTAATAATGAACGGATCACAGGATCATCAATACACATCACCGCACGACCATAAAATGGTAAGTTATGCAGGAAGTTGATGAACGTATCTTTCAAGGTTTCAAAGTTACCTTGGTAAGTATCCATATGGTCCGCTTCAATGTTAGTAACCACCGCAACTAAAGGCTGCAAATGTAAGAAAGAGGCGTCACTTTCATCAGCTTCCGCGATTAAATAACGGCTACTACCTAAACGGGCATGAGTCCCCGCGGATTTCACTAAACCGCCGTTAACAAATGTAGGATCTAATCCCGCTTGCGCATAGATCCCTGAAATCATCGCTGTTGTCGTAGTTTTACCGTGTGTGCCTGCCACTGCAATACCATGACGATAACGCATTAATTCCGCCAACATTTCAGCGCGGCGGATAACAGGAATACGTAATTCATGCGCCGCTTGGATTTCAGGGTTATCCGCTGAAATTGCAGTCGAAACAACGACTACGCTCGCATCTTCAACATTCTCAGGACGGTGATTAAAATAAATAGTTGCACCTAAAGCCGTGAGTTGCTGAGTAACGGCATTTGGCGCTAAATCAGAACCACTAATTTGGTAACCTTCATTTGCCAACACTTCGGCGATACCACCCATGCCAGCACCACCGATACCGACAAAATGGATGTGCCTGACTCTTCTCATTTCTGGCACTGATGTTCTTAATTTCGCCAACTGTTGTGTATTCACTGTATGTCTTCGCTTTTAGTTAATTCTATATCTATGCCATGTTATCGATGGTGATAACTATTTAGCCACTTCACTGATTACTGCCGCTACACGCTCTGTCGCGTCGGTGATAGCACAAGAACGTGCCTTTTTCGCCATCGATAATAATGCTTGCCTATCCCACTGCGCCAATAGGCTAGCAACGTTATCCGCAGTAAATTGTGGTTGCTCAAGGATTTTTGCCGCTCCCGCCTTTTCTAGCGGAAGCGCATTCCAATACTGTTGACGATCTTTATGCTGAAATGGCACAAAAATCGCAGGTAACCCTGCTGCGGCAATTTCACTGACCGTTAATGCTCCAGAACGGCAAACCACAATATCCGCCCATGCATACGCCTGAGCCATATCATCAATAAATTCCGTAACTTTATACTCGGAATTAACTGAATTTTTTAGCCGTTCATTATACAACGCTTCTGTAGTTTCCTTACTGCCTTTTCCCGCTTGATGCCAGATATTTAACTGTTTGCCTACTTTTTCAGCAACCTCTGGCATTACTTGGTTCAAAATACGCGCGCCTTGACTACCACCTACAACCAGTACGCGTATTTTACCGTCGCGATCCGATAATCGCTCCTCGGGCAGTGGCAGCGCTAAGACATCTTTTCGTACTGGATTGCCAACAATTGGCGCATCCGCAAAAGCACCGGGGAACGCTTGAAGTACTCGTTTTGCAATTTTTGACAACCATTTATTCGTTAAACCTGCAATCCCATTTTGTTCATGTAGCACCACAGGTACACCTGATAACCAAGCCGCAATCCCACCAGGCCCTGAAACATATCCGCCCATACCGAGTACAGCGTCAGGTTGATATTGTTTGATAATGGCTTTTGCTTGGCGTATCGCTTTAAAGATCCGCCAAGGCGCGGCAGCCAATGCTAACGCGCCTTTACCTCTAAGCCCTGATATCCGTATAAATTCAATCTCAATACCATGTTGCGGTACTAACGTTGCTTCCATGCGATCGGCTGTGCCTAACCAACGGATTTCCCAGCCTTGAGCCTGCAAATAATGGGCCACAGCTAAACCAGGGAATACATGCCCCCCAGTACCACCAGCCATGACTAATAACCTTTTTGCTTGACTCATTTAACACTCCTTACAAACGCCTGCGCTTTTTGCAGACGTGTTTCAAAATCGACACGTAATAACACGGCAATAGCAGCAGACATAATTAATAGGCTTGAGCCACCATAGCTGATCAATGGTAATGTTAACCCCTTCGTCGGTAACATACCGGCAGCAGCCCCAACATTAACTAATGCTTGGAAGGTAAACCAAATACCTATCGAACACGCTAAATAGCCAGCAAATAATTGGTTAGCTAATAAAGCTCGACGGCCTATCATCATTGCGCGAAATGCCAGCATAAATACCATCAATAACACCAACACAACGCCAATATAGCCAAGCTCCTCAGCTAAAACCGAAAAAATAAAGTCCGTATGCGCTTCTGGTAAATATTCCAGTTTTTGGACTGAGTTCCCTAACCCTTGCCCAACTAACTCACCTCGACCAAATGCCATTAATGATTGGGTAAGCTGATAACCGCTACCAAACGGGTCTTCCCATGGATTCAAAAATGATGTCACTCGGCGCAAACGGTAAGGCTCAAACCAAATCAGTGCTAATACCCCGACAACACACGCCGCAATCCCAATAATAAAGGGGGCCAATCTTGCTCCGGCAAGGAAGAGCAACCCAAGGGTGGTGACGACTAGTACGATAACGGTTCCCAAGTCAGGCTGTAGTAGCAATAATGATGACATCACAATCAAGATACACATTGGTTTTACAAAACCAAGGAAGCGTGTTCTCACTTCCTCTGACTTTCTTACTAAGTAACTGGATACATAGCAAAATAGAGCTAATTTAGATAACTCAGCCGGCTGAATTTTAACAATACCGATATCAATCCAACGCGATGCCCCGTTGACAGAGCTCCCTGCAACCAGTACTACCGCTAATAACAGCAGGGAGATCATTAACAATACAAAGCTGTATTTTTCCCAAACTGCCATTGAGATCCGCATCACGCCTAACACTAAAACAAAGGCAATGGCTAAATAAACGGCATCACGCTTGGCAAAATAAAAAGGATCTTCTGTCAATCTTTGCCCCACCGGCATGGATGCCGATGTCACCATAATAAAACCGATTGCAGCGAGGCCAAGTGCCAGCCATACCAAGGTGCGGTCATAGAGTGTTGAGCCAGCAATAACGCCACCCTTTTCACCAAGCACCCAGTTTTTTATGCGCACAGCACCTGGTATAGTCATCAGCCTAACTCCTTCGCTAACTGAGCAAAAATCATCCCTCGCTGCTCAAAGTTTTTAAATTGGTCGATACTTGCACAAGCTGGAGACAGTAAAACCATATCGCCTGATTTTAAATGTGGAGCCAAATAACGCATGCTCTGCTCCATCGTTTCCGTCAGCACAGATTTTTCAGGCTCCAATTGGGCTAGAGCTTTACCGTCACGACCAAAGCAGTACACACGCACATTATCTTGGGCAAGATATGGCTTTAAGGGTGAAAAATCGGCAGCTTTACCATCACCACCTAATAGCAGATGCAGTGTTCCATCCACTTTTAAGCCATTTAGTGCGGCTTCCGTGCTACCCACATTGGTCGCTTTAGAGTCGTTAATCCAACGTACTCCGTTGTTCAATAACACCAGTTGGAAACGGTGCATTAATCCAGCGTAATTTTTCAGTACATCCAAGCAAGCCTTACGCTCTATGCCTGCAATATCTGCCAGTGCAAGCGCTGCCAGCGCATTCGTGTAATTGTGTTGCCCAGTCAAATGCATATCAGCAACATCAATGATGGCTTGCCCTTTCGCAACTAATAAACGCTGCTGTGTATCAAAATAATAATCACCACTATCGACCCCAAAGCTGATACACGCTTCATGACGTCTATCTCGTGGTAACGTCAGTGGGTCTTGCGCGTTCACAATGCAATTCGCCGCATTATGATAAATACGTAATTTAGCGTCGCGATACTGCGCTAACCCTAATGGATAGCGATCCATATGGTCTTCTGTCACATTCAGTACGGTTGCCGCTAAGGCTTGTAAACTGGATGTGGTTTCTAATTGGAAGCTTGATAACTCAAGCACATAAAGCTGGTGACCTTGGTTAAGTAGGGATAATGCAGGAATACCAATATTGCCACCCACACCAACAGAGATACCTGCGGCTTTTGCCATTTCCCCGACTAAAGAAGTCACCGTACTTTTACCGTTAGAGCCAGTAATGGCAATGATTGGTGCATCAGCCTCACGACAAAACAGCTCAATATCGCCAACAATCTCAATGCCTTTATTAGCCGCCTGTTGCAACTCAGGTGTCGCTAGAGCAATACCCGGACTTGCGACAATCAAATCAGCTTCTTGTAACCATGAGTTATTTAAACTGCCATGGTGATATTCGACATTGCTAGGTAATTGCTCTACACCGGGTGGGGCAGAACGAGTATCTATCACACGTGGAATGACACCTTGTGATAAGAAAAAGTGCACACAGGATAGGCCTGTTAGACCTAACCCGATAATCACCACTTTTTTACCTTGATACTGTTTACCCTGAATACGAGCCATGTTTAACGTACCTTCAATGTTGCTAGCCCAATCAGGACTAGCATTAAGGAAATAATCCAAAAACGCACAATTACGCGTGGTTCCGGCCACCCTTTCAACTCATAATGATGATGAATTGGTGCCATACGGAATATACGTTGACCACGTAATTTGAAAGAACCCACTTGTAAGATGACTGATAATGTTTCTACAACAAACACGCCACCCATAATGACTAACAAAAACTCTTGGCGTAGTAGAACTGCGATAGTACCTAGAGCGCCTCCGAGTGCTAAAGAACCTACATCCCCCATAAAGACTTGTGCTGGGTAAGTGTTAAACCATAGGAAACCTAATCCCGCACCAACAATAGCCGTACAGACGATCACTAGTTCACCAGCGTGTGGCAAGAATGGAATATGCAAGTAACTCGCAAAGTTAACGTTACCTGTCGCCCACGCGACCAAAGCAAACCCTGCCGCAACGAATACTGTTGGCATAATTGCTAAACCATCAAGACCGTCAGTTAAGTTAACGGCATTACTGGTTCCAACAATCACAAAGTAAGCCAGCAGAATATAAAGCATTCCCAGTTGAGGCATCACATCTTTAAAGAAAGGTACGACTAATTGTGTCGCTGGCGTCTCGTTACCGACTGCATACATTGAAAAAGCAACAATGAGCGCAATGACGGATTGCCAAAAATATTTCCAGCGAGCAATTAAGCCTCGGCTATTTTTTCTAACCACTTTTAAGTAGTCATCAGCGAAGCCTACAAGGCCATATCCCACCAATACCAACAGGACACACCAAACATAGGGATTATCTAAACGCGCCCACAACAACACCGATATACTGATTGAAAATAGAATCAGTATGCCGCCCATTGTAGGTGTGCCACGTTTACTAAAGTGAGACTCAGGCCCTACATCGCGAACGACTTGACCAATCTGCATTTTTTGTAAATAGGTAATTAAACGTGGCCCCATCCATAACGCAATAGCGAGTGCCGTTAGCAAACCGACAATGGCTCTGAACGTCAGATAAGAAAAGACGTTAAAAACAGAAAAATGATGCACCAATATTTCGGCAAGCCAGACTAACATGCAAAGCACTCCTTTAATGCATTCACGACATCTTCCATCGCGGAGCTACGTGAACCTTTAACTAAAATAGAAACAACTTCATTCTGCTGGACTAGCGGAATCAGTCGGGTTAATAAATCTTTTTTGAATGCAAAGTGCTCACCACATTCACTGAATTGACTGATCATTTCGCTCAGTGTACCCACACTCAGTACTTTATCCAGACCTGCATCTTTTGCCGCAATGCCAACTCGTTGATGACAATCTTGTGCGTAATCGCCAAGCTCGCCCATATCACCTGCAATCAAAATACGATAGCCGGGCATTTTAGCTAAAACATTAATTGCTGCAATCATTGAGCCATCATTCGCGTTATAAGTGTCATCCAATACCACTTTTGTTGGACTCAGTTGTACCGGATATAAACGCCCCGGCACCGCTTTCGTCGTCGCTAACCCATTGCGAATATCTTCCAGCGTTGCGCCAACTGAAATGGCAAGCGCACTTGCCGCAAGGACATTGGCAATGTTATGCATCCCCGGTAAAGGCAATGTGATTGCAATTTGCCCAACTGGCGTATGCAACGTAAAGTTTGTTGAAAGTTGTTTAACTTCAATATCCGATGGATAGAAATCCGCTTTGTCTTGTGGCTTCAGCGAGTAATACCACACGGTTTGCCGCGGTTGAAATTGCCAATGTGGCGAATAACTATCAAGGTTAACAATCGCGGTACCTTCGTCAGGTAGACCTTGGTAAATTTCCCCTTTTGCGCGAGCCACACCTTCAGGTGAACCAAAGCCGGCAAGATGTGCTGCAAATAAATTATTCACCAGTGCACTCTCAGGCTTCACGATATTCGTGGTATAGGCGATTTCATTTGGATGATTCGCCCCCATTTCAATTACGGCATAATCATATTCGTGAGTTAGCAGAAATAGCGTTAATGGCACACCAATATCATTATTTAAGTTACCCGCTGTATACAGGGTTTTGCCACGCTGAGATAAAATGGATGCGGTCATCTCTTTAACAGAGGTTTTCCCCGAGGAGCCTGTTAAACCGACTACTTTCGCTTGGCTTTGCTTGCGCACCCATGCAGCAAGTTGCCCCATAGAAAGACGAGTGTTCGCCACAATAACCTGTGGGCAATCAACATCAAGCTCACGCTCAACCAGTAATGCAACGGCGCCATTTTCAACCACAGAAGGGGCAAAGTCATGGGCATCAAAACGCTCACCTTTTAAGGCGATAAATAAGCAGTCTTGACCAATTTGGCGGCTATCTGTACTCACTTCACTTAATGTCAGTGTAGCGGCATCAATACCTTCAGCATTAAATAAACGCCCAGCCGTCACGGCCTCCAGTTGAGCTAACGTTAAGGGGATCATGCTAACACCCCCAATAGCCTTGCAACGGTTAGGCGATCTGAATAATCTAAACGGCGATGACCGATAATTTGATAATCTTCATGGCCTTTACCTGCGATCACAATCACATCATCCGCATTTGCCTGCATGATTGAGCTGGTAACCGCTTCCGCACGCCCTGGGATCGCAAGAACTCGACTTGAATCGAGGATCCCCGCCATAATGTCATTGATAATATCTAACGGCTCTTCACTGCGCGGGTTATCATCAGTAATAACGACTTTATCCGCCCACTCTTCTGCCGCTGCGCCCATCAAAGGTCGCTTGCCTTTATCACGGTCTCCCCCGCAACCAAAGACACACCATAATTGGCCTTTACAATGTAAGCGTGCTGCCGCCAACGCTTTTTCGAGTGCATCCGGTGTGTGCGCATAATCAACAACCACAGTTGGTTTGTTTGGCGCACTAAACACTTCCATTCGACCACATACTGGTGAAAGAGATGATGATGCCTCTAATAGCTGTTCTAACGAATAATCCATCGTCAGCAGTGTTGCCATAGCTAACAATAAGTTGCTGACGTTAAATGCGCCCATCAATGGGCTTTCTAACGTTCCGTTGCCCCATGATGAGGTAAATTGAATGGTTGCTCCGCGATCATGATATTCAACCGCTGTTGCTTGTAACCATGGCCCTTGCCATTGCTCAGGAATTCGTTGTTCCATAGAAACGGCGCAAGCTTGCGGTAAACGCTGTAACCATTTTAAACCCACATCATCATCAGCATTAATAATTTGCGCTTTGGTTTGATGTGTCGAAAACAGTAACCATTTCGCCGCTTCATAACTTTCCATATCACCATGGTAATCTAAATGGTCACGGCTTAAATTTGTAAATACTGCGGCATCGAAAGGTAAGGCAGCTACGCGACCTTGCACAAGGCCGTGAGAGGAGACTTCCATCGCGGTTAATGTAGCCTTCTGCTTCAATAACTGAGTCAACTCAACTTGAATATCCACAGCGGAACCTGTGGTGTTTTCACTCGGCGCAACTTGCCCAAGTAAACCATTCCCTACGGTCCCCATGACAGCACTGGTTTCACCTAATCCTTGTGCCCACTGCGCGATCAGTTGAGTTGTCGTCGTTTTACCATTAGTGCCTGTCACCCCAACCAATTTCATTTTTTCAGCAGGATGTTGATAAAATGCCCCTGCTAATGCTGATAGGCGACTATTCAGATCATTTAGGTAAACAACGGGAACGCCGTGGATATAACGAATTTCACCTTCAGCGGCTTCACCATGCGCTTCTGCAACCACCGCGGCGACCCCTTGGGCGATCGCTTGAGAAATATAGTGTCGACCATCTGATTGATGGCCTTTAATTGCGATAAACAGATCACCGGCAGCCGCCTTACGACTGTCTAATGTCATCTCACGTAATGAGACATTTGCTGTGCTAACGCCAAATGGCGAAAGAAGATCACAAAGATTACGATCTGCCACTTTTAACCTCTTTTCTGTTAAGAACTGTGTCGTTTTTATCGTCTGTTTGTAGTGCATCAGGTTCAACGTTCATCATGCGTAAAACACCGCCCATAATTGAACCAAACACGGGTGCCGATACTGCACCACCATAATATTTACCCGCTTTAGGCTCATTGATAAGAACGACAAGGGCATAGCGTGGGTTACTTGCAGGCGCGACGCCTGCGGTATAAGCAATATATTGATTAATGTAGCGCCCTTCCGGCCCTACTTTTTTCGCAGTACCTGTTTTTATCGCGATACGATAGCCTTTTATTGAGGCTCTTGTTCCCCCACCACCCGGCAAGGCAACACTTTCCATCATGTGCACAACGGTGCGCATTATATGCTCAGGAAAAACGCGTGTTCCCGGCACAGGAGGGTCAACTTTAGTAATCGATAGCGGGCGATAAATCCCGAAACTACCAATTGTTGCATAGGCACGGGCTAACTGTAACGGTGTTACCATTTGCCCATACCCGAAAGAAAAGGTGGCCCTTTCTAAATCAGACCACCGTGTTTTTTTACTTGGAAAGATGCCACTACTTTCCCCGACTAACCCCAGATTAGTCGGCTTGCCAAACCCAAAGCGGCTATACACATCCACCAGCTCTGTGGCAGGCATCGCTAACGCCAGTTTTGAAACACCCACGTTACTCGACTTCTGTAAAATACCTGTAATTGATAATTCAGGATAACGAGCTACATCTTTGATTTCATGACCATTAACTCGATATGGGTAGGTATTCAATACGGTATTTTCTTTGACAATACGGTTATTTAATGCACTCATAACGACGAGCGGCTTGACCGTTGAACCCGGTTCAAAAATATCGGTGATCGCACGGTTACGCATAGCATCCATGGGGGTTCCTGCCAAATTGTTCGGGTTATAGGATGGGCTATTCGCCATCGCTAAAATCTCCCCCGTGTGCACATCCACTAAAATGGCAACACCTGATTCAGCTTTGTTTTCCTGAACACCTTTCGTTAATTCTCGATAAACGATAGATTGAATGCGTTCATCAATACTTAGCACTAAGTTATGAGCCGCTTGGCTATCAACGGAAGAAACCGTTTCAATCACACGCCCATTACGGTCTTTACGAACAATACGCTCACCTGGCTCCCCTTTTAACCAGCGCTCAAAGCTCTTCTCGACGCCTTCTATCCCTTCGCCATCAATATTTGTCACACCAATTAAGTGCGCTGCAACAGGCCCTGAGGGGTAGTAACGGCGTGACTCTTTGCGTAAATAGATACCGGGTAATTTTAGTTTCGTGATGTATTCGCCAATAGAAGGGTTGACTTGACGAGCGAGGTACACAAAGCGCCCTTTTGGATTGGCAGAAATTTTAGCGGTGATCTGCTCAAGTGGGATCTCCAATGCATCAGCGAGCGCTTTCCAATGTTCATCATTGTTCACCCCACCTTTTTCAAATACCACTTTTGGGTCAGCCCAAATCGCATTAACAGGCACACTAACAGCCAGTTGCCGCCCTTCCCTATCGCTTATCATGCCACGTGCTGTAGAGACCTCTTGAACACGTAGGGAGCGCATATCCCCTTCTTTAACTAACTTTTCAGGCGAAATGATTTGTAGATAAGCTACACGCACTAAAAGCCCGACTAAAGCCAGTAGAATACCGCCGCACAACAAGGCAAAACGCCAGCTAACAAAGCTGGTATTTTCAGACTGTTTTTTATTCCTAGCTGACTTAGGTGCTTTCATTCGTAACCTTATCTACTGCTTAGAGACAATGATATTTTCTTGAGAAGGTTCAACATGAACCATCTGCAACTTTTCCACCGATAAACGTTCAACTCGGCTATGACTTCCCAATGCGTTTTCTTCCAAGATCAAGTTACGCCATTCAATATCCAGCGCATCTTTCTCTTCATATAACTTGTCTTTTTCTGCCGTTAGCAAACGCGTTTCATGGGCAGTTGTGACCACAAAAATAGCGCTAATAATGATGGCCACTAGCAAAATCAAAGGAATTACCCCATGACGAAAAAGGTCACGACCAATCACTTTCCCAAGACTATGCCTTTCTGGAACCATAATTACAGTGTCCTCTGTGCAAAACGCAGTACAGAACTACGTGCCCTTGGGTTTTCGTCAATTTCAGCGTCTGAAGGCTTCATTTTGCCCACTTCACGCAGCTTAGCGACACCCAGTTCCCGTATTTGAGCTTCCGTAAGAGGGATGCCAGCAGGAACACTAGGCCCTTTGCTATTTTGACGAATAAACCGCTTCACTAGCCTATCTTCCAATGAATGGAAACTGATCACCGAAAGACGTCCTTCCGGTGCTAATACAGAGACAGCACCTTCAAGCGCCTGCTCTATTTCTTCCAACTCACTGTTAATGTAAATACGTATTGCTTGAAAACTTCGCGTTGCAGGGTGCTTATGACGCTCTTTGATAGGGCTGACTTTAGCGATCAATTCAGCCAACTCACGAGTTCTCGTTAAAGGTGTTTCTTCTGGATTGTGGTTACGCTCAACGATGGCTTTCGCAATGCGTTTTGCAAAACGTTCCTCTCCAAAAGTTTTCAAAACCCATGCGATGTCATCAGCTTGAGCATTCATTAGCCATTGTTGGGCTGACTGCCCTTTCGTTGGATCCATACGCATATCCAACGGCCCATCACGCATAAATGAAAAACCACGCTCAGGATCATCCAGTTGGGGGGATGACACCCCTAAGTCCAGTAATACGCCATCAATTTTGCCAACTAGCCCTTCTTCTTCTACATACTCTGCAATTGCAGAAAATGGGCCATGCTTGATCATAAAGCGAGGGTCATCAATTTCTTGCGCTGCTTTAATCGCCTCTGGATCACGATCGATAGCAATCAGACGCCCTTGCTCGTTTAGCTGGCTTAAAATCAGCCTTGAATGCCCACCACGCCCAAAAGTTCCATCAATATAAATACCGTTTGGTTTAATATTTAGGCCATTTACTGCTTCATCAAGCAGTACTGTTACATGTTTAAATTGTTGCTGTGTCATGTTTATAGTGACAAATCCTGTAAACGGGTTGACAGTGGTTCTTGGGTTTGTCGTTCAGCGGCAATATCCTCTTCCACTTGCTGATACCAAGTCTGTTCATCCCAAAGTTCAAATTTATTTATTTGGCCTACTAGCATGACCTCTTTTGTTAGCCCTGCATGTTGACGTAGCGTGCTGGCTAACAAAAGACGCCCTGAGCTATCCATTTGACATTCACTGGCATGTCCCAACAAAAGTCGTTGGACACGTCTTTCTGCTGGATTCATGGTTGATAGGCGAGAGAGCTTTTCTTCGATGATTTCCCACTCAGGTAAAGTGTAAAGCAGCAGGCATGGCTGGTGGAGGTCGATAGTACAAACCATCTGCCCCTTAGATTCCTCGCTCAACATTCCCCGATATCGGGTAGGCACGGTAAGCCGCCCTTTGCTGTCGAGATTTACCAGTGTTGCCCCACGAAACATACCCAGTAAAACCTCTTTATTTCCTATTTACCCACTTTACCCCACAATTCTCCACTTATAAAGTTTACGAATGGTAGGAAAACGTTGTCAAGCCAGACGCGCCTAGCTTTTGCTTTATTTACAGAACAATTCAGAAAAGATAAGAGTGGGTAAAATCTACTTCGGAGATAAAATGAGGAATAACGGATTGATATAATTCATTTATTTTCAACAAAAGAGCAAATATTACGTAAACTCTATTTTACTGATGAAAAAACACTCAAATGATGATATTTCCTTTATATGTCTCATTTTTAATCAGTATATCGTTAACCGATTCTTTACTTTCAAAATAACCGTGAATGTTTAATAAAGGTAAATATTATCGATAACAGCCTCACAGAAAAATAAAAACCATATATTTCATATAATTAAAATACTGTTTTAATAGCCAGTATTTTACAATAAATAAAATTTTACGTGCTTTCTTTGATTTAAAAATTATTTCTTAAATCAAATTTTTTTATTTTATTTTCTTTACAATGATAAATTAGATTTACCTCGTTAAGAATAGTCCTAAAGTTAAATATTTACTTATTTTTAGCATGAAATAAAAAGCCCCATTTACTTTGGGGCTAACATAATACTTATAAACGTGATCGATATCACTTAATATTCAACCTGACTTTTTGTCTGGTTTTTATTATTTAAATGATATTTTACTGTTTGCGCCCGAGGCTACCGCGTCGGCACAGATCACGACGAATACGAGTAATCCCTGCATCCGGTTTTTGTTTTTCATCTAAACTTGCCAACACCAGTTCTAAAATACGCTCAGCAATATCTCTGTGACGTTGTGCAAGTGATAAAACAGGGCAACCTAAAAAGTCCAGCAACTCACTGTCACCAAACGTTGCAATTACCATATGCTCAGGTAGACGACCATCACGCTTCAATGCAACATCTAACACCCCCTGTAACAGCGAAAATGAGGTTGTAAAGAGTGCATCAGGCATCTGATTGCCTTTATCTAACCAGTCAGCAAAGACCTCCGCCGCTGACGCCCGCTCATAGCTATTTGCATAGAGATACTTGACCTCACGAGCATCACCTTGCCAGCCTTTTCTAAAACCTTGTTCACGAAGGTAGCTCACCGATAATTCTGGCAGAGCGCCAAGATACAAGACTGACTCCGCGGAAAATTGCCTCAACTCCGTAGAGAGCATCAATGCATCTTCTTGGTCATCCCCGACAACGCTAATAAAGTGCTCTTGTTCTAGCGCCCTATCTAACGCAATAATCGGCAAAGAACGGTTGGCCCAACGCTGATAAAAAGGATGTTCAGGTGGCAGCGCCGTTGAAACAATAATCGCATCAACTTGGCGTTGTAGAAGGTGCTCAACGCAACGAATTTCGTTATCGGGCTGATCTTCTGAACAGGCAATCAACAGTTGGTAGCCACGCTGACGTGCTTGACGCTCAAGATAATTAGCAATGCGAGTATAACTTGTGTTTTCGAGATCGGGGATCACTAGCCCAATCGAACGTGTTCTCCCTGCACGTAGCCCTGCTGCTACAGCATTTGGATGGTAATTGTGCTCTCTGACAACAGCCATCACTTTTTCTACAGTTTTATCGCTGACTCGATACTGCTTGGCCTTGCCGTTGATCACATAACTAGCCGTTGTGCGAGATACCCCCGCTAAACGGGCTATTTCATCCAGTTTCACGTTAACCTCTTTGTGTTATCAGATAAAACCAACATATTGATTTTACTATTTATTTTTTACAATCCCTGATAACCGTAGCCAAGCTAAAATAGCCGCCAACGGTTAAAGCCCCGAATCAATCGGGGCTCTATGCAATGGTATTCTACCTTCAGCCGATAAATTTTTCACCGCATAATTTTATCGCCACGTGAAACACCAACAATACCTGAGCGTGCAACTTCAACAATTTCAGCAACGCCACGGACTGCTTCAATGAATGCGTCCAGTTTATCGCTTGTTCCCGCTAGCTGAACGGTATACAGCGTAGGCGTTACATCAACGATTTGACCGCGGAAAATATCGGAGCAACGTTTAATTTCATCGCGGCCATAACCCGATGCTTGCAGTTTAACTAGCATGATCTCACGTTCAACATGTGCTGAAGCCGTCAGTTCACTTACACGTAAGACATCGACTAACTTATGCAGTTGCTTTTCAATCTGCTCAAGCACCTTTGCATCACCTTTTGTTTGAATGGTCATACGTGACAGTGTTGGGTCATCGGTAGGTGCAACCGTTAAACTTTCGATATTATAACCACGTTGAGAAAACAGCCCAATAACACGGGAAAGTGCCCCCGATTCATTTTCTAGTAAGACGGATAAAATACGACGCATGATCAGGTCCTCTCTGTTTTACTCAGCCACATTTCATCCATTGCACCACCACGTATCTGCATTGGGTAAACATGTTCAGTTTCATCAACGTTAATATCCACAAAAACTAAGCGTTGGTTTTCATTCACTTCTACCAGTGCTTGTTTTAATTTCTCTTCGAGTTCATCGGGGGAATGAATCGAAATACCTACATGACCATAAGCTTCTGCAAGTTTGACGAAATCAGGAAGCGATTGCATATAAGATTGAGAATGGCGGCCTTGATAAATCATATCTTGCCACTGCTTAACCATCCCCAAAAACCCATTATTGAGATTCAACACAACCACCGGTAAACCATATTGCATTGCGGTCGACAGTTCTTGGATATTCATTTGAATACTGCCATCGCCAGTAACACAGATAACCGTAGATTGTGGATGTGCTAATTTAACCCCCAAAGCGGCAGGTAAACCAAAGCCCATGGTGCCTAAGCCCCCTGAATTAATCCAATGGCGAGGCTTATCAAATGGGTAATACAGTGCGGCAAACATTTGATGCTGCCCAACATCAGAAGTGACATACGCCTCACCATTTGTCAGGCGGTAAATGGTTTCAATCGCTTGCTGAGGTTTCACTTTTTGGCTATTGGTTTCATAACGGAGGCATTTTCTCTCTCGCCAAGTTTCAATCTCTTTCCACCATGTTTTTAATGCTTGGCTATTTTGTTTGGTGGAAACTTGATCGAGCTGACTCAACATTTGCTGAAGTGTCAGCTTAGCATCCCCTACGATCGGAATATCTGTATTAACGGTTTTAGAAATAGAGGTTGGGTCGACATCAATTTGGATCACGGTTGCATTCGGACAATATTTTTCAAGATTATTCGTTGTCCTATCATCAAAACGCACACCAACAGCAAAAATAACATCAGAATTATGCATCACCTTATTGGCTTCATATGTACCGTGCATACCAAGCATCCCAACTGACTGGTGATGGGTTTCTGGAAATGCCCCTAGCCCCATGAGTGTTGATACAACAGGCAGTTGCAGTTTTTCTGCTAATGCGATGATCTCAGCCGAACAATTTGCGTTGATTGCCCCTCCACCGATATAGAAAACAGGTTTCTGCGCCGCAATCAATTTTGTTAACGCTTTTTTAATCTGCCCTTTGTGCCCTTGAAGGGTTGGGTTATAAGAGCGTAAAGAAACCGCTTCAGGATAGCGGTAAGGGTATTTATTTGCCGGATTAACCGTATCTTTAGGTAAGTCGATAACCACAGGACCTGGACGACCACTTGCAGCGATATAGAAGGCTTTCTTAATGGTTTCAGGTATGTCTTCGGCTTTTTTAATTAAAAAGCTGTGTTTTACAATTGGGCGAGATATTCCCACCATATCACACTCTTGGAATGCATCATTCCCAATCAAGGAGCTTGCTACTTGTCCTGATAAAACAACCAAAGGAACAGAGTCCATGTATGCCGTCGCAATCCCTGTAATTGCATTTGTCGCACCAGGACCCGAGGTCACTAAAATCACCCCGACTTCTCCTGTTGAGCGTGCATAACCATCCGCCATATGAACCGCGGCTTGTTCATGGCGAACGAGGATGTGATCAATACCGCCTACCGTATGAAGTGCATCATAGATATCTAAAACAGCACCACCTGGATACCCAAATACATGCTTTACACCTTGGTCAATCAAAGACTTGACGACCATTTCTGCTCCCGACAACATCTCCATGAGTTTGCCCCCAGACTATTTTTACAAGTTAACAGAGGTATGACAGTCCTCTACTATGTATTGTCATTTCTGCCGTAGTTATGACTGCTATTAACATATCGTTGTGTCTAAGGTGACGCAAACACCATTTATTAAGCAAACATGACAACTTTGAATATTATCTTTATCTACTCAGATTATTGGTTGAATTAACCAAGAAAAGGAAGAATGGTGGAAAATATCACTATAAAGCGATGAAAAAGAGTACAAAGAGAAGCCGGATATCATGCTATGTGTTATCCGGCTCTATTGAGGAATTATTCGCGGTACATTGATTCAATTTCAGAGTGATAACGCTCTGAAATAATTTTTCTACGCAGCTTTAAGGTTGGTGTGAGCTCCCCTTTTTCCATGGAAAAATTAGCCGGGAGTAACGTAAAACGCTTAACCTGATGGAAATTTTCGATATTTTTCTGTAGCTCTTTTAAGCGATTTTCAAACAGAGCCACAATATTCGAATCTTTTAATAGCTCTAATCGATCACGATATTTTAAATTGATCGAACGCGCATATTCTTCTAATGAATCATAACAAGGTACGATCAGCGCCGAAACGAATTTACGCGCATCCGCGATAACGGCGATATGCTCGATAAACCGGTCTTGGCCTAACACCCCTTCGATCATTTGTGGTGCAATATATTTCCCATTTGAGGTTTTCATTAAATCTTTTAAGCGGTCGGTAATATACAAATTACCTTGAGCATCGATTTCACCTGCATCCCCAGTTTTTAACCAGCCGTCAGGGGTAAATGCATCTTCTGTCTCTTTTTGGCGATGATAATAGCCTTTCATGACCACAGGCCCTTTTACCTGAATCTCATTATTATCGCCAATACGTACCTCAATCGATGACAACGGTGTGCCGATAGAGCCTAATGGGTATTCCCCCTCTTCCCAACATGACACCGTCGCACAAGTTTCTGTCATCCCATAACCATATTTGATGTTCACGCCTACTGCGAGAAAAAAGGCGATAACATCATCATCTAAACGAGCACCGGCGGCAGGCATAAAGCGAATACGTCCACCTAACAGTTGGCGTAGCTTTGTTAACACTAACTTGTCGGCTAAATTAAACAATGACTGATTCAGCGCATTTAGCTGCTTACCTTGTGCCAGCGCTTTAACCCTTTTATTGCCTTGTGCGATTGCCCATTTAAATAACAAACGACGCATAAGTGGTGCTTTAGCAACCTTACTTTGTACAGCGCTATACACTTTTTCATAAAAACGAGGCACCGCACACATCACGGTAGGTTTAACTTGTGTCAATGCATCCCTAACCGCATTAGTATCAGTGAGATAAACATTGCGAGCACCTGTATGCATGACATAGAAGCTCCAAGCGCGCTCAAAAACATGTGATAACGGTAGAAAACTTAATGAAACATCATCGATGTTTAACTTCAAACGCTGGTCATGAAGATAGAGCTGCGCCGCCATATTGTAATAATCCAACATGACCCCTTTAGGCTCCCCTGTCGTACCCGATGTATAGATGATGGTGAAAAGATCACTCAGATGGTGAGCCGCAATACGTTGATTTAGCTCGTCTTGGTATTCAGGCTCTGCTTGCGCGATAAAATTTGATAGGTGAACAGAAACCAGTTCTCCATCGACTAATTCAACATCCTCATTCAGCACCACGATAGTGGTTAATTGAGGACAGCGTGATTTTAGTTGGCATGCAACTTGGTATTGCTCTTGCTCACCAACAAATAGAATACGAATATTTGCATCATTAATAATATAAGCAGCTTGTTCAACACTGCTGGTCGCATATAAAGGTACAGTAACGGCTTTTAACTGTAAGACCGCAAGATCCACCAAAGCCCAATTCATACTGTTATGCGCAAATAACCCAATATTTTCTTGTACTTCAACATTGAGTGCCAAAAGGCGGCGAGCAATGGCAAAAGAGTGCTGTTCAACCTCTTTCCATGTTAGATCACTCTGTTGCCCATTATGCCATTGACTGAAAGCTATCCGAGTCGCTGAATCAGCGGCATTAAACCGGCTGTGCAAGCGATTGACCATATGGTATGGATATAGATTTTCAGTAATCAAAATGTTTTTCCTATAGTACATTTGTTAACTGAAGCCGCTCGGTAAACCCACGAAGCGCTTCACCAGTTAATTATTTCAGCTTACAAGTGTTAGCTGAATGATTTGAGTGTATAGGTGAAAGAGTGTCGTGAAAAGAGATATTATGTAAATATTTTGCAAATGTTAGTCAGGTAACATAACTCATCATAGAGTTTTACCATGATGAGTTAATCATAAACCGTGCAACTGCCGCGATTTCAGCGGATGATTAAGCCAGTGCTACATAGGTAATTCAGTGATTAGTTGGCAAAATTGTGACTTCATCCATTGATGCCCTTTATCCCGAGCCGTTGATTCATGCCACGTTAAATAGCAAGGGCGCGTATTTTCTGCCCATGGCAAAGCGGCTGTTCGTAATTGAAGTTTATTTGCTGAGTTTTCAACAAGCCATTTTGGCACAATTGCCACTAAATCAGTTAAAGAAACGATATTTAAAACACTATTTAAATCCGTGCCCTGATAGCTAATTGTATGTGATAACTCTGTATTATGATAATAAGGCTTACTAAAGGACCCCATATTATCCATTGACATCACGGCATGCTTTTCATTAATTAATAATTCTTGCGTAACATTACCGTGAATTCGTGGATGATCATTGGCGACCACGACAACTAACTCATCATTAAATAAAACCTGATGTTGATATTCGCTTTTTTCGAATTGATTATAGCTTACCGAAAAATCTGTCTCTTGGTACTTTAATTTATGCTCAATGTTATTATCTAAGAAACAATGAATACGTACATTAATATTTGGTGATACTTGTTTGAATTTTTCAACGATAACGGCAGCTAAACGAATATCTAATGGAGAACAAATAGAAAGATTAAATACTCGCTCACTTAATTTAGGGTCAAAACCAGCCCCCGGTAACTCATTATGAACGAGTTGTAGAGCTTGCCTAACCGGCCCAAACAACTGTTTAGCGCGGGATGTCGGTTGTATACCGCGTCCATAGCGGACAAAAAGCTCATCATTGAACATTGATTTTAAACGGGATACAGCATTACTCACGGCAGGTTGAGACATGCCTAATACCTGTGCTGCCCTTGTTACGTTTTGCATCTGCATAACCACATCAAAAACGGTGAGTAAGTTGAGATCAACATTTCGCAAATTGATGTCATTATTCTCTTTTTTAGCTGGTGAAGCCGTATCAAAATCAGTCATTATGTACTCCAATAAAGATATTTATCATTTTTAATTAATGAAAATCATCTCCCCTTAAATAAATAAGGTTTTTATAAATTCATTAAATATTATTCTTCAAAAAACTTATCAATGATAAGCTATTTCGCGTTCCCTGCATTTATTAAAACGACGCTTCTATTATATTACCTATCATTTTAGCAACACAATATAGATACGATAATGAAACGAAGGTATTCATCGACATAATAAGTTTTATCAAATCATTTAAAACTATTATTGTTAGCATCAAAATAATAAAACAATTCTAAAAATAAATCATAATAAATATCATCAACAACCACGATACTATCCCATTATCAGATTAATTTTAAATAATTCATTTACTAAATAATTTATTTAATAAAAACTATAATTAAAATTTATTTTTATATCTCATGTTATCGTTTTCGTTTTCCCCTCACAAAGCAGTTCAAAAAGTAACCAAACCATCAGTTTATGCTATGTTTCAGCCCAGCTCTTTCATAAAAAGAATTTTACCCCTAACTTATCGGTAAAATATAGGGAAAAACATCACTAAAAATATAGAAATTAGTCACAATCACCAAGTATTAGTGATGATTCATCATTCTCCAAAATTGACGAAAAAAACTAAAGTTGACAGCCAAGAAAAGATCACGTATCAATAAATACAGATTGATTAAAACCAAATTTAGAGACTGTGAAAATGACAACTTCTATCCGCCTACTAAGCCTACTACTACTCGCATCCAATGTGCGCGGTATGCTTATGGACGGAAGATAGGAAACTCACAGTCCAGAAACATAAAAACCCGCGCTAGCCGCGGGTTTTTTTATGCCTGCCGGCACCGCAAAAATATAACGACAAATTCTGTATAAGAGGAACACAACATGAGCGATCAAGTCATTATATTCGACACCACGTTACGTGATGGCGAGCAGGCATTACAGGCAAGTTTATCCGTTAAAGAAAAATTGCAAATCGCTTTTGCTTTAGAGCGCCTTGGGGTCGATATCATTGAAGCTGGTTTCCCCGTCTCTTCACCGGGAGACTTTGAGTCAGTACAAACTATCGCTCGTGAAATCAAAAACAGCCGTATTTGTGCATTAGCGCGATGCGTACAAAATGATATTGATGTGGCCGCTGAATCATTGAAAGTTGCCGAAGCATTCCGCATCCACATTTTTTTAGCGACATCAAATTTACACGTCGAAAAGAAATTGAATAAAACATTTGATGGAGTGATGGACATGGCTATCGACTCTATCAAACGCGCAAGACGTTATACTGATGATGTTGAGTTTTCTTGTGAAGATGCGGGCCGTACTGATATTGATAACTTATGCCGCATTGTTGAAGCAGCCATTAAAGCTGGCGCGACAACCATCAATATTCCAGATACTGTCGGTTACACAACCCCTTACCAATTCGGTGGGATCATCACCTCTTTATATGAAAAAGTACCAAATATTGATAAAGCCATCATTTCAGTTCACTGCCATGATGACTTAGGTATGTCTGTTGCCAACTCTATCACTGCCGTCCAAGCGGGGGCTCGCCAAGTTGAGGGAACGATTAATGGGTTAGGTGAACGCGCTGGTAATACCGCCTTAGAAGAAGTGATCATGGCGATTAAATTGCGCGAGCAAATGTTAAACGTCCATACCAACATCAATCACAAAGAGATTTATCGTACCAGCCAATTAGTTAGTCAATTATGCAACACCCCTATTCCAGCCAATAAAGCGGTTGTTGGTAGCAATGCCTTTGCTCACTCATCCGGTATTCACCAAGACGGTGTGCTGAAAAACCGTGAAACCTATGAAATCATGACACCGGAATCCATCGGCTTAAAAGCGATTCAATTGAACTTAACTTCCCGCTCTGGCCGTGCTGCGGTTAAACATCGTATGGAAGAAATGGGGTATCAAGAAGGGAAAGATTTCAACTTGGATGAGTTGTATACCGCCTTCTTAAGTTTAGCGGATAAAAAAGGCCAAGTGTTTGATTACGACTTGGAAGCTCTGGCCTTCTTCGCTAGTCAACAAGATGATACCGACCATTTTTCGATGGATTATTTCAGTACTCAGTCAGGCTCTAGCGTTGTCGCCACGGCTACCGTCAAAATGCGTTGCGGTGAAGAGGTTAAATCAGAAGCGGCAACAGGAAATGGTCCTGTCGATGCTATTTACCAAGCGATTAGCAATATCACCAATTACCCTATTAAATTGGTTTCTTATAAATTGTCAGCGAAAGGCCAAGGGGAAAATGCGTTAGGTCAAGTGGATATTGTCGTGGAATGTTTTAACCGCCGTTTCCACGGAATGGGCTTGGCAACGGATATCGTCGAATCGTCAGCCAAAGCAATGGTGCACGTATTGAATAGTATTTGGCGCTCTGAACAAGTTGAAAAAGAAAAACAAAAAATAAATCAAAAAGAATCACAATCCAATACAAAGGAAGCTGTATAACAATGTCTAAAAGCTATCATATTGCCGTATTGCCTGGAGATGGCATTGGCCCTGAAGTTATGGCCCAAGCCCATAAAGTGTTAGATGCGATCTGCCAGCGCTTTGCATTATCTATCACAACAAAAGAGTATGACGTTGGTGGTATTGCAATTGACCGCCATGGCAAACCGCTGCCAGAAGCAACAGTCGCGGGTTGTGAAAGTGCAGATGCCGTTCTGTTTGGCTCTGTTGGTGGCCCTAAATGGGAAAATTTGCCACCCGATAGTCAACCTGAGCGAGGCGCATTACTGCCATTACGCAAACACTTTAAATTATTTAGTAACTTACGTCCGGCTCGTTTGTACCAAGCATTAGAAGCATTTTGCCCATTGAGAGCTGATATTGCAGCACAAGGCTTTGATATTCTCTGTGTGCGTGAGTTGACTGGCGGTATCTATTTTGGTCAACCAAAAGGTCGTAAAGGCGAAGGTCAAGATGAATATGCTTTTGATACTGAGGTTTACCATCGCTATGAAATAGAGCGGATTGCTCGTATTGCATTTGAATCTGCGCGTAAACGTAACCATAAAGTGACGTCAATTGACAAAGCCAACGTATTACAAAGCTCTGTATTATGGCGTGAAGTCGTGAATCAAATCGCGAAAGAATACCCTGATGTGTCTGTTAGTCATATGTATATTGATAATGCGACGATGCAGATGATCAAAGCACCTTCTCAATTTGATGTCGTGCTGTGTTCAAACCTGTTTGGTGACATCATTTCAGATGAGTGCGCAATGATCACAGGTTCAATGGGAATGCTACCGTCAGCCAGTCTTAATGAAGAAGGCTTTGGCTTATATGAACCTGCTGGTGGCTCTGCCCCAGATATTGCAGGTAAAAATATCGCTAACCCAATCGCCCAAATTTTATCAGCCGCTATGTTATTACGATTCAGTTTGAATCAAAGTGATGCCGCTGATGCCATTGAAAGGGCTGTAAATAAAGCGTTAGAAAATGGTCACCGTACCGCTGACTTAGCGGGAGGGGGCAAATCAGTCAGTACCAGTGAAATGGGTGATATTATCGCCCGTTATATCGCCGAAGGGGTGTAACATGGCCAAAACTTTATATCAGAAATTATATGATGCTCACGTTGTGCGCGAAGTGGATAATGAGATCCCGCTTATCTATATCGATCGCCATCTGGTTCATGAAGTCACCTCACCTCAAGCATTTGATGGACTGAGAACGAAAAACCGTCCGTTGCACCAACCAAGCAAAACATTTGCAACGATGGATCATAACGTTTCCACTCAAACGAAAGATATCAACGCCTGCGGTGATATGGCACGCATTCAAATGCAAGAGTTGATGAAAAACTGCCAAGAATTTGGCGTTACTTTATATGATCTCAACCACCCTTATCAGGGGATTGTGCATGTTATGGGGCCTGAGCAAGGCATTACCTTGCCGGGAATGACCATTGTGTGTGGGGATTCACATACAGCAACACACGGTGCATTCGGTGCATTGGCGTTTGGTATCGGAACCTCTGAAGTTGAGCACGTCATGGCGACACAGACCCTGAAACAGGCTCGAGCCAAAACGATGAAAATTGAAGTTGTTGGTAAAGCACCTGTGGGGATCACCGCAAAAGATATCGTCTTGGCGATTATTGGTAAAACTGGTAGCGCGGGTGGCACAGGTTATATTGTTGAGTTTTGTGGTGAAGCCATTGAAAACCTCAGCATGGAAGGCCGTATGACAGTATGTAATATGGCCATCGAATTAGGGGCGAAGGCCGGGATCATTGCACCAGATGAAACCACCTTTAATTATATGAAAGGTCGCCAATTTGCCCCTAAAGGCCAAGAGTGGGATGACGCCGTTGCTTACTGGAAAACATTAAAAACCGATGAAGGTGCACAATTCGATAAAATTGTCACCTTGCAAGCCAGCGAAATCGCACCGCAGGTCACTTGGGGAACGAACCCCGGTCAAGTGATTGCCATCAATGAACCGATCCCATCTCCGGACTCTTTTAGTGACCCAGTAGAACGCGCATCGGCAGAAAAAGCATTAGCTTATATGGGGTTAGAATCGGGCATTAAATTGTCTGACGTTAAGATTGATAAAGTGTTTATTGGTTCTTGCACTAACTCACGCATTGAGGATTTGCGTGCAGCCGCCGCTATCGCAAAAGGTAAAAAAGTGGCTTCAGGGGTACAGGCGATTGTTGTTCCAGGCTCTGGACCTGTTAAAGCCCAAGCTGAGCAAGAAGGATTAGATAAGATCTTTATTGATGCAGGTTTTGAATGGCGTTTACCTGGATGCTCCATGTGCCTTGCAATGAACAATGACCGCTTAAACCCCGGCGAACGTTGCGCATCGACCAGTAACCGTAACTTTGAAGGTCGCCAAGGCCGTGCTGGACGCACCCACTTAGTTAGCCCAGCAATGGCGGCAGCGGCAGCAATCAACGGGCATTTCGCG
Source organism: Providencia sp. PROV268 (assembly GCF_028477805.1). Lineage (NCBI taxonomy): Bacteria > Pseudomonadati > Pseudomonadota > Gammaproteobacteria > Enterobacterales > Morganellaceae > Providencia > Providencia sp. PROV268. The sequence continues at coordinate 55,290 of NZ_JAMPLW010000006.1, forward strand.
GATGTTCGCGATATCCAAATCTAAAGGAGATCATTCATGGAAAAATTTATCACCCATACTGGCATTGTTGCCCCTTTAGATGCAGCGAATGTCGATACTGATGCCATTATTCCAAAACAGTTTTTACAAAAAGTGACTCGCACAGGGTTCGGGCAACATCTGTTTCATGACTGGCGCTTTCTTGATGATGCTGGCCAACAGCCCAACCCTGACTTTGTGTTAAACAAACCCATTTTTAAGGGGGCGACGATTTTACTTGCGCGTGAAAACTTTGGTTGTGGCTCATCGAGAGAGCATGCTCCATGGGCTTTAACAGACTTTGGCATTCAAGTCGTCATCGCGCCGAGTTTTGCTGATATTTTTTATGGTAACTCTTTCAATAACCAGTTGTTACCGATTAAATTGAGCGAAGCAGAAATCGACGAAATGTTTAACTATGTGAAGAGCAATGAAGGCTGCCAATTCACTGTTGATTTAGAAAAGCAAACGGTCAAGGCGGGTGAAAAGACTTATCGATTTGATATTGATGGCTTCCGCCGCCACTGCATGATGAACGGCCTTGATAGCATTGGCTTAACGCTGCAACATGCTGATCAAATCCGTCAATATGAGCAAAATATCCCTTCATTTATGCGTTAAGAGCAAAAACGCTGCCCCAAACGCCTGCCAATCGCAGGCGTTTTTTATTGTAAAATAGTGAATAAATTTACCATAGAGGGTTAATCTCTTTTAAAATTATCCCTATTATTAGGTATAATCATTAAAAAATTGCCATCAAAATAAAGGTAATAAAAAAGCCGATAATGATGCTATCGGCTGGTAAATTACCATTACTCAATAATTCGGGGAGTCAGTCTGTCAACTAACAGACCAAACGAGCTACATACTGGTATCTATTATCAACGGATATTAGGAAATAAAAATTGATACAATCGCCAGCGGAGTTCCTCTTTTATGACCAGTTCTCGTTTACAAACACAATTTGTTCGTCTGTGGCAACATTTTCAGGGGCAAGACAGTGAAACCACATTGCAGCATATTGCAGATACCCTGTTTTGTTCTCGACGCCATGTACGTACCTTGCTCAATAGTATGCAGTCTCATGGATGGCTTAGTTGGCAAGCCGAAGCGGGTAGAGGAAAGCGTTCTACCCTTCTGTTTCATGTTAATGGATTAGAGCTACAGCAAGCCCAAGCAGAGCGCCTATTAAAAGAAGAGAGCATAGAAAAATTGGTTGCCTTAGTCGGCGATAAAGAAACTATTCGCCAAATGGTGCTCTCCGAATTAGAAAGAAGCTATCGGCAAGGTAAAAATTTATTACGTATTATCTACTATCGAGACTTCCCCAATTTATTACCGGGAACACCTATGCGGCGTTCAGAAATTCATTTAATGAGCCAAATATTTAATGGCTTAACCCATATAAATGAGGAAAAAGGGGAAGTTGAAAATGGTATCGCACATCATTGGCAGGCGATAAGTGATACTGAATGGCGCTTTTATTTAAGGCCTAGCATCTACTTTCATCATGGTAGAGAAATGTTAGTCGATGACATCATCAGTTCGCTTATGCGTTTACGACATTGTTGGCCTCTGTTTTCACACATCCAATCGGTTACCTCTCCTCTCCCTAATGTCATCGATATTCAATTAAGTGAAGTGGATAAACAACTCCCTTTGCTACTTGGTAGCCCCCATGCAGCAATTATTCCTAAAGAGTGGGAGTCCATTGATAATTTTGACAAAATGCCAATTGGTACCGGCCCTTTTTTCGTTGAGAAAAACCTGCCTCAAAAACTCACGATTACCGCATTTGATCGCTATTTTGGTTATCGAGCACTCCTTGATGAAGTGACCATTTGGGTGGTGCCTGAACTATCTGAGCAGATGGTCTGTACCACGTTGAAAATGGACAGCGATAATAAACCTAATGATTCATTAGAAAGCAGAATGGAAGAAGGATGCTACTTTTTATTAATGGATCAACGCTCTGAGCTTTCCAGACGTAGCGATATACGTAAATGGCTGTGTAGTTTTTTAACACCAATCAATTTATTAGCTCACTGTGAATCCTTCTATCAGCGGCATTGGGCGCCTGCTTACGGATTATTGCTACATTGGCATCATAGCCGAATGCTCACACAGTTACCTAAGCCTGCTGATTTAACGGAACTCACCGTCACTTTCTATCATCAACACCATGAATTTTATTCTATTAGCCAAATCATGAAACGTGTGTTGAAAACTCAAGGTGTTGATCTAAAAATCAACATTGTTGATTATCCTGAGTGGTTTAATGGCACTGTCGAGAGCGATATTTGGCTTGCTACCGCTAACTTCTTTAAACCGCTCGAGTTTTCTATTTTTGCCACCTTGTATGAAATGCCACTATTGCGCAAATGTTTAGGCTCTACGCTCTCTGAGGCGTTATCAAAATGGCGTCGGCAGGAGCTACATGTCGAATCTTGGTGTGAAAGCCTCATTGACACACAAATTTTTCACCCTATTTTTCACCATTGGCTAGAGTTGCAAGGCCAAAAAACCATGCGCGGAGCACGCATGAATACCTTTGGTTGGTTTGATTTTAAATCTGCATGGTTTCAACCTACTGAGGATAATACACAGAAATCATAAAAGTTATAAACACTGAGAGTGAATAATAAGGATGTTATTCACTTTTTCTGTGGATATCCATGTGAACAACCCGCTAGTAATCAGGGTATATCCCTACCCCTGTTTTTTAACAGAAAACAAGAAAACTAATTAACTTCATTAAAAACAATAGGATGAATCAATCACCCTCTCTTTATACACAGTTTATCTTTTCGACTTTATGCTTTAGGAGTTCAAATGCGCAAAGATCAATCAATGTATGATTTATCCACAAGTAATGTGCTTAACTTACCCAATTTATGTGATTAGGTTCAAAAAACCACGTAAGTCAAGCCTGTAAATACACACAGTAATTAAAGTTTTTCACAGTTATCCAATAATTCTGTGGATAACCTAGTGAATGATCCTGTGATTATTATGGGATGAACATGAATAACCTATTTTTCTTTGAGGATTATTTTTTAATAGACTGAATTATTTCCTTATATATCAGCAAATTAAATATCTCTTATAAAAAGTGATATACTATTGCTACCCTGTGAATTTTTTCTGGTTACTATTTAATCGTATTATGCCATTTATACCACCATCCCCTCCTGAAAATGAGTCCGTTTTAATGGCTAGGGCACAAGCTCTCGCTGGCTATACTCTTGGTGAATTAGCGGCATACGCTGGCTTACCTATGCCGCCCGATCTTAAACGTGACAAAGGCTGGGTGGGTATGCTGTTAGAATATTTTTTAGGAGCTACCGCTGGCAGTAAACCCGAACAAGATTTCGCCAATATTGGTGTCGAACTAAAAACCATCCCTATTGACCGAAATGGAATGCCCCTTGAAACCACATTTGTGGCGGTCGCACCGCTCACAGGCAATAGTGGGTTAACATGGAAAAATAGCCATGTGTACCGAAAACTCTCTCGTGTTTTATGGTTTCCAATTGAAGGCGAACGACAAATACCACTCGCTCAACGTCGTATCGCAAGCCCATTATTATGGAGCCCTTCTCCTTTGGAAGAGCAATTGCTGCGCCAAGACTGGGAAGAGTTGATGGATCTGATTGTGTTAGGCAAAGTGGAAAGTATCACCGCTCGACATGGACAAGTCCTACAAATACGCCCTAAAGCGGCAAATAGCAAAGCACTAACAGAGGGTATTGGCGAATTTGGGCAAACAATCATGACGCTGCCGAGGGGTTTCTATCTGAAAAAAGACTTTACCGCCCCATTGCTTGCTCGACATTTTAAAATCGATTAATGGTTTTTCCTCCGTTAAAGTCGACCATTAACCCTGCAATACTCGCCTGCTCACACTGTTGTATCGTAACCGGTGCACCAACGACAAAAGCCGCTTGGATTAACTCCAACATTTTTTTGTTTAGCTCATGCTCAATGGTATTTAATACGGCGATTTGTTGCGTCGTTTTTTTGCCATCAACTAACGTTATTGTATAAAAAACACGTTGCTGATTAATCAGTTGCTCACCGAATGTCATTGCGGCAATTCTTTTTGGTATCCCTTTATAGGCTTCACATTGATTCGAAAAAATATTGATACCTTTTGGGCTCGCAGTCATCGCCATAACAGCGAATATAATAATGACTGCCCTAATAGTTTTCTTATACATGATGTTAATAATATTATGATTTAGCTTTAAGCTAACCTTAAAGCAAACCTTTTAGTACTTCATGCAAAAAGAGAGGTTGTTTTTATCAAATTAGATAATGAAACCCTTTTACCGAATCAGGGTTATTTGATGGCTTGTTTCGCCGCAGCAATTGCCCCTTCTACGGCTTTCTTCGCTTGTGGACTATTTTTCCAGCAACTCGAGCCTGTTAAAGCAGCCCCAGCAATTAAAATGTCTTCATATGATGCTTCACTCAGTTGAGTTAATGTCGAAAATCCCATTTGTTCTAACCGACTTATAACTGTTGGGCCAACACCTTTTACCGCCAGTAGGCACTGCTTATCCGCATCTGAAAACCCCATATCAGCTCCTTATTGAGAGAACAAATAATCTTTTTCGTAATTGGCTTTGCATTATACCTGACGATTATTTTATTATTCGTTTTATGGCTAGCATTATTAAGATTCAATCAAATATACCCTTGCCACTTTCACATTGATTGTGACCATCCCGTGCCCCAAAATAAGTTAGGACTCAGCAATGCAGACAAACACATTCACAAACACGCGCCAAGGTTCACTTCAATTGTCTGATGGCCGCAACTTAAGTTGGTATGAATCAGGCCCAAGAACGGGATTCCCTGTTATTTTTTGTACTGGCGCGGGTATGAGTGGAACGTTAGGCTTTGGCCTTGAGCAACTTGATCCACTTAATATCCGACTCATCGTACCTGAACGTGCTGGGCTAGGCGAATCGTCACAAGATCCACAAAAATCGCTTTCACGTTTTGCGGCAGATATTGACGCGTTATTGCAAGCTCAGCAAATTGAGCAATATTCTGTTATTGGCTTTTCTCAAGGTGCTGTATTTGCCATGGCATTAGCTTTCTATGGCACCCCTAACACTTTATCTATTGTTGCTGGGCAAGATCAATTTGACTATCCCGCGACAAGTGCTTTATTAAAAGCCGATATTATCAATATGCAAGAGCAAGCCAGAAATACACCTGATGCGCTATCTGATTGGTTACAGAAAAACGTGAGTGCACCTTGGTTACTGGCTTTTATACTCAATAGCAGCGCGACGGTTGATCAAAATGTTTACAATCAGCCCTCATTTTTGCAAGCCTATACTGACTGTATGAACCGAGCCTTTCTTCAAGGCAATTTAGGCTATGTACAAGACTTATTGATCTCATTACAGCCTTGGCCTTTCCAGCCTGAAGAGATCCATTGCCCTGTTTCACTGTGGTATGGTGAGAAAGATGAAAGCACTGTTCATTCACCAGACTTTGGTAAAACCCTCGCAACGCGTTTCCCTAATTGCCAACATTTCGTGTTAGAAGATGATGGTGGTTCACTACTCTGGACACAAGCAGAGCGCATCTTAACCCATTTAGCTCCACAATAAAGGCGCCTTAAAAATATGTGGCTGAAATATCTAATTATCACAACTCAATTTCAGCCACTACAGGATAATGATCGGAATAATCAAAAAAGACTTTATTATTATAGTTATAACCAATTTTGCTTTTGATCACCCGTGTTTGCTGTTTAATTGATCGCATATTTTTGGCAAAAATATAATCCAAATGCCAACTTTGCCTAGTATCGGGATAAGCTTCTCTAATCACGTTATTAGTTGAAAAATCCCATGACGGTCGTGGATTAAAATGGTGAGGTTCTCCCCAACCAATAATATCTAATGCTTGCTCGTACTCTTCCGAACCATAATTAATATTTAAATCTCCCCCTAAGATTGTTATTTGACGATCTTCAGTGATTGAAGTTTCAGCCCAATTAATTAACTGAGTAAGTTGGGCTTTGCGATGGGATGAAGGTGAGGTCATTAGGCAGAAGTTGTCATCCGATTGCAGATGAGTTCCTATGACTTGAAGCATTTTACCTTCTATTTCAATAACGGCTCTCACCCCACCTTTAGCGCTGAAACGGTCAGCACCGCATCCTGCATCATCAAACAGTTGATATTCACGATAAACTATAGGATAACGGGAAACTATCGCGATCCCTGAATTGACCTGCTGAACCATATCCCATTCACCTTTTTTAGCATTCCAACAATGGTTTGAATCACAATAAGAGAGAACAGATTCATTATATTGTGCGGCAACCGGTGTGTGGTAAAAAAAGCCTAAACTCCTCATACCCGAAAAAAGCTTTTGTGCTGAATGAGTATTAAATACCTCTTGTAAAATAACGATATCAACATCATAGAATATATTATCTTTTATCATCGCATTAATGCGAGCATCTTGAGTGGATGCGCCAATACTAAAAAAAGGAATATGCAATAAATAGGTATTAAATGTCATCACTTTAATTTTATGTGGCATAGTTTTTCCTTATTCGTTTTCCATTAATAAATGTATAAATTTCTTTATCCTATCAATACTGTTTTATTGAAAACATTGAGTTCACAATGACGACAAGGAGTATGCTAAACGAGACTAACATGCCTGAACATATTATTAATTAATGCATTACCTAAAGATTTTTGATGGATGATAACAATAAATAAAATAGTTTTATCTACTGTTAATAAAGGTAGGAGAAATATAGTTTATAATATAATAGCGAATTAATATTTAAATTGTGCCTTGGGCCTATTTTAACTAGCCAAGGCACAATGTTAATTTACAGAAAATGCTCTGCTTAATAAGTGGTTTGATTAACGGTAAACAATACCACCGTCAGTCAAGATCGACTGCCCTGTAATATAGTCTGAATCATCACTTGCTAAAAATGCGACTAAACCAGCAACATCATCTGGAGTTTGAGCACGTCCTAATGCAATGCCTTCAACATATTTTTTATAGGTTTCACCTTTTGGTGCACCTGTAATTTCAGCAAAACGCTCATCAATTTCAACCCACATGTCCGTACCTACAATACCAGGGCAATATGCGTTAACGGTAATGCCAGAACTTGCATACTCTTTAGCAGCGGCTTGGGTCAATGCACGTACAGCGAATTTTGTAGCGGAATAAACACCTAGCATTGCAAAGCCGTCATGCCCTGCAATGGAAGAAGCGTTAATAATTTTCCCTTTTTGTTTACGCTGCTGGAATTTTTCACTCGCCGCTTGAATTCCCCACATCACACCATCGACGTTAATCTTGAAAATCAGATCCATATCTTCTTGGCGTACATCAGCAATAGGCTTAACTTGTGCAATCCCTGCGTTATTGATCATTACATCAAAACCACCGAGTTCAGCTTCTGCATGTGCAACTGCGGCAAAAACTTCCTCACGCTTACTGACATCAGCAGCAAATGTTGTCGCTTTACGGCCTAATGCTTCAATTTCTTTAGCCACATCCGCTAATTTTTCTTTTTTCAGGTCGACAAGTGCAATATTGGCACCTTCTTTCGCTAAACGTAATGCGATACCACGACCAATACCTTGTGCTGCGCCAGTAACTAAAATGACTTTATTATTCAGTGCCATAAGCTTTCTCCCAATAAGGATAGTTAAATGAATGACTCTAACTGATTAATACGTTAGCAAGATTAACAATAAGTTACAAAATCATGATATTAGACTACAACTATGTTCTATAGAGATAAATATGACTGTAATTGAGTGATAATCACTCGCATTTATGAAAGAAATAACTTTTAAAAGGGAAATAGGTAACAAATCGAAGTGGAACTACTCACAAAGAGGTATAGCAAAAAGTGCTATTTCCTCATATTTGTTTAAATAACAATCTATTTTATTGAGAATAAATTAGGCTGCCTAGAAGGCAGCCTAAAAATCAGACAAACTATAGGTTATTTTTTAGATGCTTGTAAGTACAACATATCTAAAGCAATGGTTGCTGCGGCCAATGCAGTGATATCAGATTGATCATAAGCTGGTGCGACTTCAACTAAATCCATACCAACGATATTTAACGGTTGTAAACCACGCAACAGTTTTAATGCACGATCTGAGGTTAATCCACCAATGACAGGTGTTCCGGTTCCCGGCGCAAAAGCAGGATCTAAACAATCAATATCGAAAGTGAGATAAACAGGCATATCACCCACAATAGATTTAATTTGTTCGATCATCTCATCAACACCGCGATCATTAACTTGTGCGGCATCAATGACTGTAAACCCGTTATCACTTTCATGCTCTGTACGAATACCAATTTGTACAGAACGAGTCGGATCAATTAGCCCTTCTTTTGGTGCATGGTAGAACATAGTGCCATGGTCATACTGGCTACCATTACCATAAGTGTCTGTGTGTGCATCAAAATGGACTAACGCCATTTTACCAAAATGCTTTGCATGGGCGCGCAACAGAGGCAAAGTCACAAAATGGTCACCGCCAAATGTTAAGCAGCGCTTGCCCGCCTCCAGCAATTTTTCTGTATGTGCTTGTAGCTTATCGCACATGTCTTGTGCATCACCAAAAGCAAACACCACATCGCCACAATCCACAACATTTAAGCGCTCTGTTAGTTTAAAATTCCATGGCCAACGATGGCTTTCCCACGCTAAGTTGGTAGATACCTGACGAATAGCAGCAGGTCCATGACGGCTGCCCGCACGACCAGAAGTTGCCATATCAAACGGCACCCCCGTTATCACCCACTCAGCATCTGAGTTATAAGGTTGAAAGTTTAATGGGAAACGTAAAAAGCCAAATGCGTTAGAAACCAGTGAATTATCGACCTGATTACCTAATGTGCTATTAATCATCACTCTTCCTCTATCAGTATTTGTAATCTGCAAATACTTTTATTATTTAGACTCATAGGTGGCTCTACACCACCTGTGATTAGCTACCGTTTATTTATCGCCAATTATTCGTCTTCTAAATAAGTATAGCCATAAAGCCCATTCTCAAACTCATCAACGAAATCTTTTTGCAACTGCTCGCTCAACCCAGTGCCTTTAACTTGCTCTGTAAAGCTTTCAAGCAATACTTCTGGTACTAGCTTCACATATTGCAGCATATCAGCGACCGAATCGCCTTCTTCACTTTGCAGATAACGCACGTTGCCTTGGCTATCAACCCAAACATCGATTGCTGCTGTATCGCCAAATAGATTATGCATGTTACCTAGAATTTCCTGATAGGCCCCTATCATAAAGAAGCCGATCATGGGTGGGTTTTCAGGGTCGTATGCAGGCATTGGCATAGTTGTTTCAACACCGTCACCATCGACATAATGGTCAATAATACCATCCGAATCACAAGTGATATCCAATAATACCGCGCGACGGTCAAGAGGCTTATCAAGGCCTTCTATCGGTAAAACGGGGAACACCTGATCAATCCCCCAAGCATCTGGCAACGATTGGAATAACGAGAAATTCACATAGAACTTATCAGCCATCCGCTCTTGCAGTTCATCAATAATTGGACGATGAGCACGGTTACTGGGATCTAAGTCTTGTTGAATACGACGACAAATATTCAAATAAAGCTCCTCGGCCCACGCTCGCTGAGTCAGGTCGAGTACACCATGAGCATACTGCGTATGCGCTTCTTGTAAATCAAACTGACTATCATGGAGCCATTCACGTAACGAACGGCTATTACCTTGGTGCTGCATTGATTCCCAGGTTTCCCACAATGAAATCAATGAACGCGGTGCATCCTCATCGGGAGGAGATGTTTTGGTAAATTCATTTCGCTCCACCCCGATCACATTAGAAACTAAGACCGTATGATGTGCGGTCAATGCACGCCCTGATTCGGTGATCACCGTCGGATGTGGTAAATCAAACTCCTCACACGCATCACCAATCGCCCAAATCACATTATTCGCATATTCATTTAAACCATAGTTTACTGAACAATCTGATTGGGAGCGCGTTCCTTCATAATCCACACCTAAGCCGCCACCCACATCAAAACATTGAATTTTTACGCCTAAACGGTGCAACTCAACATAAAAACGTGCAGATTCACGGACACCTGTCGCGATATCACGAATATTCGCCATTTGTGAACCAAGATGGAAATGCAGCAACTGTAAACTTTCTAGGCGACCTGCCTGACGTAAAATTTCAACAAGTTGTAAAACCTGTGTTGCCGCTAAACCAAATTTTGATTTTTCGCCACCACTTGCCTGCCATTTGCCTGACCCCTGCGACGCCAAACGAGCACGAACGCCTAAACGAGGTGTCACATTCAAGCTTTCCGCTTCTTTAAGAACAACCTCAATTTCAGACATTTTTTCGATAACAAGGTAAACCTTGTGACCTAATTTTTCCCCGATAAGCGCTAATCGAATATATTCACGATCTTTATAACCATTACAAACAATAACGGTACGAGTACGGCCGGCATTTGCTAGCACAGCCATCAATTCAGCCTTCGACCCTGCCTCTAGTCCAAGCGGTTCACCTGAATTGACTAATGATTCGATGACTCGACGCTGCTGGTTGACCTTAATCGGATAGACCAGAAAATAGTCGCCTGTATAGCCGTACGATTCACGAGCACGCCTAAATGCCGCATTAATTGAGCGCAAACGGTGCTGTAAGATTTGTGGGAAACAGAATAATGCGGGTAAACGCAAGTGCTCCTGCTCCTCTTTAACTTGATTAACAAGTTCGGCTAGATCAATAGACGTGTCTGGGTTATCAGGATTTGGGCAAACACAGACATTTCCGCGCTCATTCACCTGATAGTAACCACCGCCCCAATACGCGATGTTGTACGTCTGGCGCATTTTGCGAGCGATATTATCATTCATAACAAACTCCTTTATGGAGGGGTGAGTGACGCTTTCTCCGGCCAGACAGCGACCCGTCCTAAGACGTGGCTCTGCAAGGCAGTTATGTCGGGGAAACAGCTATTACTCGGATTAATTAAAGTGCTTAGAACATCTAAACGGTGACAAATACAACCATTTGGCTGACAGTTACTGACTGATAGCCAAGGGTGTACTAGGAAGATGATAGTAACTTCGAGAAGAAGTAAATAAAGACAGGAAAGTAAACGCCAAAAACACGCGGCGATCCGCATTTAGCTGCTGATTACTGTTATTCAGTAGATTATGGATCATTACCCATTAACCCCCAATATAACTGTTTAATCTTTATCAATAGCGAGAAAGATAAACACTCCTGATAGATAGCAGGCACATTGTACGCCTACTGGTATATAACGGAACATTTTTAACTAACCGTCACGGTCGCTGTTTATACATTGATTAGGCAGAAATTGCAAAACGTTATTGGCTTAATAGAAATAAAATTTGTAAGGCTCGTCTTTTTACTTATTGTTTTTCTGTCAAACGTAAAAACAGGTAGCACTTTTTTTGTTAAAACATTAAAATAGACGTCTAGATGTTAAAACATCCAATTACAATCAGCGAATTCTTAAGGTATTAATCTCATGGCTACACATCTCTTTACTTCTGAGTCTGTATCGGAAGGGCATCCTGATAAAATTGCCGATCAAATCTCTGATGCGGTTCTTGATGCGATTCTTGAGCAAGATCCAAAAGCTCGCGTTGCTTGCGAGACCTATGTCAAGACAGGTATGGTGATGGTCGGGGGAGAAATCACCACCAGTGCTTGGGTTGATATTGAAGAGATCACACGTAAAACCGTTCGCGAAATTGGTTATACCAGCTCTGACATGGGTTTTGATGCAAACTCGTGTGCGGTTTTAAGTGCGATTGGTAAACAATCACCTGATATCAACCAAGGTGTTGACCGCGCAGACCCATTAGAACAAGGGGCTGGCGACCAAGGTATTATGTTCGGTTATGCGACAAACGAAACTGACGTTCTGATGCCTGCACCAATTACTTATGCTCACCGTCTGGTACAGCGCCAAGCAGAAGTTCGTAAAAATGGCACTCTGCCATGGTTACGTCCAGATGCCAAAAGCCAAGTCACTTTCCAATATGACAACAACGAAATTGTTGGCATTGATGCGGTTGTTTTATCCACACAGCACGCAGAAGATATTAAACAGCAAGATTTACATGAAGCTGTAATGGAAGAAATTATTAAACCAGTTCTTCCAGCAGAGTGGTTAGTGCCAACAACAAAATATTTTATCAACCCAACAGGTCGCTTTGTTATCGGTGGGCCAATGGGCGACTGTGGTTTAACTGGTCGTAAAATCATCGTTGATACCTATGGCGGCATGGCTCGTCACGGTGGCGGTGCATTCTCCGGTAAAGATCCTTCTAAAGTAGACCGTTCAGCGGCTTATGCTGCTCGCTATGTTGCCAAAAACATTGTTGCAGCCGGCTTAGCTGATCGCTGTGAAATCCAAGTCTCCTATGCAATTGGTGTTGCAGAGCCAACTTCAATCATGGTTGAAACATTTGGTACAGGTAAAGTTCCAGAAGCGCAACTGGTTCTGTTAGTGCGTGAATTCTTTGATTTACGCCCATACGGCTTGATTCAAATGCTGGATTTACTACATCCAATTTACCAACAAACGGCTTCTTACGGGCATTTCGGTCGTTCTCAATTCCCTTGGGAAAAAACAGACAAAGCCGCTATTTTACGTGAAGCTGCTGGCCTAAAATAATTAGCCAAACCAATAAGCCCCACACTGTGGGGTTTATTTCTTTATTCATCCTCTATCTTATTTCCTCGCTTAAATTCATTTTTAGAACTCCTTGAGCAAAAGTACAATTCTCCTAAACTAATTGGGCTAAAGAATATAATCATCACGTTTGGGCCTTATCATACCTATAGAATAAGTATTGCCATGTAATAATTTTTATATTAGCAATGATTCGCACTTAGAAACGCATATCTCATATTTATTTCATAGTGGAAAGAGATAAGTGGTTATAAAAACCAGTTAAAGGCGGTAGTGTCTATAGAGAAAACGTTTATTTACTATGGAATAATAAACGTAATGAAATCGTAGAAGAAGCCAACCCTAGATATATTAGGTATTTTTATAACTAGGGTAGCTCAGCGTCATCCAAGCCTACAATATGCAAGATATTATGTATGCTTTCTATTATACCGTAGATAAATTTTCAATAAAACTTGATGTATCAATCTTCTTTATTAATCGCTCTTTCCACCAAGAGAAATTACCACCTTGACTTGATGGATGCCAAGCTAGCCAAATAAATTGATCATCTTTAGGGATCTCTACCGGAACAATGACTAATTCTTGGTTCTTTAACTCTTTTTTAATATGTGAAGGACAAATAAACCCATACCCTATTCCTCGCTTAATTAAGACTAATTTACTTTCTAAATCGCAAACCAATATTTGCCTTCCTAATATGACTTCTTTTTCTCTATTAATTGATAGCTCATGGCTACTATCTGCAATTTCAACGTGGATATCGTTTATTAACTGATTTCTCGTTATTATCGTTTTTTGTGAAGCGAATGGATGTGATGGGGAAACACAAAGGGCAAAACTAAGTTTTCCTAGTAGCTGGGTTCTTACCTTTATGTTTTCAGGGATCCCCCCAAGAGCAATAATAAAATCTGCTCTATTTTCTTTTAATGCATCCCAAGCCCCTGTCATTGCTTCTCTTAGGATTGAAATATGAACATCACCATTTGCCTTAATATAATCACGAATATCTTGAACAAAGATATCTAGCGGTAGAAATTTTTCAACCACAATACGAATTTGGTTATCAAATGTTGGAATATTTCTCACTCTATTTTCGAGATCTTGCACTGCATTTAAGATCCATGCCCCCTCCTGTAATAAAAATTCCCCCTCCTTAGTTAAACGAATTACAGGTCCATTACGGTGAAAAAGCTTAACTTTCAATCGACTTTCTATATTTAATACTTGATAGGAAATCGCAGACGGTGTTTTATGCAATACATCTGCCGCTGTTGAAAAAGAACCTGTTTTTTTGATAGTGCTTATTATATTAATTGCATCCACGGATAATCTAGTCATATAAGCTCCTAATTAATTTAAATAGCTAATACAATGATTTCAGCGCATTAATATTTAGTCGACTTCATATATAGAACTATCATAATGTTGTTCATAAACAATCAAGAAACATCCTAATCTACTAACTTAATAGTCATTAATTTTCTTAGTAGATATATAATTAATAAATAGAATTAAAATAAAAGTCATTGGTAATATAAAATAATAGATCTTATAGAAGTATATCTTTATGAAAAACAGCGCTCACTTAACGCTGGATAATTATAGAGGGAAATAGACTCCCTCTATAATAAATATTAATATCAATTTATTTAGCAAGACTATTACCTAAACTCGAATTCATGCTATTTAAAATATCACCATTATCCGCATCAATTTCCCATGCAAATAATCCTCCAAGTTTGTTCTCTAACACATACTTCCCTTTTGCTTGCACTGAACGTTGATCGTCAAAGGTAATCAGATCCCCTGTTGATGCTTTAAATACATAGGGCGCTTCTGCGACTTCATCATAGCTATATACCCATTGTCCGCTCATATACTGATTTTTGATTTGGCGATAATCAACAACTCCATTTTCCCATGTCCCTGCAACTGGGCCTGTCGCTTTCCCTGTAAATGGATTACCGTTGGTATAGCCATTCACCCCCGTCCATCCACGCCCATACATCGCTGCACCTACCACGATTTTCGCGGGATCAACACCTTGATTCAATAAAGCATTTACCCCATTAACCGTTGTATATTCCGTATCTGGACGCCAACTGGAGGCATTAAGTGCGGTTTGGTAGCCAAGTGTATTTAAATCAAATGCACCATAAAAGTCGTAGCTCATCATAAAAAAGTGATCAACCGATTTTTGTACCTCACCAAAATCGACTTTATCTATTTTGGCTTTCGCGGCACTAATAGCTGATGTTAATTGATATTCGCGCCCGGTTTCTTTCTCTAATTCATCCAACATCGCGCGAAGCTCTTGCATCAACAATAAATAAGTTTCACCATCTTTATCTGACGCTAATGTGGTGCTGGCTCCATTTGCACCAGGATATTCCCAATCGATATCAACACCATCGAAGAATTTCCATGTCAACAAAAACTCTTTGACAGACGTTACAAATTTGTCTCGTTTGGTTTTATCCTTCATTGCATAAAATGGATCTGATAATGTCCATCCACCAACAGAAGGTAATATTTTCAAATGGGGATAGGCTTGCTTTATTGCCATTAACTGCCCAAAGTTACCTTTATATGACAATGAAGTTCCTGTTTGAGAGACATTAATTGCAGCCCAAGGATCATGAATAGTCACTTTATAGTCATCCCTACCTGTACATGACTTCTGCAATGACTCAAAACTACCTTCAATTTGCTTTAAGCTATCATTAATTCCATTTCCGCCGCATATAGGAATAAAAGCATACAAAATATGAGTAAGATTTTGTGCCGGTATTTTATCGGCAGAAAATTTCCGTCCATATATTCCCCATTCAACAAAATATGCAGCAACGACTTTTCCTGAGTCTTGCTTGTAAGCTTGGTTATTTTCTAAAAGTTGCGTTTGCAACGGAGCAAAATGACTTCCATCTGTATCTTGGACTGTAATTTCAACCACATCACTAAAATTACATTCGTCGCCATTGCATAGTGCAACCTTCAATTTATACTTCCCGCCTTTAGATATTGAAAGGCTTGCTTGACCTGAAGAGCTGGTTGAAGGACCACTCCATACCTCTTGGTCATTCAAATACACTTTTGCCGTAGTTCCATAATCTCCATACCATAAATCCCAGGAGACATTAAAAGTTGCCGCCTCTTTTCTCGTCACTAATAATTCATATTTATCCTCATTAGGGTTAATTTCAACAATGCTATAGGTGTTATCCATCCATTGAATTGTGGGCTTTCCGGGCAACGCTGCATATGCAAACTGAGTAGCACAATGACCGATAAGTGCTGCTAGCATTAACTTATTTAGTCTAAACATGTTTTACCCCTTAATGTGTTAAGGAATACGGGATATTTTATTGAGTTCAACAATTAATCGTTCGATATTAATCGCTGATATTGACATCACTAACTTGGTAGAATGCATTTGACGTATCATAAACATCCCACACCGCAAGGATGACATGATAGCCAGAGCGATCTTTCGGCACATCACACTCGATTTCTGTGACGACTGGTGGTCTAACACCATTTTCATATTTGACACAGAAAGGCGTTAAATCAAAAGAATCGCGTGTGAGTGGCTGTGATGGGTCCCAATCAGGCTTAGTGATAAAATACCGCCAGCTATCGGTAGAATGCACAACGGTTAAATACCAAGCAAAGGTATTTTTCCCCGTTTTAAGCTCACTTTTTACCCACCGGGTCGGCGACTGTTCATCCATTTCAGAGTGAGCTGCTATCGCAGCACTGGCAATGACTCCATCAGCCGGACCAGCCTCAGGGAATCCTTTTGGTGCTTCAAAACTATGTGGGTCATAAGGTACTTGATTGCCACAGCCCGTATTTTTTAATTCAGTGGTATTACGCACCGAACATAAATAAGCACGACTTGGTGGCTCTGTTGTATAACCATGTGCTAGGGCAAACTGAGAAACGCCTAGTAATAGCGATCCTAAACAGCTTAAGGATATAAGATGCTTAAATTGATTTTTCATAATGCACCTCTTTATTCACTTTATAATAAATGTTTTTTAAACAGTGCGATTAATAGCCATCACACGGTTCATTTATATTATTATCAGTTTAAAAGCGTTTTTTATGAATAAATCAACGAGCTAAATTAAATATTTATCATGATAAGTATTTTTTTAAATATGAATAGATATATTTTTATATGAAAATAGAAAAGCAGAAATGTTATTTAATAGATATCACTAATCTTTAATAAAAAATTCAGCCCCTTTAAATTTGGGGCTGACGCTATTATTTTTTGAATAATTGAAAAACAGACATGCCCGCAATCATGGCTAATGTAAAAATGATCCCTTGTGTTAACCCCATCCCCGTTAATAGCAATGCAGGCCCAGGACAAATACCGGCTAATCCCCAGCCAAGTCCAAATAACACACTCCCTATCACTAGAGGCTTATCAATTTTTTGATTGGTCGGGATCTGCATAGGGCATTTTAATACACTAGCTTGACGTTTTTTGGCGAAGGCAAATGCAATTGCACTGATCACCATCGCCACTGCCATAGTGACTAATAAAGAAGGATCCCAATTACCCGTAATATTTAAGAAGCTAAGAATTTTAGCCGGATTTCCCATCCCCGCTAATAATAGCCCCAAGCCAAATAATAAACCTGAGATTAATGCGATAATAACTGGCATAACTTTATCCTCTTAATCCCAATAAATTTATAACCGCTACCGTCGCAAATGCCACTAACATAAAAGTGATAACCGCAACTATCGAACGCCGAGAAAACCTCGCCATACCACAAATTCCGTGACCACTTGTACAGCCACTCCCTAATCGCGTACCAAAGCCGACGAATAAACCGGCGAGGATAAGGATAGGGGTGCTCGTCGTGATCGACACTTCCGGTGAAAAGAAAAAGAGCGTAAATAAAGCAGGAGCCGCCATAATCCCGAGCACAAATGCCACCTTCCAAGCGGTATCCCCTGCAATCGGTTTTAAAACGCCACTTAAAATACCGCTGATACCAGCAATTCTGCCATTAAAAAGAAGTAATAGGGAAACTGCCGCGCCAATTAATAAGCCCCCCATCGCAGCTGACCAAGGGGTAAAATTAGCCCAATCAATAGACATCATTATTTCTCCTGAACCGGACAATAAAGTTGGTAAAGTGTATTCAGTAACGTGAAGAGCTTTTCATCGGCAATCGCATAATAAATTCGTTTACCTTCACGACGTGTCGTCACGAGCCCTTCATGACGCAATACCGTTAGTTGTTGAGAAAGGGTTGGTTGCTGTATGCCCAGCGACGTTTCAAGATCGCTCACACACACCTCACCTTGCGTTAACTGGCATAACAGAAGTAATCGATCCGGATTACCTAATGTTTTCAGCAATGATGACGTTTGTGTTGCAGCCTGCTTCATCGCCAAAAGCAATTGGTTTGTAGAGTCCTCGCTCATAAATCCTCCCAATAAATACATTATCATAAAATATAATATATATTTTTATATAATGATAGCCAATAATGCTTGTTTCCTCATATCGGCTTATATTATGCTTAGTTATATGAAAACCGTTCGAATCCCCATTTATCTTCAACAAAAAGCCATGCGCATGCTGAGGGCAAAACTGAATTTAGCCCAACAAAAGCTGGAACAAATCTTTCCAGAACCAACACTTAACTATAAGCAGCGAGGAACAACAGCAGGGAGTGCCTACTTAAAAGAGTGGGAAATTCGTTTAAATGCTGTCTTACTGATTGAAAATGGTGATAGCTTCATTAATGAGGTGATCCCTCATGAGTTGGCTCATCTATTAGTGTATCAAGTCTTTGGCCGTAAAGGTATTGCTCCCCATGGCAAAGAGTGGAAGTGGATGATGGAACACGTTTTAGACGTTCCCGCAAAACGTACACATCGCTTTGAAGTCACGTCCGTCAAAAGTCGCACTTTTACCTACCATTGTGCATGTTCCACAACGCACGAATTAACCATTAGAAGGCATAATAAAATTGTCAGAGGGGAGAATCAGTATTTGTGCCGAAAATGTGGGGAGGTTTTAAAACAGAATGAGTGGGTGAATGCGGCAGATGTTGAATAACACTGCCGCATCAAGTCGATGGTGTGTCTTTAGGCGAACTCCGTCATTACCAATTTGGCAATTTCGAAGTAAATAATTAGACCCGTTCCATCAATGAAGGTTGCAATAAACGGCGCAGATACTACTGCGGGGTCAACTTTTAATTTCTTCAATACCATTGGGATAATCGAAGAAACAATTGCACTCCACATGGTGATAGCAACAATAGTTAGACTTACTACAATCGTCACTTCAGCGCCCACACCCAGTATCCATGCCCTAATCAAAGCAGCTGCACCAATAGTCACGGCCACTAAGAAAGAGGTTGATACTTCTTTTTTCAATACCGCGCCCAAATTACGTAGGCTCACTTCCCCTAGCGCCATCGCCCTGACAAGGGTTGAAGTGATTTGCGTTCCACTGTTCCCGCCCGTTCCAATTAATAATGGAATAAAGAAGGCCAGAGAAATCGCAGCTTCTAATTGCTCTTCAAAGGCTTTTAATACTGTACCGGTATACGCTTCCGCAACAAATAGCATTAATAGCCATACGACACGTTTACGCCATAACGTAATAGGACTGGTTGCTAAATAAGGCTCTTCAAGTGGTGTAGTCGCCCCTTGAAGTTGTGCGTCTAACGTATTCTCATCTTCAATTAATTCAGCAATATCTTGAGGACGTAATACCCCCATCAATTTGCCAAATTGAACAACGGGTATCATATCCAAACCACTATGGTTGATCAGATCATAAACATCATGACGTGATTGATCAGGCGCCACTGAAAAGTAGTTGTGTCTCATAATATCGGATACAAGCAACCCTTCATCCGCCGCTAATAGCGATTTGACTGAAAGAATACCATTTAAATAATTTTCCTGATCAACAACAAATAAATACGTTGGGATCTGCTCACCGTCTAAGTGTTCGATCAAATTCTTTTTCACGCAAGCAACAGAATCCGCAATAGAAACAGGCAAATAAGATTGGCTCATATATGCGCTGACAGTTGCGTCATCAATTTTTGGTTGCTGAGTGTTGTTGTTATTCAGGCGTGCGCCTTTCATTGCGGACTGAGCAATTGCTACAGATCCCGCTTTGTTCTGGGTAGTGAAAGTCATTTTTTTAGTCCCTAGTTACTGTTGTTTACTCAAACAGTACTCACATAGGGGCGAAACCAGATGAGAGAATGCGGTGGCTATCTCTACGTCTCGGTTTTAGCACTATACAACGTATCCAACTTACATTGGAAGTTACATGGGGATATACCTTCGTTCGATATATCCTGTCCTGATCTTGGGCGTCTCTCGACGTCGTCAGATCAGTAACCTGTGTTTGTATAGGAGCCTCGCCTAACGAGATACTGCACTTTTGATGCGACGCGAATTATAACCATAAGATTATTAATTACCACCCCGAAAATAGCATTAATAACACATGTTGATTATCTTGTTTAGGTTTTGTTTAAGTTGATGTATGACAACAATTCGTCGCGTTACTAAATGTAACCAAGCATGTATTAATATTTTATTCACTGTTCAAAATACGCTGCTTTTGACTTATTTTTTACACGTGAATAAAAAACGTAGTTACTCGATTAATAAATTTATAACGCAATGACAAAAAAGGAAAATTACTTGATTTTATCTAATTTATTTTATCTTTCATCCTAAGATAAAAGAATAATATTGAATATATTAATTTGCATTATTATAATTTTTTGAATAATCTATACTATATAAAACAAACCCGCCAAACAGGTAAATTATTTTATTTCTGTCACATCTTATTTGATTTTAATCAACCATCATAAAAAACGTCTTAATAAGAGAATGCACTTAATGCATTATTTAATTCGAAAAAAGTCTCAGCTTATTAGTATTTCAAAATAAAAATACATAATCACATATTAATTTAGTGGTTAATATATTTATTTTTATTTTAAAATACCGCAAGGTTAATTAAAGAGTGAAGTTTTAATTATGGACAGAACCATTGTCGGTATGCTGACAAATCTAACATTTCGAGTGAATGATGAGATAAAAATCGCCGCTATATCAGCGTTAGGAGATTATAAAGCAACTATTGAACACCAAGAAGCTATTGTTCGTATTATCAATCTTTGCCAAGATCCAAATAAAGAGATTGCAGTATCAGCTATCAACACATTAAGTAAATTATCCGTTTATTTTATACCTGAAGGATATACACTTAAATAAACTCGTTTAATGTGTTATATCGATATTCAGTTACCTTTTATTATATAATAACTTACAACCAATTACGTATTTTTGTTTAATAAATAATACATAGGTCACTGTCTCATTACTTAGCCACTATAATGAGACAGTTCATTGATGAGGTCACTTACGCTATTTCTGTATCACCTTGTAATTGGCAGCTACAAGCCAAGACATAACCGGCCGCAATCTCTTCTTCTGTCAATGTCATGGTACTGCTCGTCGTATAATTGCCTGAGAGTACTTTTGTTTTACAGCTACCACAAACACCAGCACGGCAAGCCGCAATGACTGGCTGTTTATTTTGTTCTAAAGCCGACAGCAACGACGTTCCGACAGGAACTTTAAAATCGACCAAACGGTGGCGTATTTTTAATGTCACTACGTCTTCACTGTCAACCGGCTCCGGCTCTAGCGAAAAACGTTCCATAAAGAAATGATCAGCAGGTACACCTAGGCTTTTAGCGAATTGCTGAGCATTCTTCATATAAGGTGTAGGCCCACAAGTCATGACCACTCTAGCGCTAATATCCGGCACCAAGGCAGAAAGTTTCTCAAGGGTTAATCGCCCTTCTGCGACGCCACCATTATCTGGCGTTTCCGCCATAATGCACAGTTGTAATCGAGATGAATATCGCTCAATCAACTGATCCCATTCATCCGCAAAAATGACTTGTTGGCTATCACGCACGTTAAACAAAACTTTGACATCCGCCTGAGGCCGATTAGCCATCAACCAACGCACCATCGACATAATTGGCGTCACACCACAGCCAGCGGCTAACATCAGATATTGGTTACTATTGAGCTCTGCACAGGTAAACTCCCCCTGAGCGTCAGAAAGCCATAGATAATCACCGGGTTTTACTGCCCCCGTTAACCAGCATGATCCTGTGCCTTGTTCTAAGCGTCTTACCGTAATCGTGATAAAACGGCTTTGCCCAGGTGTCGATGAAATCGTATAAGCTCTCATGATTTCATCGCTGTTTTTAATACTAACAAGTGCATATTGACCGGGTGAATATGTATAAAAGTCGTGATTGATTAAATTAATCGTCCATACATCGGAGGTTTCTTGATGAATAGAATGTATTTGCATTCTATTTGGACATAAACTACTCGGCATTGTCATCCTATCACTCCAATTGGGGGGAAATATCCCCCCTTCACTCTTAATATTAAGCAGGCAAAATTTCAGCTAGATCTTGTTCAACTGTTGTAATGCTACGCATACCGAATTTTTCGTTCAGTACATTTAATAAGTTTTCAGTTAAGAAACCAGGTGCTGTTGGGCCGGTATAAATATTTTTAACGCCCAGCGACAACAGCGTCAGTAAAATAACAATCGCTTTTTGTTCAAACCAAGACAGAATCAAGCTCAATGGTAAATCATTAACGCCACAACCTAATTTTTCGGCTAAGTTCACTGCAAGCATGATTGCTGAATAAGCATCATTACACTGACCCACATCTAGTAGACGAGGCAAGCCTTCCAATGTACCAAAGTCTAATTTATTGAAACGATATTTACCGCATGCCAACGTGAGAATTAAGCAGTCTTCCGGTACACTGCGAGCGAAATCCGTATAATAACTACGCTCACCACGGCTACCATCACAACCCCCTACTAAAAATACGTGACGTAATTTTTTCTGTGAAACTAAATCAATTACGGTATCAGCGGCACTCAATAATGTTTGACGACCAAAACCAACCGTAATTTTGTGTTCAATTTCTGTATATGGGAAGCCATTCATTGATAGAGCTTGATTGATCATTTCAGAAAAATCATCTCCCGTTAAATGTTTCGCTCCAGGCCAACCCACGATACTGCGAGTCCAAATACGATCTTTATACTGACCGACATCAGGGTCGATAATACAGTTTGAAGTCATCAGCACAGGACCCGGAAATTTCGCGAATTCCGTTTGCTGATTTTGCCAACCACTACCATAGTTACCAACAAGGTGTGAATATTTTTTAAGTTCAGGGTAACCGTGAGCAGGTAACATCTCACCGTGAGTATAAATATTAATCCCCGTTCCTTCCGTTTGTTCTAACAACATTTTCAAATCTTTCAGGTCATGGCCTGAAATAAGAATACATTTACCAGCAACAGGGCGAACATTGACCTCTGTTGGCACAGGGTGACCAAACTCCCCTGTTTCACCTGCATCTAGAATTTCCATGACTTTGAAATTCATTTGGCCAATCGCCATCGCGTTATCAAGCAGTTCATTCATATCCGCTGGTAACGTACCGAGCCACGCCATGATTTGATGATATTGACGATAAATCTCATTATCATATTGGCCCAATACATGAGCATGCTCCATATAAGCGGCAGCACCTTTTAGCCCATATAAGCAAAGCATGCGTAAGCCATGAATATCATCACCCACTTGTGCTTTATCAATATCAAGTGCGAACGCTTCGGCTTGTTTTTGCAAGGTCGCAATATCGTTGCCATTTAATTGGATATTAATCAGGGGGTGATTAAACACAATGGCACTATTTTTAGCTTGGCATTGCTTGATTAATTTATCACGCAGATAAATCGCTTCACGTGCATAGCCAATAATACGCTCTGAATCAAAGTTAACGTTTGTCAGTGTTGAGAAAAAAGCTCGAGGAGCAAAGCTATCGACATCGTGGTCAATAATTCCCAATTCACGGGCCGTAACTGCACTCGCCGACAGACTTTGTAGTACAGCCACTAATAAATCTTGCAGGTCAGACGTTTCCGCCGTTTTACCGCACATACCCTGCGCGTATGCACAGCCATTGCCAGCTGGAGTTCTAATTGTTTGTTCACATTGCACACAGTACATGTTCATTGCCTCATAAGTTGCATTTTGAATACAACATTAAGATTAAACCTTTTTCGATAATAAGAAAGCGGATTTAAAGCTTATCTGATGCTTTATTGATCTATATTAATGTTTTTAGTAAATGAGAACTATTTGCATCTATCTCACTAATAAAATAAGGAAAATTAGCCTTATGACAGTATCCTTAAGATAAATAGTTTCATTTTTGCTCGAATTAGTACTTGCTAAATTTGATTTGTTAACTTGATAATACCCGCGCTTAATTTGTTAGGTACAAAAAGATTTCACTTAGTTAGTAAATGGCTTAAAGGATTTTTTATGAAGAAAAAGACTATTCTTGCAGTGACTATCTGCACATTATTCGCGGCGGGTGTTACCAATGCTGCTGAGGTTTATAACAAAGATGGCAATAAACTGGATGTTTACGGTCAAATTGATGTTCGCCACTATTTTGCCGATGCAAAAAGCGGGGAAGATGGGGATGATTCACGAGTCCGTTTAGGGTTTAAAGGTGACACGCAAATTACAGACCAGTTAATTGGTTTTGGTCGTTTTGAGTGGGAAACGTCGACCAATAAAGCGGAAACCAGTAATGATAACCAAAATCGTTTAGCGTACGCTGGATTAAAATTTGCAGACTACGGCTCACTTGATTACGGTCGTAATTATGGTGTGATTTATGATACCAATGCTTGGACAGACGTATTGCCACTTTGGGGTGCTGATACCATGGATCAAGAAGATACCTTCATGATGGGCCGTAACCGCAATTTACTAACTTATCGTAATAACAATGGTTTTGGTTATATTGATGGTTTAAGCTTCGCTCTACAGTACCAAGGTAAAAATGGCGATCAAAATAAATCAACCGGCTCAAGCGCATTAGATAACAATGGTGATGGCTACGGTTTTTCTACCGCTTATGAATTAGGTTGGGGTCTCTCAATTGGTGGCGGTTATTCAAATTCATCGCGTACGCCAAGCCAGAATAATATTAAAACGGGAGCAACAGGAAAACGCGCCGAAGCTTGGAACCTTGGCAGTAAATTAGAACTTGATGAGTTATATTTAGCCGCGATGTATGGGCAAACACTCAACACAACCCGATTTGGCGACGATGACGCTGAGGCGATTGCCAACAAAACAGAAAATCTTGAACTAGTTGCATTGTATTCGTTCGATTTTGGCCTGACCCCCTCCATTGGCTATAACCAATCTAAAGGTAAAAACCTAGGTAATTATGGCAATAAAGACTTAGTGAAGTATATTGCGGTTGGTGCATCCTACGATTTCAACAAGAATATGGCCGCTGTCATTGATTACAAAATCAATTTATTAAAAGATAACCAATTCACCGATGACTATGGTATCAATACAGACAATGTGCTTGGCTTAGGTTTAATTTACCAATTTTAAATCTATTTAAGTAATTCACCCCCATTATGGTTTTCATAGTGGGGTGAATTCCATCATACGCAATTATCCCCAAACGTCCTGTCATTCCCCAACTTAAATATTAACTTACCGATTATTTTATTAACAAATCTAATAAACTTTAGCGCATATCCCTTATTATTTACTTAAACTAGCTTACTTTATACAGATATTATAAATGATTACACATTTATGACTTATTAATTTCACTTTAATTAAATAACGTCATATTCCAATAATTAAAAAAAGTAAAGTCTTACGTTTTATTTGCTTTGTTTATTAAATAAAATACCTGACAATAAAATTGTGGTATGGTTTGACATACTGCTTGTCATACTAAAATTACAATAAGTTGCTATACATCACTAATAGAGAGTCATAAAAAGATGTCTGAACAAAGTTCAATGAGTCAATCCGCAATGAAATATCGTTTCGGAATACTCAGACGATTAAAAGAATCTAATAAGACCCCATTTGGCATATTGCTTTTATCCGCGGTCATTGGTGCATTTGTTGGCTTGGTGGGAACCTTATTTGAACTAGGCACAACATGGGTGAGCAACTATCGAAGCAGTTCTGTTAATGAACTTATTACCGACAAATGGCTACTTATTCCTGCTATGTTTGCAGTATCTGCAATATTAGCGATGATAGGCTATTATCTCGTCAAGAAAATTTCACCAGAGTCAGGGGGATCAGGGATACCTGAAATTGAAGGCGCATTACAAGACCTACGCCCTGTACGATGGTGGCGCGTTATCCCCGTGAAATTTTTTGGTGGATTAGGTGCATTAGGCTCTGGAATGGTGCTAGGCCGCGAAGGCCCAACAGTACAGCTCGGCGCCAATATCAGCCAAATGTTTTATGATATTTTTCGTATTAAAGATAATGAATCACGTCATACGTTATTAGCTGCGGGTGCAGCAGCGGGGCTATCAACGGCGTTCAATGCCCCACTGGCAGGTATCTTATTTATTATTGAAGAGATGCGTCCACAGTTTAAATATAGCTTAATATCCATAAAAGCGGTGTTTATTGGTTCAATTACCTCTACCATTGTCTACCAATTAATCAGTGGTCAAGCCGCCATCTTAAATATTGGACAATTTTCATCTGCCCCCTTAAATACATTATGGCTTTATTTAATTTTAGGAATGCTGTTTGGGGTGATTGGTATTTGCTTTAACCGCTTTTTGCTTTATCTACAAACGAAATTCCTCGCATTTTATCAAAATAAAGTTTCTCGTTTTGTATTAATGGGAGGCCTAATCGGTGGATGCTGTGGTGCTATTGGTGTTTATACTCCTGAAGTTGTTGGAGGCGGTTTTTCTGTGATCCATCAAATGGTAGCAGGAAGTTTTACTGTATCGGTCTTAATACTGTTTTTTGCCCTACGCTTCCTCACATCCTCTATCAGCTTTAGCTCTGGTGCCCCCGGTGGTATTTTCTCTCCACTACTCGCTTTAGGTACGCTTTTCGGGGGCATTTACGGTTACTGCGTGTTAGAGCTTTTTCCGGATTACCACATTGAAGTGGGTACTTTTGCTATTGCGGGTATGGGCGCTTTATTTGCCGCGACAGTCAGAGCGCCGCTAACGGGGTTAGTGTTAGTACTCGAAATGACCAGTAACTACCAACTTATTTTACCTATGATTATTACCTGTCTAGGCGCGACCATGGTGGCACAATTTTTAGGTGGTAGACCACTTTACTCGGTTTTATTAGAAAGAACATTGCAAAGAAGTGCACAAGAAAAATCAGCAGAGCAAACCAAAGCGGCGAGCTAAGCTTAATCAACCAGCGGGATGTTTTACACATCCCGCAATTGTCTTAACCTAATCAAACACTACCGCTTTTTGGCAATTAATGTCGCGAAATTAAGTTTTATACGGTTACCTTGCGCATCCGTTCTATGCAGATGACCAGGATTTTCATTATATTTTAAAATCTCCCAGTCTTTGTAATATTCATGCAACTCCCCTGCTTTGAGGAAGCATTTGAATGGGATCAAATCTAAAGGAGCATCTGGCGTTTCAGCAGCACATACGATCACATTAATACCACCCGGTAATGTGTGTGCTTGCATGTTAGCAATAACATCCGCAATACGTTCACGCTGCAAAAACATTAATACAACGGTAGAGATGATTAAATCATAATCGTCTTTGATTTGATGGCTATTAATATCATAAATCGCAGTTTTAATATTCTCTATACCAGCTTGTTTTTTGACAAATTCAATGGCCTGAATATGTTGTGGGTTAATATCTACCGCTGTCACGTCATAACCTTGCAATGCAAGATAGAAGCTATTGCGTCCACGTCCTGATCCTAAATCTAACGTTTTACATGGCTGAGACAGGTTATTTTCACACAAAAATCTCACTTCCGAATGTGGGATAGTTAAGCCATATTCTTTATAGAATTTGATATCGGGATGACATAAAAAGGAGAGTTGGCACTGCATATCATCGCTGCAATCCGAAATTCGATGCCAAACTTGAGGCTCAATAATCGGTGGTTGGTTATTAATATCAAATGTAAATTTTTGCTCGCTACCGTCTTCTGAAAAAATAACAAAATCGAGTGATCCTTTTAGTACTCGAAGTTGTGCATAGGTATCTTCTTTCGTGTTATGGCGCTCTTGAAACATCAGAGGAAGAGAGGCTTTATCCCACACAGGCATAGTCTTATAACAAACTAACTCGCTCATATCATCACCTTTAAGTTGCATATTAAATACATCTTATAACTTTATTAATCGACCTGCAAAGGTTTCATAAGATGATGTTTGGTAGCTTGATCAGAATCAACCTTCTGGAAAACCAGAAGGTTGATAGCGGAAGATTAATAACCCAGTTGTTTTGCTGATAAACCTAAAAACTCAAAAGGCTCACTCTCTACATACTCATTGGTCGCATCGCCAGAAAAAATATGACTCTGCTCAGCACCGAGGGTCAGTTTTTTCACCTTGCCCGTTTCAGCAGAGAAATCAATCTTCTTAAGGTTAGTCCAAAAGATATTTGGGGTTAGAGCGGATTCGAAGAAATAGAGTTGACGTTTATGATCAACTAGAGTCCGCCAGCGAGTCGAGGAAATTTCAGGTGAGTTTTCTGTGGTTAATCCATAAGGAACAGACACATTACGAATAACGCCGAACACACTGGCAACAGCTTTATTTGGTGTTGTCTGTTGTGGGATAGCATTAATATAAAATTGTGCACGTGCAAACCGATCCGCTGAGCGGTTTGTGCCCGGCAACATAACCGTACCACCTATTCCTTGCCAATATTCTTGCATAGCTAATTGCTTTTCATAAATAGGTGAATTTGTCATGACTTGATATTGGCGACTGTGGTGAATAACTTGCTTACCATTAATGTATTCAACAATCGCACTATCACCACTCGCATCTGACAATGATAAATGCAAAGTGGCTAAACGGTCTTGCCCGGGTACGTTATCGGTCATAACCAATAACGGTGTTTTCTCTAATGCTTCTACCGCTTCAGCCACCGTCGCAAAGTTATCAAGCATATATTGGGCCCATAATGAGATAGAGAGCGCTGGCTGCTTATCATTCGCTGGCGGGTATTGTGATTCTGCAAGCCATAATAAATTAGCCACTAAACCTTTTTCATTCACCCCATCGGTCGTTGAAATATCATAGCCTGATGCAATCACACTACCGTATTTTGACGTCCATTTTAGGGAGTTAGGCCCAGCGATACCCTCTCTCTTCATTCCTCGCGGAAATATCCATAAATTAGTCCCAATATCATATTTCCAGTCCATCGTCCTCGCTGTCATGGTTTGCTGATCTTCACCTAAATACACGACGCGCGTACATGCTTGAGTGACAACTGAGGGAACATAAACTGCGGCCGCGGTGAGTAGTGCAACCATGCTTTTCTTAACAAACGACATCTGACCTCCTAGAAACAAAGAGTTACCGCCAATAGACTTTACACATCGTCAAACAGTGATGGACTGAATAAATAAAATGTATCAACTTGGCTCAATTAACATGTTCATATTCATCATAAAATTGAAAATATAATTTGATGATAAAAGTATAGAAGAATTATGAGCTATGCGCAGGACGAATCAACCTTTTGAAACATTCAATAACAATTAAAGGCTATTTAGCTTCAAAAAATACATTCATTAATGTGAGGATATATTCGACTTTGTCTATTAAACCGTCATATTTGGCAGGGAAATAACATGATGACGCAATATCCCATCATTTTAAGATGAGATATTGCGTCACTGATTATTGATTCGTGCCAGCGAATAGAGAGCGTAAAAAGGCCGCTTTTTTCTGGTTATCTGGCATCGCCAAAATGTGATCGTAAAAACTCATTGTAATACGGCAAGTGACGGCCGGTTGCTGCTTAGCTTTTTCTAAATCCCCTAGTAATGAGGTTTTCTTACCATATTTTGCAGTTAATTTAGCCTGAATATTCGTCAGAATTGTGTTTTTTTCTTCATTCGACAATGTCGGCTGTTTAACGCCAGCTTCACTGGAAATCAGTAATTCATTGGTTGCCTCTAATTGTTTAAGGAGGACCGAATGACTTTTTTGTGGTGGCATAATCGCCGCTGAATCACGCAAATATGGGAACAGTGAATAGAAACAGGTTTTTCCTGACGGGTCTGCTTCCAACAGCACATTTAAATAATCGTTCACTTTGCTGGTAAAATTAATGATGGATTCATCCGAAGCATAAGGGATACGTTCAGTCACGAGCTTCATGACACTACCCACTATCTGATCAAACATATGTCGGCTCAGTAGTTCATTAGAAGGATCGTAATCACGAACAATATTTTCTATGGCTTGATAAACATCAGGATTGATTTTTTTTATCGTTTTAATAACCGGCATATCTTTTTCGATATCAGATAATGCCTCTATCTGAGCAACGCTTAATGGTGCCTCTAAAGAGCTTGATTGAACTTCAGCCTCTGCTTGTGTTGATAATGTATTGTTATCTTTGCCCAACCAATAAAAACCGAGTGCAAACGCGATAAAAATAACAACAACAATCAGTGCTGTTTTACGTGAATTATTTGTCTCCAAGAGCCTATACCTTTATAACAATGCCTGACTAATAAATCGCCTCAACTGACTTATCCTAAATAAGCACTTACGATCAAGCCATTTGATTTTTAATGTATTCTACCCTGTTACAAAGTCATTAAGCTATAGGAAAAAAGGAAATTAAAAATCCAAATATATTGCCCCCAATGCGCGGGTCGCATTGAGGGCATTTTAGGCTAAAGAATCATTACTTCTCTTGCACGCCTTCAACTGAAATTAACAACTCAACTTCTTGAGATTTAGGACCTAAGTCTGATTTGATGTTAAAATCTTTCAGTTTAATATTCCCTTGTGCTTCAAAACCAGCACGGTATCCACCCCAAGGGTCTTTACCTTCACCCATCAATTTAGCATCTAAAGTGATAGGTTTAGTGACACCATTGAGTGTGAAATCACCTGTAATTTTGTAATTTTCACCCTCTTTTTTCACGTCAGTAGAGACAAATTTCGCTTCTGGGTACTTCGCCGCATTCAAGAAATCGCCACTACGTAGGTGCTTATCACGTTCAGCATGGTTAGTATCGATGCTACCCGTTTTAATTGTCACCTCGACTTTGTCTTTTGCAGGATCTTTTGCATCGTAGGTAAAGCTACCATCAAAGTCTTTAAAGCTGCCATAAACCCAGCTATAACCCAAATGTTGGATACGGAATTCGATAAATGCGTGTTGACCTTGCTTATCAAATTTATAGGTTTCAGCTAATGCAGAACCTGCTGTTAAAAATAATGCTCCAGTTGCCAGACCAAGAACCGTTTTCTTAAACATATCTTTCTCCACGTTTATTTATCGGGATTAAAACCCAACATTCTTTTTAAAGTAATATCACCATCAAAGAAGTGATGTTTAAATGCTGCAAAGGCATGTAAAAGTGATAGCAAAACAACTGCCCAAGCAAGATAAAGATGAATATCCCCTGCTGTATCTGCTTGTGTTGCTGCACCAGTAAATAAAGCGGGTACTTCAAACCAACCAAAAACACTAATGGGTTGGCCATCAGCAGTTGAGATTAAATAACCACTGATCAAAATACTAAATAAAATCACATAAATTAATATTTGTGCGATCGCTGAACTTATTTTGGTTAAACGACTATAACTCTCAAGCGGTTTAGGTGACGGAGAAATAAACCGCCAAATCACACGAAATGCCATAACAATAAATAATAAAATACCTATACTTTTATGAATTTCGGGTGCTTGATGATACCAACTATCATAGTAACCAAGGGTCACCATCCATAAACCCAGTGCGAACATTCCATATACAACAATCGCAACTAACCAATGTATGAGCAGTGATATATGCCCATAACGAGTGGCACTATTTTTCCATTGCATGATAAATAGCCTTATAAATTAAAAGGTAATCATTTGTTTTAATAACCTGCCGTAATCATAAGGGGATTTTTAAATTATTCCTATCCCTAACTTAAACAAATATTTTGTTGAACATATTCAAATACTATCAACATTATCGTTTTTTCAATAAATTTCAATTTGTCTAGTGCCAATCATTTAATGTAAATAAAATTATCTTCAGTTTATGTAAATAAAAGAAACCATTTATTTTTATTACTCTTATTGCAACTATAATTTTCGTTATAACTTATATAAAAAAAATATAACCTAATTTTGTATTCTGTCTAATAAATCGTTGTCATTGTCCATAAAACACTTAAATTAAATGGGCTTGTTAGCCACTATCTTCCCTCTCATTATTCTACCGATATAGGGTGGTCATACTATGTACAAACTTTGGATTGCTAATAAAAATTACTCTTCGTGGTCACTACGCCCTTGGGTTTTGCTCAAAACGCTCGGTATCCCTTTCGATGAAAACCTCTGTTATTTTGAAACTGGTAGAGGGAAAAGTAGCCACGATAAGTTTAAAAATTTCTCGCCCACTGGCCTTGTTCCTTGCTTAGTCGATGGGAAGCAAACGATCTGGGATTCGCTGGCGATTTGTGAGTATCTCTATGAAGCGTTCCCTCAAGTATGGCCTGCTGATAAACAAGCACGTGCATGGGCTCGCTGCGCTAGTGCAGAAATGCACTCTGGATTCACGGCGCTTCGCCAAACATGCCCGATGAATCTGACTCACCAAGCTCCATTAGAAAAACTTTCTCGAGAATTACAAGCCGACCTTAATCGGCTTCAACAGTTATGGCAAGAAGGCTTTACGACCTTTGGTGGACCATGGCTAGCAGGAAATCAATTTACGGCGGTGGATGCTTTTTACGCCCCTGTCGCCTTTAGGATCCGTAGTTATCAACTGCCTATGAGTAATGCCGCTCAACAATGGGTTGACCGCATGCTAGCGTTACCGGCAATGCAGGAATGGTATCGAGCAGGGCTTGAAGAGCCAAGCGTTGAACATATCTAATACGATTGGGCTGTTTGCAGCCCAACTTAACCGATTGTTTATAAAAAAATCATCTGTACGAGCATCAAAACTAATTTTTGTTCAATATGGCTAAATCGCCCGCAAATATCGGTTGTAACACCATCAATTACAGGTTTTCATCCCATGGATCTGCTGTCATGACATCGCCATTCGGCGTATGAAGCGTGACTTTTTCGTTTTTAAACCATTCTGCCAAAGAGAAACCACCTTTTGGTGTCTCAACATGTATATCAATGCGGCATAAAGGCGTATTCGCTTTAATGGCAAACTCCGCAAAGTCTTCTTTTTTGTGGCGCGTAGGGCAACGGATCAAAACATCCAAATCACAATCTGCGAGCATACTTTGAATATCGGTCACTAATGTATAGGCACAGCTCCCTGTCACCGCCCATTTCCATGGCCAATTATGCTGTGAAAGTAATAATAATACTTGTACTGGCGGTAATGCGATAAACATAGAACGCTGTAATTCTCGTGAGTTAGAAACGAGAGACTCTACATTCATAATATGAGTAATTGCTGACTTATCTATTTGAGTAATAACACGCTGTCCCGGTTTGATCCCTCGAATACCCACTGAAAGTTTATTTTCATCCGTTGCTTCTCGGCGCACGACCAATGGCAATTGCTTATTCCATTGAGAAATAACCCATTCCGGCAGTGATTCCACGGGTAAATCATCAAGGCTGCTGATCCAGACAAAATCATGGGGATTCACTTGCATTACAGATTCCTTATTTTAATTCTAATGACATGCTCTTAGATTATTATGCAATTTTTAGATGGCAAAAAATACCGTTAGATGGAATTTGGCATTTTGTGTCTATTTTCATTCTAATTGATTGAGTACAGACCTTTGGCTGATATTTATGATAGTATAAATTTACTTTAATAAATAATAACTTACACCGCAATTTGTGAGCATCTTTTTATGAGGAAAATACCAGCGATTAATGACGGTCTTATGTTTAGTGGCTGTATGCTATTAAGTGCAGCAGTTGCTTTCGCCATTATGGATGTACAAGCTTCTATGTGGGCCGCTTTCTCAACACTATATGCCTTTAACCTTTTTAACGCCGCTAAAGAGTATAAAAACTATTTCTATACGGCTTTTTGGTTAGCCATGATCATGCTCGCCATTTTTATTGGGGATACCTTACGGTTAGGCACCAGCTTTTATGTTTACCTAGCTATTTTCTCTTTTATTTATTATCAACTCTATGGAACCGATCCCGTTATGGATTTGACGATGAAATTTATGATTATCATGTCAACCATTGGAACGGTTCTACCGGATATATCAAAGAGCCTTGCACTGGGTTTTTTAATTGGGAGCAGCGTCACCCTAATGACCTGTTACCTGCTAAGTAAGAAGATGCATCGCCATATTATCCTTACTGGTAGCCTCGTCGAACAAAATTTATTTACGCTACGCAAATACATTATTCCTCGGTCGATGACTTATGCTATTGGTTTATCACTTTCGTTAGCGATCCCTCGGATGTTGGAGCTCGGCCATTTTTATTGGACGCTACTGACATTTGTGTTTGTTCTACATCCAAAATCACAAAGTATTATTCATATAACGCTACAACGTGTTGCGGGTAGTTTGCTCTCGGTTATTTTACTTTATTTTTTATTCAATACCCCTTTGATGCCTTATATTGGTCTTACCGCTATTGTGGTTTTTGCCTTTTTAATGCCGATGAGTTTCCATCATGGTTATACTTTTATGACCTTTATCGTGACAAGTTTGATCCTTTCCGTGCTTGAACAGGTCATCTATTGGCGACACCCTGCCTATGTACTGCTATTTGATAGGGTATTGGAAACGGCATTAGGTGGCGTTATTGCCATTATCACAAGTATCATCTTAAAACTGTTTAGGGATGCCAAATAACAACCTGTCTAGCTAAGATGCCCTGAGTGTTCAGGGCGTTTCCATTATTTCCCCCGAAAACTGCGCGTAATGTTCAGTAAATGGTTAAGGGAATACCACTATACTTCTCCACATTGAGATATACTCAAATAGAGCGATGTAGGAAATCTGATCCAATTGCAGCTATAAAATTTAACTATAGCTTAATGTTATTAATAACTTGCGGGGAAAATGATGAAAATATCGATTATTGGAGCGACGGGTTTCGTCGGCAAGGTTCTCGTGAATGAAGCCTTATTTCGCCAACATCAAGTGACAGCCATTTCTCGCCATAGTAACCAACTACAGCAACATGCTCATTTAGTCACCGCTTCAGGGGATGTTACTGATATTGCTTGGCTAACAGCACGCCTTAAAGGGCAGGATATTGTAATCAGTGCTTTTAATGGCGGTTGGCAAAACCCAAACCTATATCAAGATACAGTGACAGGCAATCAGGCTATTTTACAGGCCGTCAAACAGTCTGGCGTGAAACGCTTTATTGTCGTAGGGGGTGCTGGGAGTCTTGAAATCGCTCCTGGAGTAGAATTAATCGATTCCCCTGACTTCCCTGCTGAAATCAAACCGGGAGCGCAAGCGGTCAGAGAGTTCAAACAACAACTGCAAAACACCCCCGAGCTAGATTGGACATTTGTCTCTCCTGCCGCGGTGTTAGAATCAGGTGAGCGCACACAAACATTTCGGCTTGCAGGCAACCAATTATTGATGAACGGTAACGTTCCTGCCAAAATTTCAGTTGAAGATCTTGCGGTTGCCATTCTTGATGAAGCAGAAAAGCCGCAATTTATTCGCAAACAATTTACAGCTGCTTATTAAAAAGCAGGGTTTGCTCCTGACTCACATCACGAGGAGCAAACCTAAACTTATTTGGTTATAAGCCAAATTTCTTTTTCAGCTTATCCAGTAACTGTTGCTGAAAATGTTCAAACTCCGCTCTTGGTTGCTGTAACCTAATAAAATCCAATAAGGGGTCAGCCACTTCGGTACGTACACCGCTCATCTCTTCTATAACAGCAAGTCCACAGAAAGGCACATACGCCTCTGAATATCCACCTTCATGAACGATAACTAACTTACCGTCACACAAGCTATCCGCGGCATTCATCACAAGACGAGTCATGTCACGAAAACTCTCACTATGCAGTTGCATTCTGGCTAATGGATCCATGGCATTCGCATCATAACCACTCGCCACAATAATCAATTCAGGCTTAAAACGTGCCAATGCAGGGATCACTATCTGCTCCATCGCATAGATGTAACTGTTGTGCCCTGCTCCCGCGAGTAGCGGAATATTTATGTTATACCCTGTACCATCTCCACCACCAATATCATCTTCCCCACTGTACCCAGGAGGAAAACAACCATCTTGGTGTATTGAAATGGTTAAAACATCTGAGCGATCCCAAAAAATATGTTGAGTTCCATTGCCATGGTGAACATCCCAATCAATGACAGCGATACGCTCAATATTAAATAGTGTCTTAGCGCGTTCGATCGCTAATG
Organism: Providencia sp. PROV268; assembly: GCF_028477805.1. NCBI lineage: Bacteria > Pseudomonadati > Pseudomonadota > Gammaproteobacteria > Enterobacterales > Morganellaceae > Providencia > Providencia sp. PROV268. The sequence continues at coordinate 91,603 of NZ_JAMPLW010000006.1, forward strand.
GGATATTCGCAAGGAAACAAAATCCCATCGATTCATCCGGTAAACAGTGGTGACCCGGTGGACGTGAAAGACTATAAGCATTGTCCAGTTCGCCTTTAAGTACTGCCTCTACAGCAGCACAAGCCAATCCTACAGATAATTTAGCAATCTCATAGCTTCCAGGGCCTAATGGTGCTTCTTTTCCCAACAGCCCTCCCCCATTATCACTCACTTGTTTAAAACGGGTTAAATATTCTTGAGGATGTATTTTAAGTAATGTCTCTTCAGTTGCAGGCTCAGCGGAAGATAAAATCAGAGAGCGGCTTAAACCAGAAACATCCATTAGGCTTTTCAGCCGCCTTTTCGTTTCCGGTGATTCCGCATGTGAAGCTCCAGCGGGAGGCTGTACCCAGCCGCCAACGGGTAACGTTGTGGCATGTAAGCCAGTACTATGCCAAAAACAATGTTCATCGAAGAAAAAACCTGTTTTACGCTTCATTGACACCTCACTCATCATGTTTTTTGTTTACACAAAATTAACACAATGGAAACATACAAACAGGTTAATATATTAATAATGTGACTGATATTACAATTCAAATTTTCACATTTATACTGTTTATTACTGGCAATAATGGCATCGTAAACTTATTAATATCGTAATAAACAAAAAAGCCGGTAATAAATTACCGGCAAACAATAGATAACAGATTTTGGTTTTGGTACGTACTCTACAACCTCGGCTGTTTCTCACTAATTCAAGAAACAACCGTCTGTGAGTATTAATAACTACTTTTCATCACGATGTTTAGCGGCATACGTTTCACTATTGATCCAACTATGGTCTTTTTCCCACGTAAAGAGCCACTTACGTGTCGGGCCAGCCATTACATTTAAGTAATAGTTATCGTAACCCGCCATTGTTGCCATTGGATGGTAGCCTTTAGGCACCATGACGACGTCCTTATTATATACCGCCATGCACTCGTCTAATTCACGATCATCCGTGTAAACACGCTGCATACAAAAACCCTGAGATGGATTCAGACGGTGGTAATAGGTTTCTTCCAAATAAGTTTCTGCGGGTTCATTATCGGTATCATGCTTGTGACTTGGGTAAGAGCTTGTGCACCCTTCATCAGTAAAGACTTCAACCACCAGTAAGCTATCTGCTGATTTATTATCAGGTAGAATGTTATGAACATAACGCTTGTTATTACCATGACCACGCTGCTCAGCATCAATGTCTTCTGGCCCTATCAAGCGTGTCGGATACGTGCCTTTACCTTTTGCTTGGCATACTGCTAGCTCTAGCGCCGTTTCTGCTTTCACCTCAACCGCTTCTTGCGCTGTCACATAAACTGCATACGGTTTTTTGCGCTCAAAAGGATCCATACGGTCGCCGATATTTTCGAATGTTTGCCCCGGCGTTTTCACCGTTGCTTTACCTGCAACCAACACTAGACAAACTTCATTCTCAGATGCCGGCAAGGAAATAGATTCACCTTGTTTGAGTTCATACACATCAAAGTGCACATATCCCCAGTTGGCGATTTCAGGCGTAATATGCTGAGTACGCTTATGCGCATCTGGAGAATGATACTTTGATAATAATTTAGACATATCGCTTACCTCGGCCTCTAAAAAATACTTTAAGCTGTGGAAGCTCAGTTACCCGAATCATCGATATCACTCGACTCATCGGGCTAACTTCACTCTTCAATTATTAGCAACTCAAATAATTGAGATTTGCTATCCATGGTCATTTAGATAAGACCTGCATCTTTCGCGAATTTATGCAGATTCTTATAGCCCATTGTCGCATAAGTCAGCGGATGAGCGATGGCAGGATCTTGCTCCGCTTCAACCACTAACCAGCCATTTTCATACTGGCTATTTTTCAATACTTTAAATACCGCTGGATAATCAACACAACCATCACCAGGAACCGTAAAGACACCCGCTAAAACAGCATTTAAGAAGCTGGTTTTACGGTTTTTCACGTCTTTTAGCACATCAGGGCGAATATCTTTACAGTGAACGTGGTTGATGCGTTTAGCCCAACGTTTCGCAACCTCGACAGGATCTGCTCCGGCAAACGTTAAGTGGCCTGTATCAAGCAGTAAACCAACTTCATCACCGGTGTGTTTCATCAGGTTATCAACATCTTCCGCTGATTCGATCACGGTTCCCATATGATGGTGATACGCGATTTGTACGCCTTGAGATAAGGTATATTTAGCGAATTCGGTTAATTTTTTACCGTATTCTTCCCATTTATCCGCAGGGAACAAAGGACGCATATGGACAGGTTTGTCTTGGTCGCCATGAATACAGTGAGTGACTTCCGCGAACACCATCACTTTTGCGCCCAAATCGCGTAATAACGCTAAGTGGCCTTGCACTGCTTCAATTTCTTCTTCTACGCTGCGAGTCAGTAGTTCGCCTGAATACCAACCTGAAACTAATTTAAGATCATGCTTTTCTAAAATTGGCCCTAAAATTTCGGCTTTACGTGGAAATTTATTGCCCAATTCAAAACCGGCAAACCCCGCCTGACGACCTTCAGTTAAACATGTTTCTAAAGGCGTTTCTGCGCCCAATGTTGGTAAATCATCATTGGTCCATGTCAAAGGGTTAATTCCGAGTTGGATTGCCATGATGAAGCTCCTGTGTATAGGTAAGAATAAAATTATTTACGCTGACGCCATAAGGCGATCAGGTTGTGATAATTAGATTTAATGGTCTGCACTAACGCGTCATCATCCAGTTCACCTTTCATCCATGCGAGAGAAGGTTTACCAAATAAGGTGCGACCTACTGCAAACCCTTTTACAATCGATTTCCCAGCAGCAGCATTGAAACCCGCTTCTAGCTCTGATTGTGGCGCATCAAGACCCAGTAACACGACACCACGGCAGTAAGGGTCTCGCTCTTGGATCAATCTATCCACTTCATCCCAATTCTCGGCTTTCAATGGCGGCAGTTTCCACCAATCTGGCTTGATACCAAGGTTATAGAAGCGTTTGATGGCTCTGAGGTATAGTTCGTCATTACGTTCCATATCAGCCGGTAGAATAACTTCAAGCAGTAGTTCATGGCCGGATTGGCAACAAGCGCTATAGACCTCTTGTACCGTTTTTTCCTGCTCAAGGCGTAGTGGATGGTTATCTTCTGGGTGGAAGAAAACTAAGCACTTCACAATATGCTCTTTTGGCCAACTGACTAGCTGTGAGCCAATATTACCGTGCTCTAAACACAGTGGTCTTGAAGCCGGTAGTTCAATTGGACGCCCAATCCACCAACCACGTCCCGTCACATCATTTAGCACGTCTTGACCAAATGTACTGTCACACAGTAGCCCCGCTTTACCTTGTAAGTTTGCTTCCTCCGCGACTTCACGGCTGGCACGGAAAATCAATTTTTTCAGATAAGGAATACATGAAACATCAGCTCCCGCCGCGCGAGCCATATCAACGAACTGAATTCGATGATCAAAAGCCATGACACACAGCTCTTCCCACTGTGTTGCACGAGTCGTAACACGATGTAAGTGATTTAACATCGGATCTAAGTCAGGGCGCGGTACAACCGCCGCACGCTCAAGATAGTTATCTAACTCAAGCTGACTTGGCATCGCTGGTGCACAGCCATGACGAGAAACCACCAGCGCGCCACACGCATTGGCATAAGTACAGGCTTTTTCCCAACCTTCCCCATTGAGATAACCGCGAAGTAAGCCCGACATAAAGGCGTCACCTGCTCCCAATACATTCAGGACTTCAACCCGTACCCCTTTGACAGTAATACCTTCATCCAAGGTGTCTGGGATTGCATCAGTAAATACTGAGCATCCAAGTGCACCTCGTTTACACACCAGTTCAGCGCCGGTCAATTGACGAATATTTTTTAGTGCTTGAATGGTGTCGGTAGAGCCACCTGCAATATGGAACTCTTCTTCTGTTCCGACAATCAGATCAAATAACGATAAAACCTCTTGCAGTTGTTCTGTCACTTTGTCCGATTCAATAAAGCGGGTTTCACCATCCCCTAATGAAGTGAGTCCCCAAAGTACTGGACGGTAATCGATATCAATCGCCGTTTTCACCCCGTTGCGTTTCGCGTATTCTAGGGCTTTTAACACTGCTGCTCGGGTTTTAGGGTGTGATAAATGGGTGCCTGTAATCGCCAGACAACGTGCCGATGCAATGTACTCTTCACTAAAGTCATCTGGCGTGATAGCCATATCAGCACAGTTTTCACGGTAGAAGATCAGAGGGAAAGTATCTTCATCTTTGATCCCCAAGATCACTAACCCAGTTAATCGCTCTTTATCCGTAATTAGATGGCTAGTATCACAACCTACCCGCTGTAATTCTTCACGGATAAAACGTCCCATGTGCTCATCACCAACACGCGCCAACATTGATGACTTCAAGCCTTGTATTGCTGTTCCGTACGCAACGTTCCCTGAAGATCCTCCGAGATACTTAGCAAAGCTACTCATATCTTCTAAGCGTGCACCTATCTGCTGTCCGTAAAGGTCAACGGCGATACGGCCCATGCAGATAACATCTAACTTCTTCTGCTTATCCATTAATTACCCCTTGAACAGAATTAATTGATTTCAGTGACTTTAACCCAACGCTGTTCTTCATAAGAACGTGCGATAGCATCGAGAATACGCGACACTTTCCAGCCCTCTTCAAAATCAGGCCACATATTTTCACCGGTCGCGACACCATCAATTAAATCGCGGACTTCAACTGTTTTTTGGTCATTAAACCCAATACCATGCCCTGCGCCATTACAGAAAGGTGCATAGTCAGGATGCTCTGGGCCAACTAAAATTGTTTTAAAACCTTGGCGATTGGAAGGCTCATCATGGCGGTATAGTTTTAGCTCAGCCATTCTCTCTTGGGTGAAGGATAAAGTCCCTTTAGTACCCGTAACCACATAGGTTAACCCCATTTTACGCCCTGCCGCGATCCGTGAAGTTTCGATAACGCCCATCGCTCCACTCGCAAAACGAACCATGGCATGAGCCTGATCTTCGTTTTCCACATCGACCATCACTGACGAGCCGGCCTTTTCTGGACGCTGCTTAATGACAATTTCCATATCACCGCATACCGTTTCAATATCACCGACTAAGAATTGCGCCATGTTGACAATATGGGCTGACAAATCACCTAGAGCACCTAAACCGGCTTTTTCTTTAAAGCAGTGCCAATGGATTGGTGCATTAGGATCTGCCATATAATCTTCATTATGAGTGCCGTAGAAATGAATAACTTCTCCAATCTCACCATTAGCGATGATCTCTTTTGCCAATTGGGCCGTTGGGTTTTTCATGTAATTAAAACCCACTAAGGTTTTCACACCAGCTTTCTCAGCGGCAGCCACCATCTCTTTCGCATCGTCAGAGTTGAGGGCTAATGGTTTTTCGCAATAAACATGTTTGCCATGCTTAATTGCTTCCATCGCCATCTCTTTGTGCAAAAAGTTTGGTGAACAAATATCGACCACATCAATGTTTGGGTCCGCAACTAATTTTCGCCAATCATCCGTTGAGCGATTAAAGCCCAACTCTTTAGCACGTGCTTCGGCTAATTCAGGCGTGACTTCCGCGATCATTTCGCGAACCAATTTGCCTTTTAATGGGAAAACAGTCGGCGCTTGCGCATAAGCTATTGCGTGAGCACGACCAATATAGCCAGTACCAATCAGACCAATGCGGATTTCTTTCATTCTGTATTCTCCCTTCGTGCAACTCATCATGTGTAGCGCAAGCTAGCCCGATGTCTGTGCCTGATGTTTTTATTTGATACTGACTTTATACGGAATATTTATTTCATTTTCAACAAAACGAGAAATATTAATTTCATTATGTGATCTAGCCTTAATTTTTTGTGTAATTAGTTAATATATAAAGAAATAAAAATAATATTCTTTATATCTGATCTCACGAATGAAATAAAAAAGGGTTAAAAATGAAATGAAAATTTCAAAAAATCATTATAAATATTATTGTGAGCGCTTATAGAGCTGTTTAATAACAGGATGTTGGGAAGGGTAAATCACTTTAGATTGCGCTAAAAAGAGTTCTGCTGTAGCAATAGCATCAGAGAGCGCATTGTGGGCATCATAATCGGGTAGCTGATAACGGCTTCTTAAGGCTGACAGACTAAAATCATTACGATTAATATTCTTATGGCTTAGTAACGTTTTTTCAATGTTAAGCGTATCAAACCAGAGCAAAGGGAGTTCTTTGATATTCAATGCCTTAGAAAGAAAAGCATGTTCTATCGCACTGCCGTGCGCCAAAATACACTTACCTTTTGCTTCATGTAAAAATGATGCAATGGCGTGAGGCAACGATACCCCATCGCTGAGCTGTTCCGGCGTAATGTGGTTAATCACCGCCGTTTCTGCTTTCACCGGTTCGTTATCATTCACATAATAGTGTTGGGCGCTTTTGAGTAGGATTTTGCTATCTGCAATGGTCACCATCCCAATACTTAAAATTCTATCTTTTTCAGGATCTAACCCTGTAGTTTCTAAATCAATCGACAGAATTTGTTGGGTTTTTAATAAACTATCCTCGCTCGGTATCGGTGATTGTAAGGCTGCCTGCAATAGCTTCGGTAGTTGGGGTGAACGCAATAATTTCGCACGGCGACGTGCTAAACGCGCCAATGGCTGATGGTAACACAGCATTGAACCTATCATTTCATCACACCTTTAGCATGATAACGTTGTTCCGCCGCTTCTTGCGTGCGAGCTATAATACGAAACGCATCTTTCAAATGATTTCGTTCAAATTGCGTGAGCCGCTGAGGCACAATTAAATTCGATAACGCATCTCCGGCTAACAATGCCCTGCGCTGGCAGCCAAATCGCACCTGATTAATAAACAAATAAGCTTCTGTTAACTCTTGGCAAGACGCTGCACTGATAATGCCTGAATCACGCGCCACTTCAAACCGAGTCAAGGTTGATGGCGTAAAAATACCAGCTTCTAATGCGTAAACTCGTGCAAGCTCCACTAATAAATTAACGGCTTGCTTTTTAATATTAAAGACACTGTGGTTTTCGCCATTTTTAACCAACACAAACTGCCTAAACATACCTAAAGGTGGATTTATGCGCGTTGAATTAGCGACCAACATTGAAAGTAACCGCTTACTTCCTTTTAAATGTGATTCTGCTGAACGCACCAATGAGTTAAACAGCACTTGGCTACCATAAAGAAACCGAATATCTAAAAAAACTGAAATGTTTAATAAGGCCAGTTGCTCAGGCTCTTTGAGCCACTGTTGATAATAGGTCTGCCACTGTGTTAACGGCTTACACCACTTGGGATTGGTCGCCATAATATGCCCAGGACAGAGAGAATAGCCGCACTCGTCTAAACCATAGCAGACATACTCTGCCAGTTGCCTAAACCAGCCCTCCTCCTCCTTAGTCACTTCACGCGCTAAAATGATCCCATTGTCTTGGTCTGAAAGATAATGCATCTCTTGTCGTGCCTGTGAACCTGCGGCAAACCAGCAATAGTCACAGGGAGGCTCTCCTAGCTCTCGTTCCGCCAGCCTTAACAATTGCTTATTAAATGCATCAGCAATTAATGTCATCATTAATTGAATAGTGTGTGATTGAACACCGGATTCAATCAAAGACTCAAACACGGCTTGCCTTTGTACCCCAAGCATTTTTAATTCAGCAAGGCTCTCTTGGCGATAGATGCGGCTAATCAAATACACCGCTTGCATGCTGTTTTTCTGCACTAAGCTCGTTGCAGTTAAAACACCAGTGATACGGTGGTTTGTCATCACTGGTAAGCTACGAATGTTATGCTGCATCATCAATTCAATGGCATTAATGATAGGAGCATTGGCTGCAATGGTGATTGGGTTTTCAGTCATCACTTTGCTGACGGGGGTTTTAATATCCAGCCCTAAAGCCACAACCCGCTTCGTCAGATCACGATCGGTAATGATCCCGAGTAATGTCTCCCCATCCATGACTAATGCCGATGAACGGTGCTTTCGCACCATCTCTTGAGCTGCATCTTGAACACTTGTGCCGGGTGTAATCACGACGATATTGCCATTTTCAATGGAGGAGACTGGATTTAAGTACAACAGGCTATCTTCTGTGAGGTTATCGATTTTGGGCCGTGATGCTAATCGCTGCCCTTCCTCACAAGCAAAATGATGGCGAACCGCTTGGTTTTGTTCCATCGCTAACAACAACGAGTCGCGAGGGATGCAATAAAGCAATGTGTTTTCTATAGCGATCACTTGGTATTCACCGGGGGATTCTGGGGTTTTGTTTAACACACTGAACCCAAAAACATCCCCAGACCCCAGCCTTGCTCTTAAGGAGCCATCCTCATAACGTTGTTCCACCGCCCCCGTTCTTACCAGATATAAACCTTGACCAGCAATTTGGTGCGGCTTCAACACTTCCCGTTGAGTCAAATAGCTAATTTCAACGCTATTTACTAATTGGTCTAGCTGCATATCATCTAAGCGATCAAATGGGTCACGCTGTGAGATAAACTGCTTAACCATCGGGATAAGTGATGGCTCCATAATACGTCACTCTCCTTTATGCATTAACCGACTGAGTTTTACCCACTAACCACGCCTTTGAGAATTTATAAATAATAAAGGTTAAAAGGATAGCGGCAAAAATATAGTAACCAATCATGACATAGCTTGGTGCACCTTGAGCCAAATAGACATACATTGAGATAGCGCCTAGTACAATCAAGCAAGCAACAGGAGTCGCAAAACGCCATGGTGAGATATCAACCTGTTCAGTATAAACATCTTCATAAGGTTTACCCGGGAAGAAGTAACCAATAGTCAGCATAAAGAGGATATTTGCGACAAACAAAATGCCCACTAAATGGAAGAAGTGGATATCTAGATCCAAAATAAAGTTACAAATGATGTAAGCAGACATACCAAACAATAAACCTAATTTTGCAGCAATGGCAGGAACACGCTTAGTCATCAAACCAACTAACACCACACTTAAAATAGGTGCGTTAAAGATACCTTGTAATTGTTGAATTAAATAGAATAGGCCATCAGGAGCATTAGCAACCAAAGGAGCTATAATCATGGTTGCCAGCGCTAAAGCGATCCCCAAATATTTACCGACTTTAACCGTCTGAGCTTCTGTCGCATTCTTATTGATACGATCTTTATAAATATTAACCGTAAATAAAGTGACCGAAGAGTTCAAACCACCACTAAATGTTGAGAAAACTGCACCAACCACCACCGCGGCAAAGAATCCAACTAAGAATTCAGGTAGAACCATGTGTACTAAGACGGGATAAGCGTTATCTGGATTATCAATTTCGCCATTAAGAATATGGAATGCAATAATACCCGGTAAAATAATGATTGATGGGATGATCAACTTAAAGAACGCGCAGAGCATCACCCCTTTTTGCCCTTCCGCTAAGTTTTTAGCACCCAATGATTTTTGGACAATTGACTGGTTAGTACACCAGAAAAACATATTTGAAACAATTAACCCTGTAAATAGAGTTGAGAACGGTACGAGTGAATCTTCATCACCAATGGAGTTAAATTTCTCTGGATGTGATTGATAGACTTCAGTTAATCCAGCCCAAGCGTTGCCATCTCCCACATAAATCAGGGCAAATATTGTCACTAATAGACCGCCAATAATCAAACCTGCGCCGTTCACAGTATCTGCAATCGCGATCGCCTTAATACCACCAAAAATGGCGTAAATAGCGCCTAAACCACCAACTCCCCATACCATAATCCACAGGGCGGTTGTTTTATCAACATTAAAAACATGTGAAACTTGGAATAAGCTTTCAAGAGCAATAGCTCCCGTATATAACACAATAGGTAGCAATGAAATCACATACATTGCGAGGAATAAAATAGAGGTAATTAATAAGGTGTTTTTATCAAAACGGCGCTCTAAATATTCCGGAATAGTCGAAATACCTAATTTAAGATATTTCGGTAAAAAATAAATAGCGAATAACACAATGGTTAATGCCGCCATAACTTCCCAAGCCATTACAATAAAACCGGTTCGGAAAGATAAACCATTTAGTCCCACAAGGTGTTCAGTAGATAAATTCATCAGTAGCATAGAGCCACCGATATACAGGCCAGTCATGGAACGGCCACCCAAAAAATAGCCCTCGGCAGACGAGGTCAAATGTGCATTTCGGGTTTTATAATAAGCAATCCCAGCAACCAATAAGGTAAAGCCGATAAATGAAAGTAGAGCCAGCATTAGTACCCCCAAGCCTTTCTATTTATAATTAGCGCATAAATTTATGTAAGGTGACTGATAAAGCGGGAATGGCATTTCCCGCTTTTTATTTAGTAATCGGTAAACAAGAGGTATTTAAAACTAAAGTTGAATTTCTTTGCCTGTTTTTAGTGATTCAAGGGCTTTGTCTGCTAAGTAAAGCGCCAATTCACCATCTGTACCTGTTGTCTCTGATTCAGCACGGCCTGCAAGGATATCGACAAAATGCTCCCATTCTGCTTTATACGCTTCGTGGTAACGCTGCAAAAAGAAGAATTCAGGTTTTGCGGATAAGCAACCAACGTCACTTAAAAACTCAACGCTGTTTTCTTTGATATTCCCTGCTGTTAACAACCCTTTTTCACCATGTAATTCGATACGTTGGTCATAGCCATAACCTGAACGACGGCTATTAGAGATGGTTGCCATGGCTCCTGATGGAAATTTCAAAATAATAAACGCGGTATCAATATCCCCTGCTTGCCCTATTGCAGGGTCAACGACATTGCTACCTTGTGCATAGACTGAGCATGGGTTTTCGCCAATCATAAAGCGAGCCATATCAAAGTCATGAATTGTCATATCTCTGAACATACCACCGGAAACCTTAACGTATTCCGCTGGTGGAGGTGATGGATCCCGTGATGTAATAATTAAAGATTCAGCTTTACCAATTGCGCCTTGTTCGAATAAATTTTTCAGGTGGCGAAATTGTGGGTCATAGCGGCGGTTGAAGCCAATAAAGAGAGGTACATTGTGCTCTTTAACGCTTTTTAAGCACGCTTTAACACGCTCAAGATCTAAGTGCACCGGCTTTTCACAAAAAATCACTTTCTTATTTTTTGCAGCAAGTTCAATTAAATCTGCGTGAGTATCCGTTGCAGAAGCAATCAGAACGCCATGAACATTTGGGTCCTGCATCGCTTCTTCTGTAGATTGAACTTTCGCTTGGTACTTCTCAGCCAATGCTTGTGCATTAGGTTGGTAAGGGTCAATCACAGAGTAAAGTGTAGTTTCTTTGTGGCCGGCAATATTGACAGCATGAACCTGCCCGATACGTCCTGCGCCAAATAGTGCTATATTGAACATTGAAATGCTCCTTGAGGCGATAAATCCACTATTAGGATATGATGAAATATAACAAATAAAACATTCATTTCAATTTATAATTAATTGAAAATTATGTTTTTGAGGACTAGATAACAATTGCTATAATAAAGTGGATTTTTAGTGTTATTCTGATCACAAAATAACAATGTAAACTCAATCAATTAGCCTTTAGAGCATGCCGATAGTCACAATTAGAGTAAGGTTAATAACGGGAGATATTCAACTTAACGGATATTTTAGAATATTCATTTCATTAATTATCATTTCGTCACAGCGACTCCTTTTATTTTGACTGCCTTTTTCCTGATAAAATGAAAGAGTCGACGTGAGTTCCCCCGCTAAAACCATAAATATGGCACAAGATAAGCTCCCAGCGAACTGAACGACCAACGATCAAAGGAACAGCTTTAAGATGTGAAGTGAAAGGAGTTACGCCACTTTATGCCAAGAAAACGACTTTTCGACTTTGAATTGTTGTTGCCATTTCACCAACGAGTACTTCATACCTTCACCAAAATGCGTTTTTTCTCGCACTCGGTAAAATGAGTTAACACTTGCCGTGATACATCAACCTAAATCATATTGCTTTCCCGACAATCTTCGACAATGCCCAGCCCTATTAGAGAAACATTGAGGTGTCTCTTCTTCGCTGATTGATGGTATTTTTTTCATCAATCTCACTTAGTCTTTGCCGACGCTCATCATTTTATTAAATCGCTTTTAACCTTCAATGCCCAAAATGGATAAACAAAAAACCCAGCTTTCGCTGGGTAAAAAGAAATAACCTAATGACGTCAACCACTTTAATCGTCAAATAACAACCACTGCATCCATGCAAACTTCCCGATAAATAACCTGATCTTGTCTGATTAGAGCTCATCACCGCTCTCAATATTTCAATGTGCCGATTGGCTAAGGCGGATTATTTCCCCTTATTAAACAAGCATATTTCAACTTATTTTGAGCGATGCAAAGAGATGGCTAAAGCATTTAGCCCATTACCCTCCCTACAGAGTAATGATTTAGTACTGCCGTACTCGGTTAGCAACCATGTCTTTGATTTTGTCTGCTGCGGCAACCACTTCCGGTTTCTTCGCGACCTGCGCTGTTCCGGTACGCCACCACGCTTCATAACCGTTAGTCATCGTTTTAGGGAGTACTTTGATATCAATTAATACACAACCTGAATGCGATTTAGCATCCTCAATTGCGGCGATCAATTGAGCTTCATCATGTACGCGATAACTCTTACACCCATAACTTTCGGCATTTTTAGCAAAATCAACTTTAACTAATGGACCATCCATTTGCCCTGTTTGTGGGTTACGATGACGGTTTTCCGTTCCGAAACTCCCCATGCCTTGACTCATTTGCAGGTTATTAATACAACCAAAACCTGCGTTATCGAATAACAGAATGGTGATCTTCACGTTTTCTTGGATAGCCGTTTGTAACTCACTGTGTAGCATCAAATAGGAGCCATCACCGACCATCGCATAAACAGGTTGTTCCGGGGCTGCTATTTTTGCGCCAATGGCAGCAGCAATTTCATACCCCATACATGAATAACCATATTCCAAATGATAAGTATCAGGATGCTTAGGTAACCAAATACGCTGTAAGTCTCCCGGCAATGACCCTGCTGCACCAACAACGATGGCATCATCTTCCATATGGCGCTGCATTAGCCCCAAGACGCGAGTCTGTGCCAACTCTGTACCAAGCGCTTCACGATACTCCTCTAATTTATCATCAAGGTGACCCGCTATTTCTGGCACAAAATTCAATGGGCTATATTGAATCGAGAATAATCTATCTAACTCAGATTGCCACTGTTGCTTAGCTTGTTGAATACGCTCACCCCACTGTGCTTGATAGCCAGTACCTTGTAATAAAGCATCCAGTGCCGTTAGCCCTTCTTTTGCATCTGCAATAATTTTTAAGGCATCGAGCTTATAGGCATCAAACTCAGCAACGTTAATATTCAAAAACTGTACATCAGGGTGACTAAACAGCGACTTTGATGCGGTAGTAAAGTCAGTGAAACGTGTTCCCACACCAATCACTAAGTCGGCTTCTTTTGCTAGTAGGTTCGCGGCTAGGCCGCCTGTTGTACCAATCCCCCCCACATTTAAAGGGTGGCTTGCCACAATGGCACTTTTACCTGCTTGAGTTTCGCCAAATGGGATTGCATAGTGCTCCGCGAAAGTACGGAAAGCATCATGCGCTTCGGAATAACGTACCCCACCACCGCAGACTAACAGTGGCTTTTTCTTGCTACGAATTAAACTGACCGCTTCTTCTAAACTCACGGTTGTCGCTGGACGACGTTCAATGCGATGAACACGTTTAGCAAAGAAATAGTCCGGATAATCCCAAGCTTCACCTTGAACATCTTGTGGCAAGCAGATTGTTACCGCTCCCGTATCTGCCGGGTCGGTTAAGACACGCATGGCATTGATCATCGCTGACATCAATTGCTCTGGACGAGATACCCGATCCCAATAACGCGAAACAGGCCGGAAACAATCATTCGTACTGATCGTGCCATCACCATATTGCTCAACTTGCTGTAATACTGGATCAGGCTGACGTGTTGCGAAAGTATCACCTGGCAGCAATAAAAGAGGGATGCGATTCGCGGTCGCTGTCGCAGCCGCCGTCACCATATTTGCTGCCCCCGGCCCAACAGAGGATGTCACTGCACAAATTTGCTTGCGTTTTTTCTGTTTCGCAAACCCTGTAGCAATATGCGCCATCCCTTGTTCATTGCATCCTTGATAAACTTGCAGGTGCCCAGGCGCTTCTTCTAGCGCCTGCCCTAAACCTACTACGTTACCATGGCCGAAGATAGTAAATACTCCCTGAATAAACGGATACTGCTCGCCATCAACCTCAACATATTGTTGGTTAAGAAACTTAACTAATGCCTGAGCTGTGGTCATTGTCTGCTTATTCATATGGGGCTCCATTTATTCCATAGTTGGCATTGTGAAACTGCTTTCATGATGTTCCAGACGGACACTTGCAGGCCAACGGCTGGTAACCGTTTTCATGCGTGTATAGAAACGTACGCCATCATTTCCATGAACATTCAGCGGTCCAAAGATAGAACGTTTCCAGCCACCAAAACTGTGGAAAGCCATCGGAACTGGAATTGGTATGTTAATACCCACCATCCCCGCCATCACATTCTCTTGGAATTCACGAGCCGTTTCACCATCACGAGTAAAGATAGCCGTACCGTTGCCATACTCATGTTGATTGATCAGTTTCAGACCTGTTTCAAAATCTGGAACACGCACAATGGCGAGTACTGGACCAAAAATTTCATCTTTATAGATGTCCATGTCTGGAGTGACATTATCAAACAGAGTTGGCCCTACAAAGTAGCCATTTTCAAAACCTGCCACTTTGAAATCACGTCCATCAACTAACAGGCTAGCACCTTGTTTTTCACCGCTGGTGATATAGTCACAAATTTTTGCTTTATGCTGTGCTGAAATCACAGGCCCCATATCATTTTCTTTACCATCAACGATACCCGGACCTACGGTCATTTTAGCGATTTGCTGTTTCAAGTTTGCAATCAGTGTATCTGCGGTCTCATCACCAACAGCAAGCACGACGGATAATGCCATACAACGCTCACCAGCCGCACCAAACGCCGCCCCCATAATCGCATTTGTCGCTAGGTTCATATCCGCGTCAGGCATTAGGATACAGTGGTTTTTTGCACCACCTAGTGCTTGGCAACGTTTGCCATGCTCTGAGGCTGTTGTGTAAATGTATTCTGCGATTGGTGTTGAACCCACGAAACTGACCGCCTGAACTTCAGGTGCACGAAGCAATACATCAACGGACTCTTTGTCGCCTTGAACAACGTTAAAAACACCATCGGGTAAACCCGCTTCTTTTAATAGTTTTGCTAATTCAATAGCGAGTGATGGATCTTTTTCCGACGGTTTTAGGACAAAGGTGTTGCCCGTTGCCAATGCGACTGGGAACATCCACATAGGCACCATCGCAGGGAAGTTAAATGGCGTAATGCCAGCACATACCCCCAACGGCTGCATTAAGGAGTGGCTATCAACACCGGTTGCCACATTGGCGGAATGTTCACCTTTCTGTAAATGTGGAATGCCACAAGCAAATTCAACGACTTCCAGACCGCGAGTTAATTCACCGACAGCATCTGAAAATACTTTACCGTGCTCTTTCGAAATCAAACGCGCCAAATCATCCATATTCTCTTCAAGCAGGGCTTTAAATTTAAATAGGATACGCGCACGTTTTAGTGGAGACAGTTTTGACCACTTAGGGAAGGCTTTATGGGCAACCTCTATTGCCTGTTTAGTTTCAGCAGCACTGCTCAACACAACTTGAGCTGTTTGTTCACCGGTTGCAGGGTTATATACGGGTGCAAAACGCCCACTTTGGCTGGATACAAGTTCACCGCCAATGAAATTCTGAATCTGTTGCATGTTGCCTCTCTTTAGCTGATAGAGTTACCTTGTTGCTAAAGATATATGAAATATTCATTTCATTTTCAACTAAAACTGAAATAACATTCAATTTATGTGATCCAGACTGAGTTTTTATGAAATTGTCGATTGAAGATAAAGACACTGGTTTCAAAAATCGTTTTAATCAGCCCTCAGATAAAAAGCAATATGAATTGATTATTCCATTTAGTTGGATTAGTTTTTCAAAAAAATTCGACTAACGGCTGAAAATAACTACAATCAATAGCCTAGTCACGGAGGTTTTATGTCAACTGCATCGAATTTAAATGAGTTTCAGGAGCAAGTTCGTTCCCGTTACGATGAACTAAGTAAACGGCTACAGCAAGTAGCACGATATGTTTTAGATAACACAAATAGTGTGGCTTTTGATACAGTTGCTGTCATCGCTAAGGAAGCCAATGTTCCACCATCTACCTTAATCCGTTTCGCTAATGCCTTTAATTTCAGCGGATTTAACGAAATGAAACAGTTATTTCGTATGAATTTAGTGGAAGAAACGGCAAGTTACACCGATCGCGCCCGTTTATTTCGTGAAATGGATAGCGACCAAGAACTGAGTGATGATCCTGCTCAGATTTTAAAAGAGTTTGCTCACTCAAATGCGCAAGCGCTACAACAAATGGCAGCGAGAACCCCCGCTGAAGATCTTGAAAAAGCCGTCACCCTATTAGCCGAAGCAGAAAATGTCTATATCATTGGGTTACGTCGTTCGTTCAGCGTTGCAACCTATCTTAGCTATGCCCTTAGCCACTTAGAGTGCCGTCCACAATTGATCGATGGCCTTGGTGGTATGTTCAAAGAGCAAATCAACCGAATTAACGAAAAAGATGTTGTGGTTTCTATTAGTTTCACACCTTATGCAGAAGAAACCATTATGGTGAGCGAAAAAGCCGCCCAAACTGGCGCAAAGCAGATTGTTATCACAGATAGCCAAATCAGCCCACTCGCTAGTTTTAGTGATGTCTGTTTTGTGATCAAAGAAGCCCAAGTTGATGCCTTCCGTTCCCAGTCAGCAACCTTGTGTCTTGCGCAATCACTCACTGTTGCACTGGCTTATCGCCAAGGCAGTAAGCTAGTTTAATCTTAAGACGGGCTTTGGACACAAATACCTCCGTTGTGACTTAGCCCGGAACATTACAAAGCGGTATCGATTCCCCTTCCCTTTCAATATTCCTCAATTTCGGCAATCTCCAAACTCACTAACCTGTACCTCGTTTCTTGATGCTATTAATCACCACTCATGGATGAAATCTAAGCCTATTACCAGTGTCTTTAAAAATTGTGAGACTCATCAGAAAACATGAATTTCAATAAAAATAATAATGAAATTATTATTTCACACTGTTATGTTGAGATTATGTAAACACCTGAAACTAACCTTTCGGTGAGGAGCTTGGTAATGAATACACATTTTCTCTATTTGTTTGGCCACCTTCGCTTACTTGAAGAGCAGCATGCGCTTGTCTCGTTAAATAAGACAGGTATTGGCCTCATAGGCTCCCCCACGCACAATACATGGTACACAGAAGCGATATTGCATAGCCAACATCATTGTCAACTCAACTCCGTTTGTTCGTTAGATTCACCGATACCTTCAGCTGCATACTTTATTTGCCAAAAAAGAAAAATCGAGCATCTCATCGACAATGATGCGGTTGATACAATTATCGTGACATCCCTATGCAGTGAAGAGCTATTAAAGTTTATTATTCAATCTGCGATTAATTCAGGAAAAAATATTTTACTCAATAATGTTCCAAATTATGGAACCAATGAGTTAGTTAATTTACTCAAATTAGCTAAATACAACGATGTTAATATCTGCCAAAATAGCCTGCTTCGTTTTTCTCACCAGTATGATGAAATGAAATCAATCTTATCAAATAAGAGTACTCGTGATAGTAGTTTATTGCGCTTATCCGCCCACCGTCAAATTGATAAAATGGATTGCCTTTCCAAAGAGACATTACGTTCATTAATTGCAGAAAAAGTATCGCTGCTCCTTAATTTACTGCCTGAATTTAAATTTGATTCCCTCTCAATTCAATATTCTCGTCCATTTTCACACATTGAAAAAGGTGATGTGCTTATGATTAATTTAAAAGACAGCAATGGCTTTTTAGCCTCGCTAGAACTGTTTTTTAATACAGGGAATGTTTCTGATAAATTATCCCTTAAGCAATGCCATCATGATCTCCAATTTGAGAATTTTCTAATGTCTAATAACCAATTCTCAATAATTAACGAAAATTCATTGATTATAAAACAGCTTGACCATTTCATCTTAAATCCACATAAAACAAACAAAATCGTCATAAACTCACAATTAATTGATATCAATAAAATAACTGAATCGATTTTAAATCAATTGGAATTAAATCAGTTTATTTGATAAGTGAATTTATAATCTACCTAAATCAATAATGTATTCAATAATAACCTTGTTGATTATTTTTTGATAATAAAAATCAAACTATTCAGTATAATTACTTAATTAACAATCAAGGCCGGAAGAAATAGAGCCAAAAAAGATAATGACTCTGTCATTCCTTCCGGTCCGATTAACTTTCTCATAGTATCTCTCTATGTTGATATTTGGTGCTTTTGTTGACGGTGTTTACAAGATATTTTATAGCCTTCCCTGAGTGTATCATACGCCTATTAATGAATGGTGCAGCGTGTACCTAGGTTAACGTTAACAACACCATACAGAAACGTCGTTGGCTCCAAGTTAAATAAACAGGCAAATTGGAATAAAGAATCGACATCGATACAGCTTTCACCACTTTCAAAGCGAGTCATCTCATCTTCAGAAACGCCAATTAGTCTAGCCGTTTGTTTTAACGTCATTTTATGACTTTCTCTTTGTTTACGAATTTTGATACCAAGTAGTTTTGCAATATTATCTTTTTGCATAATAACCCCCTAAAAAAATAAATTAAGTAAAGTTAGTTTTGACGATGCGTAAATTAGCATTCTGCTTCCATAAATTAATTGATTTAAATTAAAAAATGACGCCAAAAAACTCATCGAATTATGAATAGTACTAAATGATTAATTTTAGCCATAAAACATAACCCAGTGAATCATAAGAACATTTTTAAAATAGATCTTTTTATCCCTAGATATTTATTGTGACATTAATCACAAAAAATGTGTATCCTAACTTCGTATTATTCAGCATTAAACCGTCTTTTTAAGAATTTTATACATGTAAGTTTTATGTGGTTTTTATGTGTTTTATTATTTTTATTTATTAAATTATATAATCACTCTTTAAAAACATTCATAAGATTATCGCCATATTATTATTAAGATAAATAACTTTATTGTTACTAATTATGACATTTTATGTCAGTTGATTTAGGACTAATTTTATTCCAAAAAAGAAAAACATTTAAAGTCATATTTAAATTTCTAAAGTCTAGTATATTATTGAATGTAAGTAATATAAAAAAATAAAAAAAGTCATCTTTTTTAGATTAAAAGTAATCAATAAACGATTATATTAATTTTTACTATACTTGAATATTTTGAATAACAGTAGATGGCGGACAAAATAATAGTTAAGTCATTGAGTTCAAAAGAACAAAAACTTGAAATATGAAAGGTATACACCAATAGGGAAATCTTTAAATAACAGTTTGCTTATTTTGGAGAGTTCTAAGGTATGTCTCAAAATGATATGAATAATATGATGATGTTAGCTCGTCATTTGCCTCAAAAGGCCGTTGCTTTGATCCTTGCTGGAGGTAAAGGTACTCGCCTTAAAGGATTAACGAGTAAACGAGCCAAGCCTGCTGTTCATTTTGGTGGTAAATTTCGTATTATCGATTTTGCATTATCAAATAGCCTAAATTCGGGTATTAGACGAATTGGTGTTATTACCCAATATCAATCTCATTCATTAGTACAACACATCCAAAGAGGATGGTCGTTTTTTAATGAAGAAATGAATGAGTTTGTCGATTTACTACCCGCACAGCAACGCGAAATTACCGACCATTGGTATAAAGGCACGGCCGATGCGGTCTATCAAAATATGGATATTATCCGTAATTATCGTGCAGAATATATTGTGATCCTTGCGGGTGACCACATCTATAAAATGGATTATTCACGCATGTTGCTCGATCATGTTAACAATGATGCAAAATTTACCGTTGCCTGCATCAAAGTGAAAAAAGAGGAAGCCCATCAATTTGGTGTAATGGAAATTGATGAGAATCGTTGGATAACCCAATTCCATGAAAAACCACAAGACCCGCCGGTACTAAAAGATTCGCCTGATTCATGTTTAGCGAGCATGGGGATCTATATTTTTAACAGTGATTATCTCTACAAAATGTTAGAAGACGATAGCCTTTGCCCGAGTTCCAGTAATGATTTCGGTAAAGATATTATTCCCAAAATAGTGGCCAGAAGAGAAGCTCTCGCTCATCCCTTTGAATATTCATGTGTCACCAGCAATGCCGATGTTCCTCCTTACTGGCGCGATGTCGGAACATTAGAAGCCTATTGGTCAGCAACACTGGATCTTGCCTCGGTAACCCCTGAGTTAGATATGTATGACCGCAACTGGCCTATCCGTACTTATATGGAGCCTTTACCACCTGCAAAATTTGTCCAAGACCGCTCGGGAAGCCATGGCATGACCATGAATTCACTTGTTGCGGGGGGTTGTATCATTTCAGGATCGATTGTCATACACTCTGTGTTATTCCCTCGCGTGAGAGTCAATTCATTCTGTAATATCGAATCTTCTATTTTACTGCCCGGAGTGAATATTGGGCGCTCATCACGTTTACGCCGCTGTATTATCGATAGAGGCTGCGTCATTCCAGAAAATACCGTTATTGGCGAAAACCCTGAAGAAGATAGCCAACGCTTCTATCGCACAGAACAAGGTATCGTTCTCGTCACAAAAGAGATGTTAGATAATTTACATAACAATAAGGAATAAGATTGTGAGCACTCATTTTGTTTACGAATGTCATTCGCCACTAGTGACACAAGAAGCACTAAAAAGCTCCATTATCTATAAATTAAAATTTGTGATTGGCAAAGAACCTTATATTGCGACACAACGAGAATGGTTAGAAGCCATCATACTGGCGGCTCGCGATCGGATCGTTGACCGATGGATGGCGACGAACCGTGCAACCTATTCACAGCAGCTTAAGCAGGTTTACTATCTATCGATGGAGTTTTTACTCGGTCGATCATTATCTAATACATTAATTTCAATGAATATGCATGAGGATCTAACCCAAGTCGTGGCTGAGCTTGGCTTTGATTTTGAGCAATTGTTAGAGCAAGAGACAGATCCCGGCCTCGGTAATGGCGGCTTAGGCCGCCTTGCCGCATGTTTTCTCGATTCTCTCGCAACCCTGAATCTCCCCGCATGTGGTTATGGTATTCGTTATGAATACGGCATGTTTAAACAAACCATTCGTAATGGACAACAAATCGAATCCCCTGATGATTGGCTGATTCATGGCAACCCTTGGGAGTTTCCTCGAACAGAAAATCGCTACCAAATCCAATTTGAAGGCCATGTGACCGAAGAAGAGGGCCGCTATCAGTGGGTAAAAACGAACGATATTATCGCTGTCGCTTATGACCAAATTATTCCTGGCTATAATACTGAGGCAACAAATACCCTGCGTTTATGGAGTGCCAAAGCTAGCGATGAATTTGATCTGCAAATTTTCAATGATGGCGAATATTATGCCGCGGTTAAGAAAAAAAATGAGTCTGAAAACGTTTCTCGTGTCCTCTACCCAAACGATTCAACCTATTCAGGCAAAGAGCTGCGTTTAAAACAAGAGTTCTTCTTAGTTTCTGCATCTGTGCAAGACATACTTCACCGCCATTGGTTGGTTTACCAACGTTGGGATAACTTAGCTGACAAAGTGGCAATTCATTTAAATGATACCCATCCTGTTCTTGCCATTCCTGAGTTAATTCGTCTATTAGTCGACAAACACCAAGTCAGTTGGCAGGATGCCTTAGCATTAGCACAAAACGTGTTCTCTTATACTAACCACACGCTGATGAGTGAAGCTTTAGAAACTTGGCCTGTCGAGATGATCCGTAAAATTCTGCCGCGCCATCTACAAATCATTTATCAAATTAATGACGAATTTTTGCAACATGTGAGCCAAAAGTTTCCGCAAGATTACGAATTGCCGCGTCGTGTCTCCATCATTAATGAAGAGTATGGGCAGCTTGTGCGAATGGCGTGGCTGGCGGCTATTGTCTGCCATAAAGTCAACGGCGTCTCTGAGTTACATAGTCAACTTATGACCGACTCTCTGTTTGCCGACTTTGCCCGAATTTTCCCTAATAAATTCTGCAACATCACCAATGGCGTGACACCGCGACGTTGGCTAGCTATTGCTAACCCAAATCTGACTTCGGTTATAGAAAGCTGTATCGGCCAACAATGGTTAGTTAATTTACCTCAATTGACTGAATTGAAGCAGTGGATGGATTACCCTCAATTTTTAGATAAGCTGCAACAAGTTAAACACAGTAACAAAATTAAATTAGCGCGTTTTATTGCCCAGACACAACAAATTGTGGTTAGCCCTGAAGCCTTATTTGATGTACAGATCAAGCGTATTCATGAATATAAGCGGCAGCTCTTAAATTTACTGCATGTCATCACTCGTTATAATCGAATATTAGCAGATCCAGAGCACAACTGGGTGCCCCGCGTGGTGATCTTTGCAGGTAAAGCCGCCTCCTCATATAGCGCGGCAAAAAAAATCATCCACCTCATTAATGATGTTGCTGCGGTTATCAACAATGATGCGCGTATCGGTTCGCGCTTGAAAGTGGTGTTTATTCCTGATTATGGAGTAAGCCTAGCTCAGAAAATAATTCCGGCCACCGACCTTTCTGAGCAGATTTCACTTGCAGGTACAGAAGCCTCCGGAACCGGTAATATGAAATTCGCACTAAATGGTGCATTGACCATCGGTACACTCGATGGGGCAAATGTTGAGATACGCGAACATGTTGGCCACGATAATATTTTTATCTTTGGTCATACCATCGATGAAGTAAAACAAATCAAACAGAATTACTACTATCCACGTTGGTATTATGAAAATGATGCTGAACTGAAACAAGTGATAGACCAGATAGCACAGGGTTACTTTAAACCTGACGTTCCTAACTTTTATCAAGATTTAACCTACAGCTTGCTCGATGGCGGTGACCCATATTTATTGTTTGCAGATTATCGTAGTTACATCAATACACAGGAACAAGTCGACAATTTATATCAAGACCCATTATCTTGGCAGTCTAAGGTAGCAAAAAACATCTGTAATATGGGCTTTTTTTCTACTGATAGAACAATCCAAGACTATGCCTCACAAATTTGGAATATCGAATCTATCAATTTATGACCCTATGAATTAGATTAATCTAGACATTTTGGTTAAGGTCAATTTAACGAGAAACTTACTTAACTTCACAACTATTTAAAAAAATTCTCAGTCGGCATGCTATCCTGATACCGACTGGGATGTATCTGTCTAGTATAAAAGTCCAATTTTTAGCCAGTTATGATTTTATACTTTGGGCAAAGTTAATTTAAAAGGGTCATCATGCTTCAGGAAAGTGTTATTAGAGAAATGATTCTCTGGATCGAAAAAAACTTAGAGTCACGCCTGTCTTTAGATACTGTTGCCGAAAAATCAGGATACACCAAGTGGCATTTTCAGCGCCTATTTAAAAACCAAACAGGACTTGCTCTCGGTTCTTACATTCGTGCTAGACGATTATCGTGCTCAGCCGTGGCATTGAGGCTAACTAATGATAGCATCATGGATATCTCTTTACGCTATCGTTTCGATTCACAGCAAACATTTTGTCGTGCATTTAAAAAACAATTCAATATCACCCCTTCTGAATACCGCAAACGTACCGGATGGAAAATTGAAGGTTTTTGCCTGCCACTAAGAGAAAGTAAAGAGTTCAGCGTTAAGGTCAGCCTAACCAAATTAGATCCCGTTAAGGTTATCGGTAAACAGCATCGCTATACCAAAAGCATCAATGAATGGAATTTTAAAACCCAAGAGCTGAGACGCTACTATTGGAGAGACTTTATCAATGAGGCTCAGTGTGTCACAACCAATATGTATGCTATCCACGGTGTTGATTCTATCAATTATCAAGAGGGGCAATTCTGCTATACCACAACCTTTGAAGAAAGTGGTGTTGACTCCCCTACCCCTAATCTTAAAAGCATAACTCTCCCTGCTGGCGATTATCTACAAATTAAGTTTACGTGTGATGAACTCCACGGTATTGATTACAACGACATTATCTATACCGTATATGGAAAAGTACTTGCGAGTATGGATATTGCTCGGGGTGAAGGCTGTGACATTGAAAACTATGTTTTAAAGTCTACGCCCGATTATAAAGAGTTTATTGAAAACTCACGCCTCTATCTTAAAGAATTAAATTATTATATCCCTGTCATTATTTGATTAAATTAAAGAAAACTAACTTACACTGAGTTAGTTTTCTTTATTTCTTATATTTAATCTTAATAACTTATCTAACAGATAATTAACTTTCATTTCATTTTCATAAAAACAATCATCATTAAAAGTCCATCAAATATAGATAATCAATTCTATGATGTTAATAATTATTTGAATATTACTTCATTAAAGTTCATATTAAATATATCGAGTGTTGAAAATAAACAAATATCACGTTAGCATAAATTTTAGTTTCATCTTTTTAAAGGACAGATAACTGAGTTAATAATCCAACTTTGCAATAAAGGACTAATAATCATGGTTAAGAATAATACCTCAACAAGTCTTATGGTTATCTTTGTCGGTTTACTGGCAGCACTCGCAGGCCTCTTCTTTGGTTTAGATACGGGGGTTATCTCTGGTGCACTTCCCTTTATTAGTCAACAGTTTGATATCTCATCAACCCAGCAAGAACTGGTTGTCAGCTCAATGATGTTTGGTGCCGCAGCCGGCGCTATTATTAGCGGTTGGTTATCATCTTTAAGTGGTAGAAAAAAGAGTTTACTGATCAGTTCAATATTATTTATTATTGGTGCATTAGGCTCCGCCTTTTCCCCTAATGCCAATATACTTATTATTTCGCGAGTCATATTAGGACTCGCAATTGGTATTTCTTCATTCACAACTCCAGCTTATTTATCAGAAATCGCACCGAAAAAGATCCGTGGTGGAATGATATCTATGTATCAATTAATGATTACAATAGGTATCTTACTTGCATTTATTTCTGATACCGCTTTTAGTTATGATCATGCTTGGCGTTGGATGTTAGGGATCACAGCTATCCCTGCTATTTTGCTTTTTATTGGCGTCACTTTTTTACCCGAAAGCCCCCGTTGGCTTGCCAGTAAAAATAGATCGAATGATGCTAAAACTATATTATTAAAATTAAGAAAATCAGAAAATGAAGCGTTCCAAGAGCTGGATGATATTTTTAATAGCCTAAAGATCAAGCAATCGGGATTCGGTTTATTTAAAAATAACAGTAATTTCCGACGTACTGTATTTTTGGGTATTGCTCTGCAATTTATGCAGCAACTGACAGGTATCAATGTCATTATGTACTATGCCCCTAAAATATTTTCATTAGCGGGGTTTGAAAGTACCACCCAACAAATGTATGGCACAGTTCTTATTGGCTTAGTCAACGTCATAACAACCATTTTTGCCATCTCAATCGTTGACCGTTTTGGCCGTAAAAAATTATTGATCTTTGGCTTTAGTGTCATGGCAATCAGTATCGGCTTACTCGCCTACTTGCTCTCTTTTGATACGCATACCGTTCTAATCCAATATAGTAGTATTGCCTTTTTACTTATCTTTATTATTGGATTTGCCGTGAGTGCGGGACCGATTATGTGGGTCTTATGTTCTGAGATACAACCACTGAGAGGTCGTGATTTCGGTATCACCTGTTCAACTACCTCAAATTGGGTAGCAAATATGATCGTTAGCGCTACGTTCTTAACACTGCTATCGACTTTAGGGGATACGAATACTTTCTGGGTTTATGCTGGGTTAAATGCTGTATTTATTATTATCACGCTCTATTTTGTCCCAGAAACAAAAAATGTTTCATTAGAGCAGATAGAAGAGAACCTAATGAAAGGCAATGCGCTACGCAATATTGGTCGATAAGCATCCACAATTAAACGTTATTTTTGTAGAACACCCGATATTACCTCGGGTGTTCTGTTTTGATAAAACCGCTTCTCGTTAGAAAGTTAAGTTCAATTTCGCCCAAAACGTTCTGCCCGGCTCATTCACGGGTTGATTAGAGGAATAACCAAACCCACTATTACCCGCTAAGTTTAGGTGTTCGCTATAATTTCTATCAAATAGGTTATCAACACCAGCACTTAACTTAACATGATCATTCACCCGATAAGCGGTATTAACGGAGAAAATCGTGAAACCAGCACTGCTACCGAAGTCTTTCCCGACTACGTTACCATCATTAATCGCCACACGATGTTGGCTACTGACAATACGCATTAGCCCTGTTGCCGTCCAATCATTCTTTTCCCAAGATAAACCAAAACGGGTTTCTAATGGCGGCATCTGCGGTAATGGTTGCCTATCACTGCGGTTTTCCCCCCAAGAATAAGCGAGACTTGCATCCGCTTTCCACGCATCACTGAGCTTATAGGCGACGCCCATTTCTCCCCCCATGATCATCGCATTCACGTTTTCAACTTGACTTTGTCGCGAATTATGTGGGTTATAACGGAATAGGATAAAATCATCGACTCGCCCAATATAAGCGGAAACCCATGCGTTAGTTTTATCATTGCTATATTTTGCACCGATATCTAACTGGGTCGTTTTTTCCGTTTTTAAATGATCGAACACATTGCTTGTTCCATCAGGGCCGTAGGTTGGTGAAAATAACTCCCAATAATCAGGGAAACGCTCAGTGTAACCGACACCGGCATACAGCATGACAGGCATATCAGAAAGCGAATGCTCATAACGCACAAACCCTGCTGGCATCACAGTATTGCGCCCCGATGACCCTACCGCGGTCTCATTATCCACTAATACCCTATCGGCACGCGCACCTGTAACGACTTTCCCATGCGCATTTGCATTCCACGTTAACTCACCAAACAGCCCATAATCTTGGAATGTTGCATCCTTATTCCAGTGGTTATTGCTCTCCTTACGGTGAGTATTAGTTTGCATATCGGCCCCTGCACGTAATTCGTAATCGTTCCATAACCAAGTTCCCATAACTCGGCCACCCACCGTTTTACGATCAACACGCATTTTCATTGGCATATTCATCATGCCATGACCACCGCCCATCATATGCCCCATATGACCAGAGCCGCCCCCCATTGAGCCACTTGTGTCACGTAATGAATAGTTATCCATAATATGGTCGGCATAGTTGTAGTACATATTTGCTTCTAGCTTATCAAGCACTGTGCCAATATTTGTCTTTTCAAAACGCACACCTAGACTTTCGCGTTTGAATTGCGAGCCATCCATTCCACGACCTGCATAGCGAGCTTCACCATCCCCTTTCCCCGCGGTAAGCTCAAGTAACGTGTATTCATCTGGCGTCCAGCCTACAGCAACATCCGCATTCCATTTATCCCACTTTGATGGCACTTTCTTACCATCTCCATCTTTATAATCATTAGAGCGAGATTTATTACCTATTAAGCGTAAATAACCTTTTTCATTCCCCATACTGACATCTGCATTCGCATCCCAACGCTGATTAGAGGCCGTTAACGCACTTGCATTCCCCTGAACACCCGCTTTATCAAAAATGGGTTTTTCACGCTCAAAACGAATTGTACCTGCCGAGTTACCTGGTCCCCAAAGAACTGACTGAGGCCCTTTGATCATCGTTAATAGGTCGAAGTTTTCTGGCGAAATATAAGAGGTTGGGGCATCCATGCGAGATGGGCAAGCGCCTAACATCTCACTATCATTAGTTAAAATCCGTAAGCGAGAGCCAAACATGCCACGAAAAACGGGGTCACCGTTCGTGCCGCCATTACGAATTTGCGAGAAGCCGGGGATCGTTTTCAAATAATCAGAACCATCACTCGCCGGCACTGGCTGTCTAGGTGTTTTTGGTGAGGTGCTGATAGTTAATGGTGAATCAACGGGGGCAGTGACTATCATCACTGAGTGTTCTGAAAATTGACTTTGATTCTCTGCCTCAGCGACTGCGCTATTCGACAATATCGCGGTCGTTACTAAAAGTGTCAGTGGTGCGATTACACATTTTTCTTTGTTCATTATTTTGCCTAATTCTTTTCTTTATGACGTAGCCATGCCGCCTGAATTCGATAATCAAATTCAAGATAGAGAGCAGGCGAAGCCCTTTGCACTCAATACGGCAAATGCAACATTGTGAATTTAAAATGATCAATAATTAATAAGAAAAGAGAGACGGAGGAGCGCGCGCAAAACGCAGAGACCAAGGCCGAAACAAATATGGATGAATACAAGGCTCAAGGGGGATCCGCGTCGTCAGCGTTGCCAATTGGCGAATTGCAATGGCAATAAATAGAATGATAAATGGAAAATGGATCAACAACTGGCAATAACCACAGGCAATGTCTTCCATCGGCGATAGTCCGACTCCCGACATTAACAGATGATTCATCATGCCGTTAGAATGGCATTCTTCAGGCAATAGAGCACCTTGATGCGAATGGTGCATCACGTGTGGTGCCATATTTTCCATTGAAGAACAATCAGCCATTTGCATCATTGACTTTGAGACCAATGGTGCAATAAACAGCATTGCTACTGCAAGTAGCGCAAGATAGGCTGCAAATTGTCTTAATCTATCATGCAGGTGCAACGTTTTTCCGTAATATCTATTGTTATTTTAATGCGCGAAAGTGTATCTCATTTACATCATCGTTGTTATCGTTTTTTGTCAATAATGTTACTTGGCCTACATTCCCTCTATATTCAAATAGAACAATTTGGCACCATTATATTGGCGTAATTTCCATTACATTCATCTGAAATAAAAACCATTCGAAATATTATTTTTACAAGTCATATCCACCAATAGCATTCTCAATAATAAAAAATAGTAAAACGGAAATTATCGACAAAAAGCCCTTTTGCTTTCACGTTCCATAAAAAACAAAAAGCGGCAATAGCTTAGCTATCACCGCAAAATCGAACAGAAAAAAACAAGGGGAGATTATTGATTAAGCTAATAAGTTAGCTGGGTTATCGATACATAAGCGGTCAAGGGTGGCTTGATCGACGCCTTTCTTCGCCAGAAGCGATAGAAAAACATTCGGTACAAAGCCCCATCCATTTCCGCCATTTTTTGCCCACATCTGTTTTAAGAACACATCGTGACTCAAAACGATCTGATTGCTATATCCCAGCTCTATCAACTTATAAACCGCATCAACAGTTTCTGTAACAGTTGGTGCGACCCCTTCTTTAGGGAATGAAATATCAAGCCCTATCATATCGAACTCAAGCCATACGCCTCTGTCTAACATACGACGCTGATAATCGATATCCTTTCCTGATGGGTCTGAGTGCGCTAATGAGATCTTAGCGGGATTAACGCCCATCTCTTTGATTAAAATATCCAATACTTCATCACCACGACGTTGCCAACCAGGCATATGGATATTCATCGAGACATGATCATTGGCAAGCTGAGCGACGGATGCGGCTCTAAGGCTATTTTTTTCCCCTTCCGTAAAAAATGGAGAAACCCCAATTTCGCCAATCATCCCCGCTCGAATATCAGTGCCATCAATACCAATATTCAATTCGTCATCAATCATTTTCGCCATTTCATCGATACTTTTTACTAGGCGCTCGCCTTCAAATTTTTCGATATATAAGCCTGATGAGGCAACGACATTGATACCTGTTTTAATGGACACTTCTCGCAATTGACGAACATCTCGACCAATTGCTTCGGAGCCTGTCGCATCAACAAGCGTTTTACCGCCAAGCTCCTTAAAGTTATTCACTTCATAAATCACATCGTCGATAGGTTTTTTATCCATATTGTCACAGCAGCAATAAGGATCGTGTTTTAGCCCCCATTGAATATCTGCACTGACTTTTTTATCGACCAACACATGCGAGAAATCGTAAAAAGGTTCATCGACAACGGTAGAGAGATCGTTAAACAAATGCTCATGTGGTAGGGTTAAACCCATATCTTCTTTTTTAACTGGCCCAGTGACAGTCTGAATATAACCTTTCATTTTACACTCCTGCCGTTTTCACAGCTTTTGCTTCTCTAAACTCAGGAATTGTTGTGATAATTGCACCAACCAGCGCAAACAGTGTGCCAATAATCGTGACCAGATAGACAGTGTTACCCAATGATGGCAAGAGTAAATCAATCAGAACTGAACCCAGTAATTGCCCTGCTGTTGATGCAACTCCGAGCATTAACAGCCCTAATCCACGAACTAAGATTGCCATTAACGCAATAGACATTAGCCCTAATGGACCACCGAGATACATCCACCACACCCCCGGTAATTCAAGAGTAATGTGACCAAGAGCCATACGGATCACCAAAGCGACAGTCAAAACCGTGAAGCCGACAATAAAGTTCCATGTGATAGATACCATCATTGAACCTGTCGCTTCTGCCACTTTAGAGTTACCCGCTGGTTGCCAACCCGCTAATAGACCCGCTAAGAAAGGAAGAATGGCTAAATAGATAGCAGAGGTAGAGTGCCATTGTGGAGACACCACAAATAAGGTGGCTACCACGGCAAAAACAGCGCCTAATACGCGAAAAAGGGTGAACGGTTTTTTCTCATCGATACCAATACCGAAACGGTCACACAATAGGCCTGATAATAATAGCGCCGATATCAATGCGGTTTGGAAAGTGGCAATCCCTAGTGCACTGGCAGAAGCCCCTTCAGAGAAAACCACCATTGCGCCACAAAGGCCTGCAAACCAGTTCCACAATGGAATTTTACGTTGTTTAATTAAACTTGGAATAGAGGCAAATTGCTGACGAGTCTGTTTTTTCGCTATGATAATAAAAAACATGACGACAAGACCGCTAGCAAACGAAATTACCGCACTTGCGTTGCCATCTTTTAATACATCCCCGAGCTGCCCATTAACGGCAGATTGCATTGGCGATAACATCCCGGCTAAAACCGTCGCTATCATCAGTAATGGTGTAGAATAACTTTTTGCACTCATAAAATATTCCTTTTGGATTTTTTGACTATGAGTCATTATTTTTGTAATCGGAGTACAAAGTGCGGGGGAAATTCCCCACACTTAATTTCTTATTTTTGATATTTTACTTTTGACAATAACTGAATTAACGAGCGATCTGTTTTAGGATATTTACCCACATGTCAGAGTAATGTTCCCAAGCCATAAATTCTTTACTTCCCCAGTGTGGCGAGCAATCACTCATAAAGCAGGCTGTTTTACCCTTTTCATATTGACCAAAGACTAATAAAGGATCTTCGCCAATATTTAAAACGGTTTCTGTATTTTCTTTAGCTTTAACTTTGTTATAGCCTAAAAACATTGGCCATTGTCCAAATCCTTTAACGGATTCATGTTCTGCATTGACTGGTACTGCAAAAATACCTTCAGGTGTTTCAACACGATCATCACCATCAAGCATTTCTACCGGTAATACATCTGCTAATAATGTATTTTTATAATTCGCTTTAGCCTCAATTCCCATAAAGGATAGATAGCCACCTATCATTAATAATCCACCGCCATTAATGACATACTGCTTAATTAATTGCAGTGCATTTGGTAATACTTTCATATTATAAAAAGTATCGTTTTGCAGTAAGAAAGTATTTGCACCAATATCGCTAATGACAACGACGTCATATTTCTCTAACTCTTCTACCGTTTTAGGAAATGCCATTTGAACGGTATGAGCAGGCATATAATCAATTTCAACATTTTTATTTCTTAAGCAATCTAATAAAAATGTTGCACCCTCTTCATATTTACTCGAAGTAAAACTGTCGTAGCCTTTAGTATGAATCATATGAATGTGCCATGACTCACCAATAAATAAAATTTTCATTTTTATTCCTCTTTCAGAATATGAATTATTCAGGGGATTGAGTGACAACCTGAGAGTAGGTTGTTTGGTTAATACGATATATCACGTTAATATCTTCAGGCATTTCTGAAGCTTTGCTCGTTTCTACCGCAAGCGATGAAAATGCTGAAGCATAACGCAACGCATACGAAAATTGCTTACCTTTTGCTAATGAGGCCGCCAATGCGCCATTGAAAGCATCCCCAGCGCCAGCCGTATTTTTGACCACCGCTGTGTAGGCCGGTGAGTAAATAAATTTATTGCCATCGTAAGCAATAGAGCCTTTACTTCCTAATGTGATCACAACCTTTTTAACACCTTTATGATAGATGACGTCGGCTGCTTTTTTAGCCGACTCCATATCCACAACATTCACTCCGGATAGCAAACTGGCTTCCGTTTCATTCGGCGTTAAAATATCGACTTTTTCAAGTAGTTCGATAGCAATATCACTATAAGGTGCAGGGTTTAAAATAATCGGTATATTATACTCATTACCTATCGATATAATTTCCCTTAAGGCTTCAATATTTGTCTCAAGTTGTAGCAAGATAATATTCGAATTAATAATTTTATCTTTTTGAATTTTTACCTCATCAGCACTGATATCCATATTTGAGCCAGGATATATGGAAATAATGTTTTCGCCACTATTTTCTGACACGAAAATTGATGCTGTACCCGTTTGGAACTTTTCAGTTTGGTAAATTGCTGATGTCTTAATTTTTGATGATGAAATAAAATTCACCGCATAATCACTAAATTGGTCAGTGCCAATTTTAGTAATAAAATGGACTTGTGAGTCTGAATAACTTGCAGCTAAAGCCTGATTGCAACCTTTGCCACCTGGTGAAAAAATAAATTTGTTTGATAATAATGATTCGCCTGCCTCTGGTAATCGAGGCAAATAACTAATCATATCAACATTAAATGAACCTAATACACAAACTTTGCCGTTCACTGAATCATCCTTATTGGTTATTTCATTAAGGCTATCGTTACATTCCAGAAACTGTATAATTTCTTTTTTAGCAACCTTATCTAGGGATTCAAATTCAATGAATGCGCCACCATGGCAACGGTTAATAATTCCTTTTTTTGCCAAAGAATTTAAATCTGCTCTAATGGTTTCTTTTGTGACATTCAGTTCTTTCGATAAAACAGAAACTTTTGCTGAGCCTGCGTTTTTTAAAAAATTAATTATTTTTTTATGTCGTTCTGCTTTCATGCCATTTTACCTCATGGCATTTACTCTAAATTAGATAATGTTATTTTAATGTGATAATAATCATATGTTCCCAATGCAAAGCAAAAAAAAGCAAAAAACACAAAAGCTAAAACAAAAAAAAGCAAAAGCATATTACGTTAAGGTAAATTTAGTTTTTAATGCAAAACAAAATAGGAAAGCATTAAGTAATCTAATCATCATTTAATTTAATCATAAAATAATAATTATATTACTTATAAAACAATCATAAGATTAAATAAAATTAAATATTAACTTCAATAGCTTACAAGGAACCAAGTTAATTTATTATTAATAATTAACTATAAAGGATTTTAAATAAATAAATTACTTATTTTTCAATTTTAATCGCCTAATTTCAATATTGAATCGATTCAAACTAAAAATGACCACCATTTAAATAAAACGTATCGAGAAAAATAAAATCAAAAAATGGTACGCAGAATATAAAAACGGGAGCGATTGCTCCCGTTTTAGTGCTTTGAATCAGTTAACAACCCACTATTGAACTGTTTTTTTCTCATGCACCATCATCAATGCTTGTTCAATACTGCGCTCAATGACTGTTCGTCGCTGATCATTTTCAGGTAATAATTGCAGCATCATCTGCCAAGCTGAGATGGCTTCTGCATAACGAGCCTGCTCAAATGCATTAAAAGCAAACATGCTTAATGCCTTAATATTGGTCCTATTTTCAGCAATCAGCTTACGCAATAACTCACCACCAATGCGATTATCTTCTGGATCAGACGAACGCGTTAACACTTCGGCATACCCTAGCGCCACGTTATCATCATTCGGCTTGAGTCGATAAGCCCGCTCATAAGCATCTGTCGCCATCGTGGCATTATTTAATACCATGCCAATCCGACCTAGCATCACCCATGCATCGGCATTTTGAGGCTCATCCTGCAAACGAGTACGTAAACCTAACGCAAGGCGCTCCATTTCTTCAAGATTAAGTGGTGGCTCTGAGGGATCTAACGCTCTGTCAAGCAACGCTGGCGCCTGTTGGTAAGCTAAATGCCAATCTGCAACTTTGCCATAACTGCCTACCTGATAATAAGCCGCGGCCCCAATTCCGAAAGCCATGATCACCCCCGGGACATACACCCACCCAGTTGAGCGCGTTGGCTTTATTGAAGCGGTATGTTGCTGATCATTTGGAACATCTTGTTTTATGCGAACACGTTTTTTAGTACGTGCGTAAATGATCCACCCACCGACAATCATGGCTGCAAAAGGTAATCCCCATAAGATGGCCGTTAA
This sequence comes from Providencia sp. PROV268, assembly GCF_028477805.1. Taxonomy (NCBI): domain Bacteria; kingdom Pseudomonadati; phylum Pseudomonadota; class Gammaproteobacteria; order Enterobacterales; family Morganellaceae; genus Providencia; species Providencia sp. PROV268. The sequence continues at coordinate 126,193 of NZ_JAMPLW010000006.1, forward strand.
TGGCGTCAATGGAGGATTGTACGTCACAAAATAGCCGTAACGTGCCACCATATAGTCAACGATTTCATCGCGGCTCTTGCCTTCTTTCATCAACTCATACACTTTTTGCCGTAAATCTAAAGCAATCATTGAGTTTGAGTCTGCAATGCTATTGTTTTGGCACTTCGGGCAACGTAACTCTTCTGTTAACTTACGAAATTGCTGCTCTTGCTGCTCATTATCAAAGGTAAAAACTTCAGTCGCCGCAAAAGCACTACTTGCACTAACCGCTAGCATCAGCAAACCAATAACATATTTCATTGGCTGGCCTCCTTGCTATAGCGTTCCCATAATGGTTTCACTTCCTTATTCCAGACACGCTCATCCATTTCGCCTGCATGCCGATAACGAATAATCCCATTGCCATCGATTAAGAAGGTTTCAGGAGCCCCATAAACGCCCAGATCAAGGCCTAACATGCCCTCACCATCAAAAAGACTTAAAGCATAAGGGTTACCAAGTTCGCGCAACCAAACAATCGCCTTATTGCGATCATCCTTATAGTTTAACCCCACCACGCGTACACCTTCGGCAGCAAGCTGATTGAGGTATTTATGTTCAGCGCGACAAGTAGGGCACCATGTCGCCCAAACATTTAAGAGGATAGGTTTCCCTTGAATCAATACATTTGACTCATAATGTTGACCGGGGTTTTCAAGTGACTCTAAACGGAACACAGGCACCGGTTTACCCACTAATGCAGATTCAAGTAAACGAGGGTCATCCCCTTCGGCATTACGCATCAATTGCCATAACAAAACGGCGGCAATAACAGCGAAAATAATAAAAGGGATCAAGAAAACTTTGCGGTTCATGCAGCCTCCTGCACGGGTTTACGGCGACGATAGCGCGGATCAAATAGGCAGCATAGCGCTCCAGCAGCCATTAAAATGCCTCCCGACCAAATCCAGCGCACAAAAGGTTTGTAGTAAAGGCGCATAGTCCATACCTCTTTACCGACCTCTTCTCCTAATGCAGCATACAAATCTCGGGTTATTCCCCCATCGATAGCCGCTTCGGTCATCACGGCACGGCTGGTGCTATAAAAACGTTTTTCAGGCTGTAATTTAGTGAGTAATTCACCATTTTTCTTAACGTCAATATTCCCTATCACCCCCTGATAATTCGGGCCATTCGCTTCATGTACCCCATTAAAGACAAAGGTATAATTACGAATAACCACACTTTCACCGGGCTTCATTTTGGCATCACGTTCAATGCTGTAATTTTGACTAAAGGCAATCCCCACAATGGTTACTGCTAAACCTAAATGTGCAAGTACCATTCCCCAATAACTTGGTGTGAGCTTGATTTTTTTACTAATACGTACACGCATTTCGGCGAACGCCAGTAATGCTATCCAGCAAGCCATCATTAAACCAAGCACGGTCAACGCTTCTAATCTATCTTGCATTAGCCATGGCAGTAGGCATGACAATATCAAGGTCACGAGCAAGGCCATTAAGAGTAATTTTCTAATCGCTGCGGGGCGGTCTCTCCCCCAACGCACTAGAGGCCCAATCCCCAGTAAGAGTGCGAATGGCACCATTAGCGCGATAAACATGGTATTAAAGAAGGGCTCACCAATCGAAATACTGCCTAAACCAATTTGTTTGTGAACTAAAGGCAGTAAGGTGCCTAATAACACGACCAGCATTGCAGCGGTTAGGATGACGTTATTCGCCAGTAGCATTGATTCCCGAGACCAAAGCGCATTATTAACACGAGAACGAACCTTGTGACCTCTTATGGCAAACAGCAGCAATGAGCCACCGATAACTAAGACCATAAAGGCGAGAATGAAGAGTCCTCTCGAGGGGTCAGATGCAAAGGCATGCACAGAAACCAGCACCCCTGAACGTACGAGGAAAGTACCGAGTAAACAAAGTGAAAACGCAAATATCGATAGCAATAAAGACCATGCCTTAAATGTCGCTCGCTGCTCTGTCACCGCCAGCGAGTGAATTAACGCGGTTCCTACTAACCAAGGCATAAACGACGCATTTTCAACGGGATCCCAGAACCACCAGCCGCCCCAGCCTAGCTCATAATAGGCCCAAGCCGAACCTAACATGATGCCGAGCGTTAAAAAAAACCACGCAGCCATCGTCCAAGGGCGAGCGAAACGGGTAAATGAACTATCCAGCCGGCCACTAAGCAACGCCGCGATAGCAAATGCGAAGGCGACTGAAAAGCCAACATACCCCATATACAGCAATGGTGGATGGAAAATCAGGCCGGGATCTTGCAAGAGCGGATTTAAGTCACGTCCTTCAATTGGGAAGGAGGGCAAGGTGCGCGAAAAGGGGTTAGAGGTGAAAATGATGAACAACAGAAACCCGACGCTCACCATCCCCATTACTGCTAAAACACGAGCAACAATATCCAGCGGCATGCGGTAGCTACATAATGCAACCGCAAACGTCCAGCCGCTCATCAATAGCACCCACAACAGCAGTGAACCTTCATGCGCACCCCATGTTGCCGCAACCCGATACCAAACAGGTAATTGCGTGTTGGAGTTATTTGCAACATAAGTAATTGAAAAATCATTTATGACAAAGGCGTTGACTAGCACTAAAAATGCGCCAGCCACACACAAAAACAGTAGCCAAGCAAGAGGCCTTGAAGCCCGCATTAAGCGCTCATCGTGACGAGATACGCCCCATAATGGATAGATAGAGAGTAATACTGCAATACCTAACGCTAGGCATAGCAGTATATTGCCAACCTCAGGGATCATAGTGCGTTATCCTTATAAGCCGCGGCAGGTCGACGGTGATTTTCCTGCATCGCTTGCTCAACTTCGGGTGGCGTATAATTTTCATCGTGTTTAGCGAGCACTTCTTTGGCAATGATATGATGGTTTTCAGCCAGCTCCCCTTGGACAACTACCCCTTGCCCTTCTCGAAACAGATCAGGCAAAATTCCCTCATAGCTCACATCAACTTCCGCTTCCGCGTCATACACCGTAAAGGTGACTTTCAGGGAGTCCGGATCACGCTGAACAGTACCTGGCATCACCATTCCCCCGACACGTAAGCGTTGGCCAACTTCAGGTATCTGCTGGGTTTCTCGCTTCCCATAAATGATCTCACCGGGGGTATAAAATAGGTCGATACTGGAGCGAAGTGCATATAAAAGCAGCGCGACCATTAACCCCACACCAATTAGAATGGAACAAACTAGCCATAATCTATTTTTACGACGAATATTCACTCAGCCTCCCGACGCGCTCGTGCTGCTTTCTGTCTTGCTTCTCTTGCTTGCTGTGCAGTGATGGAATTTATAATCATTTTGCGTTGTAAAACGGTGTGAATACACAACAGCAATAGCGGTGTTACCGTCAATAGAACTGCCAGCCAGACATAAAAGGCATAACCGCCCATTGCAAAAAAATCCGCCCAAGATGCAAATGCACGACTCATTATTTACGCCCCTTCTTATTCACGATATCCATAACCCATGGGCGGTTACGCTCCAGTAGTAATAATTGGTTGCGCAAACGCACCAGCGTCAGAGAAATAAATAAAAATAGATAGCCTAAGATAGCCAAACGCAAAGGTGTGCGCATTGCAGGGTTAATACTTTGCTGCATTCGCGTTGAAGGCTGATGTAATGTGTTCCACCATTCAACGGAATAATGGATGATAGGTAAATTAATCACACCAATTAAGACTAAGATCGCCGCAGCTTTTCCTGCTGTCCGGCGGTCATCAAATGCATGCCAAAGCGCGATAATGCCAACATACAGAAAAAAGAGAATAAGTTCTGAGGTTAAACGTGCATCCCATACCCACCATGCGCCCCACATGGGTTTGCCCCACGTTGCCCCCGTGACTAAGGCAATAAAGGTAAATACCGCACCAATAGGTGCCATAGCAGCAATCGTTAATTCAGCCACTTTCATTTGCCAAACAAGACCAACAAAAGCGACGAACGCCATAATGGCATAGATCCCCATTGACCACATTGCTGCTGGAACATGGAGGTACATAATGCGATAGCTATCACTTTGCTGATAATCGGCGGGCGCAAATCCGAATCCCCATCCCCAACCTAGTGCTAAAAAAATCACGCTCAGGGTAATAAACCAAGGGGTCAACCGCCCACATAGTTGGTAGAGATTGGCAGGAATAGCAAGTTGGTGAAGCTTTTTCCACATATTTAAAGGCTCCAGATCATATCTCAGGCAAACTTTGCGCTGCTGCAATATACAATACACGTAATAACAATGGGTTTATTGATATAGCACAAATATAAACTGAGGCTAGTCAAACCATTAACTGTTGACTAGCCTCTATGCTTCTCAGGCGTGATCCCATTTAATCAACCTTCCTGAGTGACGCTTTTCCATTTAAAAACCCGGCTCAACTTCGCGCATATCAGGTAGCTTATGAGCTATCCCTTTATGGCAATCAATACAGGTTTTTCCATCAACAATGGCCTGATCATGCATTTTGGCTGCCACGCTTTTTTGTGCCGTAAAATCCATGTATTCAAAATTGTGGCAATTACGGCACTCCTGAGAGTTATTATCTTTCATCCGTCGCCACTCATTTTGCGCCATGGCTAAACGGTGCTCTTCAAATTTTTGTGGTGTATCAATGATGCCGAATACTTTGCCATAAAGCTCTTTGCTGGCTTTAATCTTTCTGACCATTTTAGGTCCGAACTCATGAGGTACATGGCAATCAGGACAGGTTGCTCGAACACCACTACGGTTGGTGTAGTGGATCGTTTCCATATACTCTTCATACACGTTTTCACGCATCTCATGGCAGCTAATACAAAATTCTTCAGTATTAGCCATTTCCATTCCCGTATTAAAGCCGCCCCAAAAAATGACGCCACTAACAAAACCAATCAATAGTAAGGTTCCCAAAGCCAAACGGCTCGGGCGTCGCCACCATTGCCACACTCTACGGATCACACCAGGCTTAGCGTTATTGTTTCCCATGTCGGCCTCTTATTTCCCAAAACCTTTGGATGGGGTAAATGTGTTCTCCACAATCGGTGAAGTATCGGACTGCGGCACATGGCACTGTAGGCAGAAGTAGCGGTTTGGTGCTACGCCACCTAATACTTTCCCCGTAGCATCCACGAAGTGTGTCGGGCTAACGCGAGGCGCCCCTGTTGTTCGATAACTTTCAACACCATGGCATTGTAAGCAGCGATTTGTATTGGTGGTAATTTGATAACCATCAACGCTATGTGGGATCATTGGAGGTTGATTCACATAGTTTAAAGCCATTCTTTCCTGCTCTTTAGGAATATGAATGCCACCTTCTTGAGTACCAGAAACTTCTGGTGACTTAGACAGATCAACGCCATTTGTCGCCCAAGCAAGGCTCGAGGCAACGAGTCCTATTACCGCCATCCAACGGCTCATTGTCTTAATCAGGGCATGGGTTTTCATGATTTCGCTCCCGAACTCCATCGTAGTGTTATTTTAAAAACATCCTCAGAACACACATCGATACAACGACCGCATGTTATGCAGTCCTTATCCGAAATGAATGCTGGGGCCTGTTTATCTAAAACCGGGGTACGCAAAACTTGCGGCTCCGGACAAATGTGAAAGCAATCCATACAGCGAGTACAATTTTGCTTGTTTATCGCTGTGACCATCAGTGCCCCTTTACAACCGGCGATCCCATATAAGGCACCGAGAGGACAAAGGTGACCACACCAGCCATGCTCCACAACGAGTAAATCGAATAAAAATAAGGCGAGCAGCAATAAAGCACCGCTACCAAAACCGAAGATGAGGCTTCGGCCCATTAATGAAACGGGGTTGATCCATTCCCACAATAAAGTCCCTGTTACCGCAGAGCCGATTAAAATCACCACAAGCAACACATAACGGATATAACGAGGGATCGTTGCGGATTGATTAAAATCGAGCTTACGGCGTAACCATGCTGCCGCATCCGTAACAGGGTTTACAGGGCAAACCCAACTGCAAAAAATACGTTTTCCAAGTAATGCATAAACTAGCAATACTATTGCTGCACCAATTAATGTCGAAATAGCAGGTAAATAGCCACTAGCAAGACTTTCTAACGTGATCAAAGGGTCAGTGAGCGGGATTGAATCTAACAATAAACTGCTACTGTAATTACCATGTAAGATCCAGACCCCAAACCAAGGTCCACTCAAAAACATCGCGATTACCAATAGTTGACTGATACGACGCATCCATAACCATTTATGGCTCTGCCACCAGCCCTTTTTCGCCAGCGCTTCGCGTCCGGCATCACGTTTACGATTTGCCATTATTTCCCTCCAGCCAACCAAAACGGTAGTGATGCCCCAATTCACCTTTCGCAAGCGTTAACGGCAGGACTTTAATGGCCGCTTCTTCGAGGACACAAGCCTGCTCGCACTTACCACATCCCGTACAAGCTTGACTATGCACTGTTGGTAAAAAACGTGCATGCTTCCCCGTACGGTGGTTTTGCTCAAGCTCCAGCGTGATAGCCTCATCAATTAGCGGGCAAACGCGATAACACACATCACAGCGCAACCCTTGAAAATTGAGACAGTTTTCCTGATCAAGTAACACTGCCAACCCCATTCGTGCGTCATTGATAGACTCAATCTCTTTATCCAGTGCACCACTCGGGCACACTTTGGCGCACGGGATCTCTTCACACATTTCACAAGGGTTTTCTCGCGCAATAAAATAAGGCGTTCCCGCTGCCAGTCCTGATGCTAATGTTGCTAATTTCAACATGTCATAAGGGCAAGCTTGTACGCACTGCCCACAACGAACACACGCACTCGCAAATGCATTTTCATTAATGGCTCCCGGCGGGCGGAGACGAATTCCACTCGCGCGGGAAGTTTGTTGCTGTAAGCCCAGTACCACACCAACCGCCGCCAATCCGCCTGCCGCACGAACGGCATCGCGTAAGAAACGGCGACGACTATTTTGAGGTTTAGGTTTCTGGGACATATGCAATTACACCTTTTCCAATTTAACGGCACATTTTTTGTAATCCGTCTCTTTAGAGAGTGGGTCTGTTGCATCCAGCGTTAAGTTATTAACTAACTGAGATGCGTCAAAGAAAGCCATATACACCAATCCTTTTGGTGGTCGGTTACGCCCTCGTGTTTCCACAATAGTGGTCACTTCACCACGGCGTGAAATCACTTTTACCTTATCACCACGACGTAACCCTCTCTCTTTCGCATCTAGAGGATGGATAAAGACCTGTGATTCAGGAAAAGCTCGGTGCAGTTCTGGTACACGACGAGTCATACTGCCGGTATGCCAATGCTCCAACACACGCCCCGTTGATAGCCATAAGTCATATTCTTTATCAGGTACTTCCGCCGCGGGTTCGAACGGCAATGCAAAAATGACCGCTTTACCATCTGGCTTACCGTAGAATTGATAACCCGCACCGGCTTTGACATAGGGGTCATGGCCTTCGCTGTAACGCCATTGCGTCTCTTTGCCATCGACCACAGGCCAACGGATACCGCGTGCTTTGTGATAATCATCGAAAGGCGCAAGGTCATGACCATGACCGCGACCAAAACTGGCGTACTCTTCAAATAACCCTTTTTGTAGATAGAAGCCCAATTCGCGTGACTCATCATTGAGCTGATCTTCAGCTAGCTCAGTGATCGGGAACTTGGTAACCGCTTGGTTAGCAAACAGCACGTCATACAGGGTTTTACCGCGATACTCCGGTTTTTGAGCCAGTAACTCTTCAGGCCAAACCTCTTCCGTTTTAAAGCGACGGGCAAATTGCACCATTTGCCATAAGTCAGATTTTGCTTCTCCCGGCGCTTTCACTTGCTGACGCCAAAATTGTGTCCGGCGCTCCGCATTCCCGTAAGCCCCCTCTTTTTCTACCCACATGGCGGTTGGCAAAATCAAATCTGCGGCGATAGCACTCACGGTTGGATAAGGATCAGAAACAACAATAAAATTGCGTGGGTCACGCCAGCCCGGCATCCGCTCTTGATTAATATTGGGGCCTGCCTGCATGTTGTTGTTACACATGACCCAATAAAAGTTAAGCGTGCCGTCTTTTAAGGCACGGTCTTGCGCCACGGCATGTAAGCCAACTTTTTCTGGGATCGTGCCGGCGGGGAGTTGCCAAACTTGCTCCACTTTTTCGCGGTGTTTTTCATTCGTTACCACCATATCGGCAGGTAAGCGATGGGCAAACGTACCGACTTCACGAGCAGTACCACACGCAGACGGCTGCCCCGTCAATGAGAACGGACCACAACCCGGCTGAGAAATTTTACCTGTCAGTAAGTGCAAGTTATAACAGAGGTTATTCGCCCAAACACCACGAGTATGCTGATTGAAGCCCATTGTCCAATAAGAGACGACTTTTGTGTTTGGATCTGCATACAATTTTGCTAGTTCTTCTAGCTGATCTTTCGGCACCCCTGTCATTTCAGCGGTTTTATCTAATGTGTATTCAGCCACAAAGGCCTTATATTCTTCCCAAGCCATCGGCACAGAGGCATCTGAACCTGGGTTTTTAGCACTTTGTTCTAATGGATGAGTAGGACGCAATCCATAACCGATGTCCGTTGTTCCTCGACGTAAGTTAACGTGTTTATCGAAGAATTCCTGATTCACCGCATCATTTTGAATAATATAGTTAGCAATATAATTGAGGATCACTAAGTCAGACTGTGGGGTAAAGACAATACCGTTATCAGCTAACTCAAAGCTACGATGCTTAAATGTGGAGAGTACAGCAACACGCACATTAGGGTCAGATAAACGCCGGTTGGTAATACGTGACCATAGGATAGGATGCATTTCTGCCATGTTCGAACCCCAAAGCACAAATGCATCGGCTTGCTCGATGTCATCATAACAGCCCATAGGTTCATCCATACCAAAAGTACGCATGAAACCAACAACCGCTGAGGCCATACAATGGCGTGCGTTAGGGTCTAAGTTGTTAGAGCGGAAGCCACCTTTAAACAATTTTGATGCAGCATAACCTTCCCACACAGTCCATTGGCCTGAACCGAACATGCCAATCCCTTCAGGGCCGCGCTCTTTTAATGTGGTTTTTACTTTTTCTTCCATGACATCAAAGGCTTTTTCCCAAGTCACCGGGGTAAATTCACCATTTTTGTCATATTCACCGTCTTTCATTCGCAGCAATGGCTGAGTCAAGCGATCTTTACCGTACATGATTTTCGGTAAAAAATAGCCTTTAATACAGTTTAAGCCACGGTTAACTGGCGCTTCTGGGTCACCTTGGCTCGCCACAATGCGACCATTTTGCGTTCCCACAAGTACACCACAACCTGTACCACAGAAGCGGCAAGGTGCTTTATCCCATTTGATGGCCTCTTGTTGCCCGACGACCGCTTTAGCGATACTCGGAACGCCAATACCTGCCGCCGCAGCAGCGGCCGCAACAGCATTGGCTTTCATGAAGCTACGACGACTGAGTTTCATCATTTTCCTCACATTGCTCATCCTGCTGGTGGTAAACCAGCGAAACAGCCAGCACACCATTAACATTGCGTACTGAATCAATAGTCTCAATCAGGGTGCGACTGTGTTCTGACTCGACAACAACAATCAATTTGCCTGTTTCCGGTGAACTGATAGCCACCTCACAACCGGGTAATTGATTTAAAGCTGCCGTCACAGCGCAAGCCTGTTCACTTTTTACTTGTACAATCAAACTACATACTTGCCAGCTATTGCGCATTTTCATGCTCCAAAGTAATGGCTGATACGGGGCAACCGGCAACACAGGCACCACAACCTGTACAACCTTGCTTATCAATATTGGGCTGATAAATTCCACTCAGTGATGGGCGAAACGCGATCACTTGTGGCTCACAATTGTCTTCGCATCGCCGACATTCAATAGAGCGATATGCCAGACAGGTTTGAGCAATTGAGATGGAAATATCCCAAGGTTGGGAGAGTTGTGGAAGAAATATTGGCTCAGGGCAAGCGGCAGCACAGGCATAACAAAACGTGCACTCCCCTTGCAAAAAATCAACAACGGGATAGCCACCGGGGCCAGATATTAAAATTGAGGTTTCACAATGCGTCAGGCAATGGTTGCAACGAGTACAACTTTCAATGAAATGATCTTCACTACGACTCCATGGCGGTCGAATAACGGGTGCGGCGCGACGCCATGCACCAGTCAACACTCCCCGACGGGTGATATCAGCCATGTTGATTTCCTTAACATTGCCCAAACAAAATTAATGCAAAAAGTAAAAATTAACCGCAATTATTATATGTGTATTCACGCAGAATCTTATCGATAGAGAGTAAAAAAATACATACCACCTAATAGGTAACATTAATGCATGTGCTATTTAGAATGAAATAATTTATACAGAAAGTATTATTTGAAATAACGATGTAACTTATTGACTAGAACTTAAATAAATTATCTTCAAACAAAAAATATTAACATTTTTTAAATATGAGAAACCAAATTAATCCTAATGTTTCATGAAACCCTCATATATATAACATTATAAACTACCACTAAAGTAGTAGTTATAGTCATCAACGATGAATATCCACATTGAAAATATTAGAGGTGCTGCACACTTTGGTTATTAGTTAAATAATAGATAAGCAGATTACTTAGTCATATCCTACTGATAATAAAGCCTTTCAATATGAATTCAATAAATAAAAACCCTCACTCACATGAAAGTGACGCTTAAATGCTTTGCTCTCATTTATTTTAACTGACTCAATGTTTTCTTTCCTAATTTACATTCGCGATTCGATATTAATCACATTATTTTAATGACATTTCTTTTAGTAAATTTAGCTTTGATCAAAAACAATATTTTAAGTGTTGTTATTTGTTAGAGCTATTCCTTGAGCATGTCATGATGGCATCAAAACCTATGCCATCACCTATAAATAATAATATCACAGCCAATGGGATGGCTGGCTTATATCACTCGAGGCCCTTATGGCAAAGATAATCAACAGGACTTTGTACTTACTCAGTTTGGTGGCTGGGATATGGTTGTTAACCCCTGCTGTTCATGCACAAACTGCATCAAAGGAAGCATCATCAACAATAAATACTAAAAATGAATCCTTTGCTCAGGCTCACCCTGATCAATATCACTCGTGGCGTGCAACATCCGAACAATCACAACGTGAAGATGCGCTGGCAGAAGACCCCCGGTTGGTGATCCTCTGGGCTGGCTACCCTTTTTCACGTGATTACAACAAGCCTCGAGGCCATGCTTATGCTTTAATTGACGTACGAGAAACACTACGTACTGGTGCACCGAAAGATGCACAAGATGGCCCTCTCCCTATGGCTTGTTGGAGCTGTAAAAGCCCAGATGTCGCCAGACTTATCCAAGAGCAAGGGGAAGATGAATATTTCCACGGTAAATGGGCTAAAGGTGGGCCTGAAATTGTTAACGTACTAGGGTGTGCTGACTGCCACAAAACCGACTCTCCAGAATTCGCGCAAGGCCAGCCCGCTTTAACACTCACCCGTCCTTATGCCGCTCGAGCCATGGAAGCGATTGGTAAACCCTTCGATAAAGCCAGTCGTTTTGATCAGCAATCTATGGTGTGTGGGCAATGCCACGTTGAGTACTACTTTGCAGGGGAAAATAAATCCGTCAAATTCCCTTGGGATAACGGTACGAAAGTGGAGGATATGGAAGTCTATTATGACAATATCGCCTTCTCTGACTGGACAAACTCACTGTCGAAAGCCCCTATGTTAAAAGCACAGCACCCAGAGTATGAAACATGGAGTGCGGGGATCCACGGTAAAAACAACGTGACCTGTATAGACTGCCACATGCCTAAATTACAAAATGAAAAAGGCGAGCTCTACACCAGCCATAAGATAGGTAATCCATTCGATAATTTCGAACAAACCTGTCGTAACTGCCATACCCAAAGCAAGCAAGAGCTACAAGCTGTCGTTGCCGAGCGCAAACAAGCTATCCAAGAGATGAAAATCAAAGTGGAAGATCAACTTGTTCATGCCCATTTTGAAGCTAAAGCAGCTTGGGATGCAGGGGCAACCGAAAAAGAGATGGCGCCCATTTTAGCTGATATTCGCCATGCACAATGGCGCTGGGATTTAGCTATTGCATCTCATGGTATTCATATGCACGCACCAGAGGAAGGCTTGCGCATGCTCGGTGGCGCAATGAACAAAGCTGCTGATGCTCGCACCAAACTCGTTCGTCTATTAGGTGCTAAAGGCATTACACATGAAATTGCTATTCCAGACATTTCAACCAAAGAAAAAGCGCAACAAGCAATTGGTCTGGATATGCAAAAAATCAACGCTGAAAAACAAGAGTTTTTGAAAACTGTCGTGCCCGAATGGGATGCGCAAGCTCGTAAAAACAACCTGTTAAGCCAATAACCGTGATCCGCCTCATACAGAGGCGGTATAACCAATGGAGTTAATATGAGCGTACTACGTTCGTTATTCACTGCTGGGGGGCTGGCATTAAGCTTGTTATGGAGCATTGCAGCCTCTACTGCGACACCTCCCGCGACAGAGACGGGTGAACGTTGGGTTGTTACTCAGCAACGTAACCCAGATGCAGCCTGTTTGGATTGTCATAAACCCGACAAAGAAGGTATGCATGGCACTCACGCATCGGTCATTAACCCTAATAATAACCTTCCCGTTACCTGTACCAACTGCCATGGTAACCCAGGCCCTCATCACCGTGAGGGGGCTAAAGATGTGATGCGGTTTAACCACCCTATGTATAGCGTGGAGCAACAAAATAGTGTCTGTATGTCATGTCACTTACCCGAACAGCTACAAAAAGCGTTTTGGCCACACGATGTTCATGTGACTAAAGTTGCCTGTGCCAGTTGCCATGATCTGCATCCAAAACAAGATACGATGAAAACACTTAATGACAAAGGTCGCGTAAAAATTTGTGTTGATTGTCACTCAGACCAACGTAATAACCCTGACTTCAATCCAGCGGCGGTAAAATTGCTTAAGGAGCAGCCATGAGTTGTTCGCGTCGTCAGTTTATTATTTATGCAGGAGCCTTGGCGGCGTCAGGAGGTGCGACACTCCATAGCCTCGCAAATACGATGAAAGTGGATGGCGTACGTTACGGCATGATCCACGATGAAACCTTATGCATAGGTTGTACTGCTTGTATGGATGCCTGTCGAGAAGTCAACCAAGTCCCTGAAGGGGTTTCTCGGCTAACCATTATTCGCAGCGAGCCAATTGGTCACTTCCCAGATATCAAATATCGCTTTTTCCGGCATTCATGTCAGCACTGTGAGCATGCACCTTGTGTCGATGTTTGCCCAACGGGCGCATCATTTATTGATAAAACGACAGGGATTGTCGATGTTAACCCAGACCTATGTGTTGGTTGCCAATATTGTATTGCGGCTTGCCCTTACAGAGTAAGATTCATTCACCCAGTCAATAAAACTGCCGACAAATGTGATTTTTGCCGAAAAACAAACTTGAAAAAAGGTAAACAACCGGCTTGTGTCGAAGCCTGTCCAACCAAGGCATTGGTCTTTGGCAATCTGGATGATCCTAACAGTGATATTTCTCTTATGTTGCGTCAAAAAACCACGTATCGCTATAAAATAGCCCTCGGTACTCGCCCCAAAATGTACCGAGTTCCGTTCAAATATGGGGAGGTTAGCCAATGACAACTGCTTCTGCTTTCCATTTTGAATCTTTAGTTTGGGATTGGCCCATTGCCGTTTACCTCTTTCTAATTGGTATTTCAGCAGGGTTAGTGGTGCTTGCCGTGCTATTGCGTCAATATTATCCGTCTGAAGCAACCAGTAAGAGCACACTAATGAGAGCCACTCTATTTCTGGCACCGACGACCGTTATTTTGGGATTACTCATTTTAATTTTCCATTTAACACGCCCATGGACCTTTTGGAAATTGATGTTCCACTACAGTCCGACCTCCGTCATGTCGATGGGGGTTATGCTCTTCCAAGTCTACATGGTGGTACTCGTTGTCTGGTTAGCTAAAGTTTTCGAAACTGAACTGGTCGCAATACAGCAAAAATGGCTACCGCGTTTTGGCTTTATTCGCTCATTATTAAATTTATTCACACCTGCTATACGTGCCATTGAAATCACCATGCTCGTACTGGCGGTATTATTAGGGGCTTATACCGGTTTTTTACTTTCCGCGTTAAAATCCTATCCATTCTTAAATAACCCTATCTTACCTGCTCTCTTTCTCTTTTCAGGGATCTCATCGGGGCTTGCCGTCGCGCTCATTGCTTTAGCATTGCGCTATCGCCAAAATGTCCATAACCCAGAAGCGCATTTTCTACATCGCGTTGAAGGCTTTGTCGTTTGGCTGGAAATCTTCTTATTAGCGGCTTTCTTTGTCGGTTTAGCATTAGGGGATGATGGCAAAATGCGCGCGCTTATCGCAGCACTTGGTGGAGGCTTTTGGACTTGGTGGTTTTGGATTGGTGTGGTTGGCATTGGTTTTATGATCCCACTGGCCTTGAAAAAATGGGTCAATAATAGCCAAAGTGCCGCCCGAGTGGTTTTTGTCAGTAGTGCGAGTTTGGTTGGGGTCTTTTTATTACGTTTCTTTGTCCTTTATGCAGGGCAATTAACGGTCGCTTAATTAACACAAACAAGGTGCTCATTGGAACTTATACTCCCTGAAATCGGGTTTATTAGCTTGCTGTTAACACTCTGCATAACCAATTTTCATGCCTTGTTTGGGTTGGTTAGTACCTACAAACACACCCAAAAATCACGCTTACTTGGGGTTTATTGGTCTACTCTGCAATTTATATTTCTCGTTATTGCGTTTCTTTGCCTAACTATTTCCTTTATTCAAAGTGACTTTTCGGTGGTGTATGTTGCTCAACATAGCCACCGTTTATCCCCTTTATTAATAAAAATAGCGGCGGTTTGGGGTGGGCATGAAGGTTCACTCCTTCTTTGGGTGCTTTTACTGTCGACTTGGCATCTGTTATTCGCTTGGCGCTATCGCAAACAAGATCACCCCTTTTTTGCTTTAACCTTAGCTATTCTTGCCGCAATGAGCGCAGCGCTACTTTGGTTTATCGTGCTCTATTCAGACCCTTTTATGCGGATCTTTCCGCCCGCGATTGAAGGTCGCGACCTCAACCCAATGTTGCAACATTGGGGGCTTATTTTACATCCTCCGCTACTTTACTTGGGTTATAGCGGCTTGATGGTCGTCACATCATGCGTTTTGGCTTCGCTGATTGCTGGAAATTTCAGCCAAACTATTGCATGGGTTTGTTGGCGTTGGGCCGTACCAAGTTGGTGCATACTTACCATGGGGATCACGCTAGGCTCATGGTGGGCCTATAGCGAATTAGGATGGGGCGGTTGGTGGTTTTGGGATCCTGTCGAGAATGCCTCACTGTTGCCTTGGCTAGCGGCAACCGCCCTACTACACAGTTTAGCGGCTTCGCGAAAACAGGGAAGTTACCGCCATTGGTCGATGATCTTAGCCATAGTCACATTTATTTTATCATTACTTGGCACGCTTATTGTTCGTTCGGGCATACTCGTGTCAGTCCATGCATTTGCCCTAGATAATGTTCGTGCAATACCATTATTTTTATTATTTATTAGCATGAGCATCGTCGCCTTACTTATTTATGGTTGTAAGGCGAAACCCGCAGCATCAGCCTCTAAACGGGCATTAACCCTACGCGAAATCTATTTACAGATGACATTGATTTTATTTGTGGTTGTCCTGTTTATTGTGTTAGTCGGCACGCTATATCCCATGCTCTACAGCCTACTTGGGTGGGGAAAGATATCAGTCGGAGCGCCTTATTTTAACCAAACATTACTGCCTTTTGGCTTAATTATGCTGATGGTTATCGGCGCTTGGGCCGTGGGGAGCCTCAAATCATCTACCCGCTCTTTTTTCCGTTGGCGTTTGTCTGTTAGCATCATTGCCGCTGTAATCGCCCTACTTTTGCGATGGAGTGATGCTAAATTTATCGCGAGCGCAACGGCTATAATGGTTGGCTTACTGTTGCTATTATGGCTACGCCCTCTCAATGAAATACAGAAGCGACTAGCCTCATTACTTGCACACACTGGCGTGATTATTTTTGCCACTGGTATTGCTTTTTCTACTGTAAGCAAACAAGAAATCAGTGCCAATATGACAGTTAATCACACCGTTTCACTCGCCGGTTATCAATTTAATTTCAAGCAATTACAGTTGGATACTCAATCCAATTACACCACTGAAAAAGCGCTCATTGCCGTTTATCAAAAAGATACATTTATTACACACCTTGAGACTGAACGTCGATTTTATACCGCTCGCCAACAGATAATGATTGAACCTGGTATGCACTGGGGATGGATGCGAAATTGGTACGCCGTATTAGGTGAAAAGACGGGAAATAACCGCTATGCGCTACGATTCTATGTGCAAGATGGTATCCAGTGGATCTGGGGAGGGGCTTTTATCATGTGCATCGGTCTCTTTATTGGGTGGTTTAAAGGGCGAAGTCAGCATGAATAAACTCTTGCATTATGTTGTTCTAACATTATTACTTATGGCGACGAATATAGCCAAAGCCGACATTGTGGATACTTGGCAATTTGCTACCGCAGAACAGCAAACAACTTCATTACAAATTGCGGCTCAATTACGCTGCCCTCAGTGCCAAAATCAAAACCTGCTCGAATCCAATGCCCCTACCGCTGTCAGTATGCGCCATCAAGTGTATAAAATGGTAGCGGAAGGGAAAACTGAAGCTGAAATACGCTCTTATATGACAGAGCGATACGGTGATTTTGTACTCTACAATCCGCCATTACACATGGGAACCATTGTACTCTGGAGCCTGCCGTTTATCGGATTCATCTTTGTCATCGCCCTGCTCTATTATTTAATAAAAAAAAGAGCCTCAGTACCGCGAACAAATCAACATAATTCAACGGAAGCTACCATTACTCCGGCGTCTAAGCTGTCCATACAATTAACTCATGAAATTCCATCACAGCACGCCGAAGTGAAGCGCAACGATACCCTTTCTTATTATGCTATCCATTTATGCGTAGCTCTATTACTGCTCCTTACAATAGCAGGGTATTTTTTTCTACCGCGCTTTAGCGCCACTTATCATGAATACCAGCGCATCTCAGACCCATTACATATATTGACCCCACTACAGCAACAACAAAGTGATCTGATACGCTTACAAAATAATATTCGACAATCCCCCCAAAATGGTGACCTTTGGGCAATCCTCGGTGAATATTATTTATATCAAAATAGCTATGACAATGCCTTGATTGCCTATAACCAAGCACTTAAATATACAGGAGAAAACGCGCAACTTTATTCAGCTATCGCGACTGTGCTCTATTATCAAGCGGGGCAACAGATGACTGAAGATACAATGCAAGTAATAGAGCATGCATTATCCATTGATAAACATGAAGTGACCGCTTTAATGCTATTAGCCTCAGACGCCTTTATGCACGCCAACTATGAAAAAGCCATTAGCCTATGGCAACAACTACTCGATAGTAATAGCCCTAGAATTAATCGTTCACAATTAATAGAAGCGATAAATATGGCAACAATAATGAAAAATAATCATTAAATCATTTTTTGATTATTTTTCATTTAAAGTACATACAGTCATCAATAAAAAATTTAAAATAACAATAACTATTCAAATAAACTTAACATAACAATTTATTATTAATTGTAACCCTTTGTCTTTAATTGACTATTGTTATTTCATCCCCATATAAACACGCCTATGCTTATGCTACCTTAATATCGCCTAATTCTAAAATCACTACTATTATTCAAATATAAAAAGAGTAACTTCATGAAAAAGAATATATTTTCATATTTAATTATTGCTCTTATCGCAGGCGGCTCATTTGTTGCTGGCATGATGGCAAATTATACCCCTGATCTGGATATCGTTAAAAAATCACAAAAAGCAGTGGAGGATTTCCTTACATTTCCCGAAACCGCCGAATATAAAAATGTTCATTACTATGAAATTCGGCAAACACTCGATCACGGAATACTCGGTTATGTATGTGGTGAGGTACTCGTTTTTAAAAGCGAAAATTCCTTTGGCTATAAACGATTCCTCGTCAAAACATATATGCACCAAGATGGAAGAAATGTCGTTTCTATCCCTTTAATTGAACGTTCTGGAAATATTTTTCCTAACGACAACTTCAACATCATCTGGGATCAATTTTGCCGTGAACAATCTGATAAGAAAGAATAATCTCTTTTGACGCCTGTAGTATGCAACTTAACCTTTATCAGCTCACCTTTTTGGCTTAGTAATAAATCACTCTTAATAAACCAGCACGCCCTCTTTTCTTCAACCCATTGATGAATATTGTTAATCTCCTTCAATTCATGTCTATTTATTACATAAGCCAAAAAGCCAATCTATTGAATACACAAGAAAATTTTACATAAGCAATATTAATATCTTTAAAAATATTAACACTTGACGTGTGTTTTGATACACAGTTCACATTTTTATCATCGGATTTATACGGTACATTAGTGTCAAGTCAAACGAAGGGAGAGATATCTCATCATTGAGGAATAAAAATTAATGTTGATGTTCTTTAATCACATTAACCAGTATCAATGTCGTTACACCATAAAATAGTAAATAATAATATTCGCAAAAATAAAAGTATAATATTTAACCAGTTGAATACTGAATTCTAATACCAGGGAATTTATTAGTACCAGTGTTATATCATTTCCTATCTGATATAGCGCGTAACAAAATATTACGCTTGTAATATAAAATAACATGCTAAGTTGAATACTTAAGTTATTATCATATAAACATTATATATTTAAGCTATGTATCAACGAAAAGCTAAGATATTTATTAAAAACTAACGTCTTCATCATGTACGTAGATATGCTATAGTACCGATTGCATAATTATAATATCGCTGTAAAGAACAAATCATGTAGTAGTGATTTCATTCAGTTAGAGTCCCTAAAGGGACTCTTTTTTTTATGTTTTAATATGGAAAAAAGCAATTAATACAAATCATTACCATGGCTTGCTATCACTTTTTTATACCACCAAAAAGATTTTTTACGTATCCTTGTTAGTGAGCCAGCTCCCTGATCATCCTTATCAACATACACAAAACCATATCGTTTACTCATTTCGCCTGTTGAAGCAGAGACTAAATCAATACATCCCCATGAAATATATCCCATAATGGGGATACCATCAGCGATAGCATCACCTAAAGCTTGAATGTGTGAACGATGGTAATCGATTCGATAATCATCAATAATTTCACCATCCTCATTTAACTTATCATGCGCCCCCAAACCATTTTCTACTAGAAATAATGGTTTTTGATAGCGATCATAGAGCATGTTTGCGGTTAATCTTAAACCGAGAGGGTCAATTCCCCACCCCCACTCACTCTGTTTTATATACGGAGAGCTTAAAGATTGTGCAGCATTAATCGACGGGTTTGTACCATCCCCCATATCCGCTGAGGCACAACGAGAGGCATAATAACTAAACGAAACAAAATCGACGGTATTTTTAAGGATTTGCTCGTCCTCTTCCGTGACCAGAAGTGTCACCTTGTTTTCACGAAAAACACGTTGTGCATAGGCGGGATAATACCCACGCACCTGTACATCAATAAAAAACAAGTTTTCACGATCTTTTTCCATTGCCGCCCATACATCTTCTGGTTTAGGCGACCAAGGGTAATATCCACCACCTGCAAGCATACAGCCAACTTGGTTTTGAGCATTGACTTCGTGGGCTATTTTTGTCGCTAATGCGCTAGCAACTAATTGATGATGAGCGGCTTGATATTTAACTTGTTCGCTATTTTCCCCCGCTTCAAAGACTAACCCTGATGATGAAAACGGCGTATGCAATAGCAAATTAATTTCATTAAATGTCAGCCAATATTTCACTATCCCATCAAATGCTTCAAAGCAGGCTTTGGCATAGGTCACAAAAAAATCAATCATCTTCCGGTCACGCCATGAGCCATACTCAGTGACCAAATGCATCGGAACATCAAAATGGCACAAGGTTACTAGCGGTTCAATATGATATTTTTTGCATTCATTAAATAAGTCGAGATAATAGGCGATACCTTCTGGGTTTGGAGTGACTTCATCCCCACGCGGAAATAAACGGCTCCATGCAATCGATGTGCGAAACACCGAAAATCCCATTTCTACCATTAGCGCAATATCACGCTTGTATTGATGATAAAAATCAATTGCCAAATGGCTTGGGTAATATTCATCATCTCGTAATTTAAAACGTTTTTCGATCCCCATTTTTACCGGATGCCTGTTAGCTCCATAAGGAATAACATCTGCAATACTGAGTCCTTTCCCCCCTTCAAAACAAGCCCCCTCCGCTTGATTTGCCGCTATTGCACCACCCCACAGAAAATCTTGAGGAAATAGAGATCCTGGCATAATTACCCTCATTCAATAGTGAAAAAATTATTTACTTTCTGGTTAACAAAAATTTTTTATATTTCTTTGGCGATACTGTTTTTGTTTAATCTTACCTATTAATTATTTATTGATAATTAATGACGGTAATATCTATTAACTCCCTATTAATCATCTTTATTAATCACAAAATCAGTAGAAACCATTGCGGTAACAGCCACAACTATCCGTCGATTAAAGATAAAAACAATGCCATTTTGAATAGTAATTATTTTTTGTGATGCACCACACACAATAAAAAACCACACACGTAATAAAGCGCTATGCCACATCATTCATATCGATAAAATAATAATCATTTGATTGATTATTTTATTTACAATATTTATCTATAAGGGGGAGTTTTGTTAGAGAATAATGTTTTTATTGATAGGATAAATTAAAAAAAGCGTCATAATTACAAAAACCCAATACTATCAATTAGTTAACAATCATTTTTTACTTGCTTTACTAAATACCACTATCGTTTTTTGATCATTAAAATAGTGGTTTCAAGCAGTAAGGTGATTAAATCATAAAAGATAGCAACAAGGTGCCCATACTCTCAATCATGTTTTCCTGGCAGAAATACTCCAATGGGTTAAAAATCATATTTATGGTATTGATAATGGAATAACCTAGTAGGTCAGTTATATCAACTGTTGGCATACTCATTCCTCATTTTGATGGCTCTCAGCAGGATAAATAATCCAATTAAAACTATCAATCAGAATCGTGTTAAAACTCATCTATTAAATACACCACCTATTTATCCCCTTTGTCAATATTATGTCATGACTAAAATACAATCGATAAGCTAAAAAATGTTTTCACTGCCTTTAAATGAAAACATGCTAAATCGCCCAATAACCCTAACTTATCTTAAATTTATCGATATCAAATCGTGATTATTACCTGACGTTTTAATTATAATAGCATCACAATATAATTAAATTACCTATATAGTGGTTAATAGAAGGCTTATTTAGAATACGCGAGATATTTTATTAAAAGAATAAAATTGTGAAGTCGATCAATCTGAAAACCACTATAAAAAAGTTAAGTATTAACACTTAACCTTATTTCCACACCAACTTAATCATTGATGTTTTAATAATAATTCCAGCATGAAATATTCTTATTAGAAAGGATAAGAATAAAAAATAACCCATTCAAATCAATCAGATGGAAACAACATCCATTGCCTTTTATATCTCTTTATTATTTTAATTTAAATATTTCATCGTAATAATAAATTTTATAAATTACTTTTTACGGCCCTGCATTAAAAAAAGATAAAAATCAGCCAGTTTGATAATTTGGTGTAATATTAAATAGCACAAATAGCTAATAAAAACTTCAATAATTTATTTAAATCATATACACTCAGCATGAAACGATAAAAAGGAATTGTTATGTTTAGATTTTTTGAAACATTTTTTAATGAGCTGTCCAATATAATGACTGCAAATAGCCGACGTATCATTGTGACAATCTTAGCTGTCGCAACGATTTCAACAACAGTAACCATGGAGTCTATCAACATCTATTTTATAGCCGCATTTATATTTATTAGTTTTTCACTATATCTACCTGAAATATATAAATTTATAATGAACAGGGTAAACTAAGTAACGTTGAATACATTGAGCTATAACATTTGACTTTGTCTTTTTAACAACACACATGCACCTGTTTTTGCCGTTAGTTGATTAAAAATTACGTATTAGCACCTAATTCACTTTTTACCATAAATCAAAAGAGCAATACGTAATCAGTAAAAATAACTATCAATAGTCACTAAGCACATCAGCAAAGATAAAAGCCTGCGTATTGTTATCCTTAAAGTCAGAGTAAATACCTACGACCCGCCTTAAATACAGTTAGCTTCATTTGTAATGATGCTCAATCGCTGTTTCTTCCTTTAAATACCTATTAACCATGGCTGCTTTGTCACCTCACTTTCTATATCTTACGACAATCAATCAACCGATATAAATTTCTACCATCATGGTACATCACCGTATTACTACAGCTTCAAAAAGTAACTGTATCCGTTAGCGTAAATACAATCATTCCTTTCTGCATAGAAAGAGATAAGAAATTAAATGGCCCACATATTTTGTATTTTCCTTTACACGAATGAGATGACTCCCCTCCTGCATGGATTCTCGAATGCGCTAATAGCGGCCTTATTTAGCATTAGCATGAGGGAATAGATTGCAGAAAGCAAAAAATGCCCTCACAAGGAGGGCTGTTATCAAATATGGGTCGGATAACTTAAAATCGATTTAATCTAAAATCTGTAAAGGCTAAATGGTTTCACATCCAATGAAGGTTCTTTACCTAACAGTAGATCTGCCGTGATTTCAGAAGAAACAGGGCTTTCTGTCATACCCCAACCTGTCGCGGTGTTAATCACCAGACCTGGATATTCATTAACTTGAGAAATGATAGGATTCTCATCTGGTGCTATCGCCATCGCACCACTCCACTGGTCGATAAGTTTAGAGTCTTTAAATGCAGGGAACTCTGCTTTCAATTTCTCTAATGAAGAATTTAGCTCAGGAATATCTGGCAGTGCGGTCATATTCCTATTTTTCTCAAACGGAGAAACTTCGTCTAGCTCCCAGTGTGTCGGTTGTGTAAATGAATTAATTAACTGTTCATTTAATGAAATGTGTACTGGGAAATCTGGCATTGATAGCAATGGCAGATATTTATAACCATAGATAAATGATTCTTTTACGACTGGAGCAACGATCACACGAGGCGAAGTCGCATAGGTGCCATCAGCTTGCTCACGGAAGAAAATGTTACCTGGTAAAGCGACGTTACCACCCGGTGCAGTAGGTGAACCACTGATCAATTGCTGAGATTGGTAAGCCGGTAATGTTGGTACGTCAACATTCAGATTTTGCATGAACAGTCTAGACCATACACCGCCAGCAACAACCACTCTAGAAGTTTTAATCGCACCTTTTTCTGTCACAACATCAGAAATTGCACCCGCTTGAGTTTCTAAGCCTCTTGCAGCACAGTTTGTGTAGATCTTAACCCCAATTTTTTTAGCGTATTCCGCCATAACAAAGGTTGCAATCTCAGCATCTAGGCTACCTGAGTCTTCTTCAAAACCGGCGATTGTCCAATTTGATGTAGCTCCACGAAGGCGCTGATTTAATTCATCACCTTCAATAATTCTAGTTTTGAATGGAATATCTGAACCGACATTCTTACTTCTTGTATCAATCCATTTTCTGACGTGATCTAAATCTTCTTCATCAAGAGGAACTTCTACGCGCCCTTGAGTACGATAGCTAGTATCGACACCCACTTTCGCATTCATTTCTCTCCAACGCTGTTTACCAATATGATGAAGCAGGAATGTCTCATCAGGCATTTTGTAAGTAATGACTTGGCCATAGAATCTAGAAGATTGTTCGCCAGCAATATTCCCCTTCTCAACGATTACAACAGACAAGCCGCGTTCAACAAGATTGATAGCGGTCATAATACCTAAAATACCAGCACCAATCACAACAACGTCAGCTTGCTTAGGTAGAGGACCTGCGGTTCCTTCAACAAACCCATGTCTTGGTGTGCCAGGAACAAATCTACCTTCTCGAGTTAACATCGGGGTTAAAATTCCCGCCCCACCAGCCACGGCTACAACAGCCCCGCCGATAAGAAACTTTCTTCTAGTTATTGCCATTTTAAAACATTTCCTTTTATCAAATGAACGTCAGTATCTAAATAATAAGATCATCATTTAATTTTTATTTGTAACGTAATTGTATTCTAATTTAGATTAAAATTAAATTTATTTGTTAAAAATTATTTTTAATGAATGTTTATTCATAAAATAAAAATAGAATATTAACTAAATAAAACTGAATACTTTTTAGACAAATAGCAATGCAAAACCCTATTCTATCAATATCGGAACTTCTGCAAGATATAATATATTTAGCGCTAACAGAAAAATGACAAGTCACTATAAATGAATAGTTATTTTCATTATTTAAAAGAAAAACACTTGGTCGCTAGGGAGAATTTGTAACATCTGTAGGAAAATTAACCTATCGTAGACCTACGATTTGGGCAATATTAAAGCTAACAGGATACGTTATTTTACTTAAGTATTTTATCAATTCATTTTTAGCTTAATATATCAATAACCATTAAAAAAAGGGGGACTCTTGAATCACTCTTACGGATATTATTGACCACTTATTAATTAAGGTCTTTTTATGCCATCGCACTTTACTCTCTATTATTTTAAGATTAAATTTCACACTAAAATTAACCTTATTCTTTGAGCTGTTATGACGAGACTATTCATGTTAGTTAAAGCTATTTAATGGTTATCTCATATCTCACCACAATTTAACCTACAGTGCTTACGTATTGTATTATCAGTACCTAGACCCCGACTTTCTTCGAATCAAAGAATAAATCATATTGATATAAAACTGGGAGCTAGAACAAATAATAGGCGCCCTTTGTCAACCTTTTCCCACTCATTCATTTTCATTGCTAGGCCTAGCTTTGTCGGTATTTCCCTTTCAAGGCTGATCAAAAAAATCATGCTTAAAAATAAGGTGGTCTAGAGAGGTGCTGATCTGATATCAACTAACTGTGCTATATTCAATTTAGGCTGATATAAAAATCCCCCAGTCCGAGTTAGGAGCTTCCTCCTAACTCATTGGATATTAAATGATGGCACAACAATAATTCTTTTTGCCTATAAGAAGTGATTGTGATGAAACTTATTTTTTATATTTATTATAAAATTCTTCACCGCACATCACTTTAGTAAAGTCGCTGCCAACGGTCATTACAGATAAAGGCTTAACTTTATCGACATAGATAAAGTGGTTTCTAATCTTATCTTTTTCTTTCACTGGTTTTACTTGACCATTTTCTATTTGGTCAGAGTCATAATTCACACAATACCCAATTGTGTTAGCCGTTTTTTTATCTTTTACCACCATGATTTCATTATATTTAAAACGATAACCTTGGTTGTCTTTAGCTAACTGTTCTTTCGTTTTATCGCTTCTCGCAAAAGGGCTTGATACGCGATATAGAGCATCAGCATATTCAGCATCCATTTTTTTGCTGACAAACTGTTGATCAGCAGAGCTAGCAGAAGCGTAAGTCACACCCTGCTGTGTTGTTTTAATACTATATGCTTCCCATTCCTCTGACTCTTGAACAACTGGGTTGGCGTCGCTCAGAATATTCGCGAATTCACCCCACATATCATTATTTGAGCTACAGCCTGTAACCAACAATGTGGCGGCGCTAAGTACTGTAATTGAGAGAATATGTTTTTTCATTTTTACCCTAAAAGTTAAGATTAATGGTACGCGATAGATTTGTAACCAATGATTTTTAAAGTATTTTCATTGTATCTAGGAAATAAATAATCTGCAAATAGGTGCCTTAATATCAATTACCATTAAATTTATCAGATAAATTAAGCATAGAAACTACAAGGTAATAAACAAACTATCACATCAATTTAATCCGATATTTAAAAATAAAATTTCTATCAATAGCCCTAATGATGGGCACTGAGTTTATATAAAAAGTCGACGGAGGTTGTGATCTGTCTCTTTCCTACTCTCGATTTGTTCATCACGACAAAATGAAATTTAAAATAAAAACACACATCATTATTAAGTATTAATAACTAAATTTGTCAGATATATCTTAATTCTCACTTCATTAAAAATAAGAAATATCCTACTCACCAAGAGAATTAAATACTATACTTTGATTTTTATTGTTCGTATGCAGCATACGATAGTCAGTAAAATTAAAGGCTGGACATTCATGTTTTCTCTACGCGGCTACGCATTATATTTTTATATTTTTTCTATCCTCTTTTTTATCGCACCGCTTGTCTATGTCATAATAAATGAAGATAAAAATAACTTACTGACCTTCTTAAGCAGCCTTACAATAATTTTTTATGTTATCGTCCGTATGGCAATATTTTTTTAAATTAAGGTAATTAGCAAAATAAAATTCGCTATTTTTATAGTCTCCTTCTTTGTGCGATACACGTTTTTTAATATTCTTTGCCTTTTCACCTTCTTAAGTCATTTTTCAGTATCGAGGTATTCAGACTAGCCAATGATTAAGCGATAAGTTCAATAACAGCATTTAGTTTCGCCTTAGCCCAGAGGTTAGCCAGCTACCACAGTCACAGCGATCAATTAACGTCACATTTTAAGCAAAGGCTCTGCTTGAGCATGCCAATCTCAGTTAACTCTTATTTAAAATATTACCCCTCTTTTTTATTATCTGACTTATCTCTTACATTGGATTCTTACAAGCAAGGTACGAATATGGGCGTTTCTATTTATTATTCCGCAACAAAAAAGACTCCTTTCAATATTGAAGAAAAAAATACGTTTGAAACCATGGTAAATCAGTTGAATCAAGCCTTTCCATACAAAGAAGATGCGGAGACTCTCTATTTTTATGAAGAGCCATCAGATCAATTCTTACTACAAGGTTCAACAAAATTACCACTTGATGATGAGTCCATTTTGCTCGAGTCTATCGATTATTGGTTAGATTGTCTTTCGCAATTAACTCTAGCGTTTTCGACAGCACAATGGAGTGTTAGCATCGAAGACTCAGAAGCTACATGGGTTGATGATCATTGGGAAATGTAATATTACGGGTAACCTAGAAATAGGATTATTTGCTATAATTAATTATTCCTATTCCCTCTCTTACCAATAAATACCCTTTATGTTTGAAGTACCAAATAATTAAAAAGACCCAACCAATGCGGGTCTTATATTATAGGGGGAATCCCCCTTATCTTGCGTCACCATTTTCTAAATATAGAGAGAAGGCTCCCCATCAGGGCGAGTTTTAAACCTTCTATGCGCCCACAAGTACTGCTCTGGTGCTTTCATTATTTCTTTCTCTAGTACAGAGTTAATTGTCGCGGCATCATGTAGCGTATCGCTAGTTGGGTAATTGACTATTTCTTTCCCTAGCACCAAGTCATAACTAATACCATTACGGTTACGTAGCAGTGTGACAGTTAATGTTGGTGAGTGAGATAATTGAGCAAGCGTTGATGTACCTTTTGACGTTGAAGTATTTTTGACTGAAAAAAACGGAGCAAATACAGTTCCCTTTCGACCAAAATCTTGGTCAGGTGCGAACCAAATGGCCTTGCCACTTTTTAATTCTTGAACCATAAATCTTAAATTTTTACGATCAATCATTCCTTTGCCAGAACGACATCGACCCTTTGTTTGAATATATTCCATTGCTTTGTTGTTATGTGGTCGATACATCGCATTTACAGGAAAGCATAGCCCCATAATTCTGCCACCTAACTCCAGCGACATAAAATGAACCCCAACGATAATTACCCCTTTATTTTTGGCAATAGCTTCTTGATAATTAGATATTCCTTTGACTTGAAAGAGCTTTTTAATTCTTTTATCACTCCAGAACCACGCTATTCCGGTTTCAAATAACGCAATACCTAGCGATCTCAAGTTTTCGATAACTAAATCGTCTATTTCTTTGCGGTTTTTATTTGGAAAACACAATTCTAAGTTTCTTTTTATAATGGAAACTCGTCTTTTAATAAAATACTTCGAATTAACCCCCAAAAATGCACCAAGCCGAACAAGCCATTTATAAGGGAGTTGAACCAATAAAAATAAAATAACAATTCCTAACCATGTTGTAGCGTATTTGGGATGGAGTAACTTTAGGGAGAACAGGTTTTTAGCGTACATATGTATCTCAACACTTCGTCTTTGCGATATGCAATGTAAGTTAGACAGTTATTCTTATTTTTAATTCAAAAATTTCATCAATCCGCCATCGTCTATTTATCCTTTATTTTCAATAAGATAAATGATAGAGAAAAGATATCAATCACTTTGTAATGATTGATTTTATATATCACGCACCTAATGGGTATAAAAGTTTAAATCACCATTTAGCGAAGACATATCAAAAATAGTTAAAAACACTAACTCATCATACCCCTAATAATAGTTATGAGTCTTATCATCTATCAAATTTTCTGCCATTTGTTGATTTTAAATAGGCATATTCACTATAGGGAAGTCTGATAATAATATTATCTTTATCAATAGCGCTTCCTAACATTGTCATCCTACAGAGTAAATTAACCTTGCCGACTCTCTGCATACATAATCCGTCAGGACTTTCAAAAAAACGCATATCACCTTTCTTCCACATAACAACAGTGACACCATCCGGTATTGCGCCTATTGGCTGAACAGTAAAAATTGTCAGCTTATTATATGCAAATACAGATATTGCACTGATTAAAACAATAAATATTATTAGTATTTTCTTTATCATTTAACAGCCTATCATCTCACCAGTATTTGTTATTGTGCACGTATTCCCTTCGCTATCAGATGTATGGCATCCAGAGCTGTCACACCAACTTTTTATCGAGTATTCATTGCCTTCACTATCAACTGAAAAGACTTCAGATGAACCATCCGCATAGTCTCTTGAGCCAGATGTTATTGAATATGAGTTACCGTCAGTATCATACGATTCAATAATATTATCGCCTTGTGCATTAGTACTCGATCTTGTACATGCTTGATAGGTACTATCACCTATACACTCCTCTGCCATTGCCGCTGTTGATATAAATGCCACAATAAGCGTATAGATTGTTTTATTTAGCAGTTTCATCCTGCCTCACCGATTAATTTTATTGTTTAAAGGAATTGCACTGTTTTAATAAACTAGAAATCTCAATAAATATAATCTAATTATTAATCTTAAAATAGCGAAAAAAGAAGCCTGTGCAGCTTATTGGAAAGCACACAGGATAATCATTTATCATTTTTAGGCTGCCTATACGGCAGTACACGCTGTACGGACATATCGTCGAGAATTGCGACTTTTCTAAGCTGCCTATACGGCAGTACACAACTATGAGCCTTTCCCATAACGCTGAGTTGTTTTCTAAGCTGCCTATACGGCAGTACACTATAAACTATCAGGAAAAAACCTTCGTGCAACAATAAATTATGGCTAATTTGTGCAAAATACCTTATTTTTTAGAGGGTATCATAACACTTTGTTTTTAAACAGAATAAAATTTCAATAAAAATAGAAGGTAAAATAAGATAACTATCACGCATCTTCCCCCCCTTCTTACATCAAAAGAGATAGAAAGAGCCTTATTAGAAGCTACGGATAAAACAATCTCTTCAAAAGTAACAGTGACATTTTAACCTTCGCTTGATTAATCAACTTATTACAATAAGGGCCATTTTAATGTATCTATTAAAATGGCCCTTATTGTTAACTCATTCAACGTATAAACTTAATCAGTAATTTCATTCCGTTTTACCGATTTTAAAGGTTATGGATTGGTTTTGTGTACCGTGCCATGACGACTTTACAAATAATCAAAAATACTGCCCTACTTGCCATAAGGGCATTTGGTCTATTCCAACAAAGAATGTCGCTGATAAACATTAACCAACAACAATGATTTCAAAGCATCATTTACTTTATTCTGCACCCTTGTTTATCAACGACAACTTCACCATCTTCTTTGATAAATTCATTTTGTTGCTGATTAGGTAAGATATCTAACACGACTTCAGAAGGCCGACACAACTTTACGCCTAGCGGAGTGACGACAATCGGCCTATTAATTAGTATCGGGTACTGCAACATAAAATCAATGAGTTGGTCATCTGTATAGCTATCTTGTTCTAAATTTAATTGTTCATAGGGTTCGACATTTTTTCGTAATAACGCCCTTACCGTGATTTTCATATCGGCAATAAGTTTTACTAACACATCTCTAGAGGGTGGTGTTTCTAGATAATGAATAATCGCCGGCTCAATACCACTATTGCGGATCATTGCAAGGGTATTGCGTGAAGTGCCACAATTTGGGTTGTGGTAGATGGTGATCTCATTCATTGGGTTACCCTTAATTTAACAATGAAAGTCGAAGCACTAAAGCAACGAGTGTGACAATGAGCACAGGGATCGTCATGATAATCCCTGTTTTGAAATAATATCCCCATGTAATGGTCATGTTCTTTTGTGATAAAACATGTAACCACAACAATGTTGCTAAGCTACCAATTGGTGTAATTTTTGGCCCTAAATCTGCGCCAATTACATTGGCATAAACCATTGCTTGCTGAATTACCCCTGACGCTTCACTCCCTTCAATGGATAGAGCACCAATTAATACCGTTGGCATGTTATTCATTATGGATGATAAAAATGCGGTAATAAATCCAGTTCCCAGAGTTGCTACCCATAACCCTTTATCGGCAAGGTAATTGAGCGTTTCAGAAAGATAATCGGTTAACCCTGCATTTCTTAAGCCATAAACCACCAAGTACATACCTAAAGAGAAAATGACGATTTGCCACGGTGCACCACGTAAGACTTTTTTGGTATTAATCGTATGGCCTCTGGCTGCAATCACCCAAAGAATTAAGGCGCCAATTGCAGCAATAGCGCTAACAGGGATACCTAATGGTTCTAAAACAAAGAAACCGATGAGCAACAGCACCAATACGAGCCAACCTGCTTTAAACGTTGTCATGTCCTTAATGGCTAAAGCAGGCTCACTCAATTTAGTCATATCATATTGCTTAGGAATATCTTTACGGAAAAACCAATGCAGCATCACTAACGTTGCGATAATCGCCGCGATATCCACTGGCACCATAATTGAGGCATATTCAGTAAATCCAATATTAAAGAAGTCCGCAGAAACAATATTCACGAGGTTTGAAACGATAAGCGGTAAGCTCGCTGTATCTGCAATAAAACCCGCCGCCATGACAAACGCTAACGTCGTGCCTTTGTTGAAACCAAGTGCAAGTAACATCGCAATCACAATGGGCGTTAATATCAATGCCGCACCATCATTGGCAAATAAGGCTGCAACAGTTGCACCAAGCAATACGATATAACTGAATAACAGCCTTCCTTTACCACCGCCCCACTTGGCAACATGTAATGCCGCCCATTCAAAGAAACCACTTTCATCTAAAAGTAGGCTAATAATAATCACTGCAACAAATGTCGCGGTGGCATTCCAAACAATGTTCCAAACAATCGGAATGTCTTGAAAACTGATCACACCAAAGATCAGTGCTAATACAGCCCCTACTGTAGCACTCCAGCCAATACCCAACCCTTTGGGCTGCCATATAACAAACGTAATCGTTAGAACAAAAATTAATGCGGCAATAAACATAACAACCTCGTTTAAAAGGTGCTTTCGTGCACCTTTTATTTTCTAAAAATAAAACTTATTCTGCGAGCTGACTTAATGCGGATATCCCCACAGGCTCAGTCTCAAGTAAAGGAACGATAGCAACACGTTTTGCTAACGTTGATGCCACCTTTTCAATCTGAACGACTTCCTGCTCTGCCCTTGAAAGTAACAATGGTGAGGTAGTTTCCGTGATAGATAGGCTATTATTAATTACCCACGCCCACGGATGTATATCTGCCCGTATTAAGTCATTCTGTAAGTTTTCCGCCTCAAGCACAGGCGTTGTTTCAGCGAGTGTCGTAATAATGACTTTGGTGCGCTCAGGATCTTGTAATTGCATCATAGGGGTCAAAAAGTGGCCTTTTTTGCCCATTTTCTTAGCAATTTCTTTATGATATGCCCCTGTTGCATCAAGAAGTAATAATGTATGTCCAGTCGGTGCAGTATCCATGACGACAAAACGTTTCCCTGCGTCTCTAATGATGCGAGAAAAGGCCTGAAACACAGCAATTTCTTCAGTACATGGAGAGCGCAAATCTTCCTCAAGTAATGCACGCCCCTCTGCATCTAAATCTTTCCCTTTTGTTTCTAAGACATAATTACGATAGCGTTCAGTTTCGGCGATGGGATCAATTCGGCTAACTTGAAGATTGGGTAAAACACCATCAAGTGTTGATTCAACATGAGCAGCAGGATCTGATGTAGTCAGATGCACATCAAGCCCTTTTTCTGCCAATTTAACCGCTATTGATGCTGCAATCGTTGTTTTCCCAACACCGCCTTTGCCCATTAACATAATCAGCCCATGTTGTTGCTGAGATATTTCCCCAACCAGTTCTGACAAGGAGGGTAAAGAAATAGGTTGTTTTGTCGGAGTAATGGTTGAAAATTGTGGCATGTCATTCGATAACAACTGCTTCAATGCATCGACACCAACCATATTGATATTTTGCAAATAAAGAATATCAATGGGTAACGAACGCAATGCCTCAGGCAGAGACTTTAATGCGGCTTGCTCTTGAGAGTAGAGTGCATGGGATAACTTATCATTTTCAGTCATCGCCGTTTCCGGGAAAACACCATTTATAATCAATTGTTGATTTTTGATACCCAGAGAAGACAATTCACTATAGGTCCTCGCAACCTCCCTCAAAGCGGCTGACTGAGGACGTGCAACCAATACTAACCTTGTTAGTGAGTTATCACTCAACGCTTGCACTGCCATGCTGTACTGCTCACGTTGTTTTTCAAGGCCAGACATTGGGCCTAAACATGTCGCACCGTCAGGATTGTCACTAATAAAATCACTCCACGCGCTCGGGAGTTGTAATAAACGGATGGTATGCCCCGTAGGTGCGGTATCAAAAATGATATGGTCAAATTGGCGGGTAATTTCGGTATTGGTTAACAATCCAGTAAATTCATCGAAAGCCGCAATCTCTGTGGTACAGGCGCCTGATAGCTGCTCCGTAATGCTTTGAATTACCGCTTCAGGTAAATTTTCTTTGATTGGATTAATAATTTTATTTCGATATTCTTCGGCAGCAGCTTGAGGGTCTATTTCAATGGCAAATAGGTTTGGAACCAATGTTATTGGCTGAATATTGTTGCCAATCGATTGAGAAAATACCTGCCCAACATTAGAAGCCGGATCCGTACTCACCAGTAAGACTTTTTTCCCTTCCTCTGCCAACTTGATTGCTGTCGCACAGGAAATAGAGGTTTTACCCACCCCCCCTTTTCCAGTGAAAAATAAATAATTAGGTGTGCTGTCTAAAAAATTCATTTTATCGCCCCTGTTAACAACATGTTTTGTCATTACCGCAACACGACTTAACTGTCTCCACCTTCTCAATATTCAGGCGAATACCAAACCATCTTGCTAGCTCATGACGTTTAGGGTATCGACCTGTCAGCACAATCTCACCATCAAGAATAAAGAGTGGGAGTGATTCGGCGCCAGCGGTTTCCAGAAATGTTTTTACTTTTATGTTGTTAACAAATGCCATAGGCTCTTGCGCTAAATTAAAACGCTTTACATTCGCTCCTTGTTTTTTTAACCAATCTGCATCTGTTGCAAAGTCCACTAATGCTTGATCAACTTCTGTTCCACAAACGCCAGTGCTACAGCATAACGCGGGATCAAATACTTCGAGTTTTTTCATGTCTCAACCTTATATATGATTTTTCGAATATGTTAATTTAAAAAATTTTATATAGAACAGCGATTAGCAGATTCTTTTTTCTCTAAGCTTTTGAGTAAATCTGCGACTCTATTTTTCTCTGTGGCATAGGTGACATCAATGATACTTTTTACCCACGGTAGTAATGCCGGAGATAGCCGATAATGAACCCATTTCCCATGTTTTGAATCGAGTAGAAGACCCGCCTCTCTAAGCATTGCTAGATGTCGAGAGGTCTTCGGTTGCGATAAATTTAAGGCCGTGTAGATATCACAGACACATAGCTCACCCGATGCTTTCAAAAGCAGCACGATATCGAGCCTAGTTTGGTCGCCTAAAATTTTAAACAGTTGTAATGGTTCCATATGTACCTCTTTAGCCTTTTCTTTAAATTATACCTAAAAAACACATACGTCAAATCGAATATGTTTTATTTATAAACCATTTGTTCCTTTTTGTACTAGTTGATAGAAAAGGTAAGAATCAATGATGATAATACCACGCTAACTCTCTAGCTTGGCTCAACGATTCAAATAAATAAGCAAATCAAAAAATTACGACAAAACGAACCATTAAAACGCTCGATAAAGCCATTTTGCTGTAGCTTATCGGGTTGAATATGGCATAACGCTATCTGATTATTTTCACAGTAATTAAATTAATTCACTGAATTTTAGGCATAAAAAAAGACATCAGTTGATGTCCATTGACTTCGAAATGGTACGCCCTACAGGGTTCGAACCTGTGACCTACGGCTTAGAAGGCCGTTGCTCTATCCAGCTGAGCTAAGGGCGCATAAGAGAAATGCGGCAACCTATACGGTTGATGGCGTTGAATTATACGGTTGCTACGCGCTGAGTCAATGGCTTTTCTCTACTAAAATAACTATCTGCTCATTTTATGTTACAGATTGAACTGACATTGGCGCTAACTTCTGACAAAATAGGCACATCCCCAAGTCTCATATATGGATTAAGTCACAGATGTTAGCAAAAATTATTGATGGGAAAACGATTGCGCAGACAATTCGGCAGGAAGTTGCCCAAAAAGTCCAACAACGTATAGAACAGGGCAAACGCGCACCAGGCCTTGCTGTTATCTTAGTCGGTGCAAACCCGGCTTCACAAATTTATGTCGGCAGCAAACGCCGTGCATGTGAAGAAGTGGGTTTCCTATCTCGCTCTTATGATTTGCCTGATACAACAACTGAAGCAGAGCTTCTAAAACTGATCGATGATTTAAACCAAGATACTGAAATCGATGGTATCTTAGTTCAGTTACCTCTGCCGGCGGGCATCGATAACGTTAAAGTTATTGAGCGCATTCACCCAGATAAAGACGTTGATGGGTTTCACCCTTATAATGTCGGCCGTTTATGCCAACGCGCACCACGTCTACGCCCATGCACACCAAGAGGGATTGTTACCCTGCTCGACCGCTACGGTATTAACACCTATGGGCTAAATGCCGTTATCATTGGTGCATCTAATATTGTTGGTCGCCCTATGAGCTTGGAGCTGCTACTTGCTGGCTGTACAACCACCGTGACTCACCGTTTTACAAAAGATCTTGAGCAACACGTTCGCAATGCCGATCTTTTAGTTGTTGCTGTAGGAAAACCGAATTTTATTCCGGGTGAATGGGTTAAACCGGGTGCTATCGTGATTGATGTTGGCATCAACCGCCTTGAAAATGGTAAAGTCACCGGTGATGTAGACTTTGATGAGGCCTCCAAATATGCCTCTTGGATCACCCCTGTACCAGGTGGTGTTGGCCCGATGACGGTAGCCACACTGATCCAAAATACATTGCAAGCGTGCGAAGAGTATCACGATATTTAATGAAATCAGGAGCTGTCATGGATATTTTCAGGCTTGAAG
This sequence comes from Providencia sp. PROV268, assembly GCF_028477805.1. Taxonomy (NCBI): domain Bacteria; kingdom Pseudomonadati; phylum Pseudomonadota; class Gammaproteobacteria; order Enterobacterales; family Morganellaceae; genus Providencia; species Providencia sp. PROV268. The sequence continues at coordinate 162,105 of NZ_JAMPLW010000006.1, forward strand.
GCCACCCACACATAGAACTGTGTGATTTGCTCAAAATAGAAGGATGGGCAGAAAGCGGGGCAATGGCTAAGGCCATGATCGCTGAAGGCTTAGTGCAAGTTGATGGCGTAATAGAAACTCGCAAGCGTTGCAAAATCGCGGCAGGAAAAGTAGTTTCTATGGGCGACCAAAAAATCAAAGTTCAAGACTAAATACCAACAAGTAAGCTGATGTGCAGATCAGCTTACTTTTACCGCCATTTTCTCTATTAACATACTTTTCTCTCTCACTTACCACCGAGTCGGCTCATCTCAATCTCATCTTAAAATGAAGGCGAGTAAGCTTTATCCCACCAACGAGCTATAACTGAATAACTTATCTGTGACCGACATCCGAATTAGGAGAAATATTTGCACTCTATTCCAATAAACTATTCTTCCTAAACTAGATGATTAATTTAAGAAATTAATAGCCCAAGAATTATTTAGTCTCGAAATGTGATAATAACCGCCTATACCTATATTGCCTTTCTGCTGCACTGTGTGCCATTATCGAAAAGCAAGTTTGTAAGAGGTGCAACAACCACACCTAATAGCAACTCCTACTTGATTATGATAACAATTAATATACTTCTGTTTTCCCCCTTCAATGGGGGACTTTTTTATCTTACTTATTTTTATTTGAAAATTATATCAAGCTGTGCTGCGCCGGTTGCTTTCCCTGGTTTTTCCGTCTTATTAGGACATAGCGACCATACCAGCGGCTGAGATTGTGAAGAGCTTGCGGTTTGTGCGCCTATTTGCATGAAATTTAACCCTTGGTTATTGACAGAAAAAGGGATACTTGAAGTCCTATCCACGCAGCCTACTGCATCTGCTGCCGCATTACTGCCAATATAGCCGCGCACTAATCCCCCGATTGTGCCATCACTATAGTGTAAGCTAATTGCATGATTTCCGACGGCAGTTGATGGGGCAACAGGCTGCCCTGAAATAGCAATTTGGAAAGCTCGCCCATCATTAGCACCACAATTCACACTAATTGAAGATGTTGGATTGATAACGGGAAGCCCTTTTCTCGTATCAAATGAGACTTCTGTCGGCGTTGAAATGGAACAAGGTGGATAACTGACCGTCACTGTTCCGCTCGGAAAAATTAGATGGGAGACCAAATCACCCGATGAAGCTGATTTTATAAGATAAAGACTCGGTAACGTATAAGAGCCAGGCTTTGCATTATTACCAACATATAAAAATAACTCCCCTCGTATTGATGCCTTATTATTTTTCCTATTCGTATTCCATTGATGCTGAGTTGCTTCAGGCCAAGCAGAGCCACACCACATGGTCGACGCATTTTGTACTGGTGACGGTGTATAATTACCGTAGTTATCCCACGCCCCTTTTACAGTAACATCATGAAAAGGTCCTGATGTGCTCGCACCTGCTCCAACCGACGCAACCCCTGTTGCATTTGTACTACGAAAACCAATAATTATGTCCTGATCTACCCTATAACCTTTCATTTTACCCACCGTCATTTCATACGAGCTTGGTAAGCAATCAACCTTAGAAGAAGATGTATTAATACCAAAACCATCGGCCCTAATCGCGCTAGATGAATTTACGGCACTAATTTTTGTTAGGGTTATTTCGGCGTTCACATTACCAAGTGAAATAATCTCTTGGCCAGGCATCGCATTAAAATTTGCAGCCAACGCGACTGGATGGATAAAACCAAAGGCAATGACTGTGCTAGTCATATATTTATTAAACACTGAACTCATCATGGTTTTATATTTAAAATAATAATATTTCATGGTCAGGCAAATACCTTAATCTATTTTATAATTTCACAGGGGTACATGTATAAGTTACTTGGCGTATTGGTTGGTCTGCCTCTAACTCGATATTGGCTAAATCGAAGCGAACTTCACATTGTTTTTCTGTAGACTCCCCCCATTTAACCAATAATTTTCCTTTTTCAGGTAATCCTGTTAAATAAACCAGCCCTGAATCACCAACGATGCTGCTATAACTATCTGACGTATTTTGTAAGCTAGCTATCGCACCAAACGGCACATTGACATTATTCTTAATCAACGTCATTAACACTTGATACCCTCGTTTTGTCGCAAATTTAACCGGAACAACTGCGCCCTTACTCGGATAAATATTGATATTTGTTTGAGCAACATCGACATCATCAGGTAATGTTGTTGGGTCGATACTGATACTATTTCTCTTATAGTCAGAAAGATAAGGAGCTATACCATAACCTCGCCAATCAGAGTAAGAGGAACCATTATTAATACTGACATTCGGTGCATCCGGTAAATAAACTAATGCGACTGATTCCCCCATATTTTTTGTCAGTGTAAGTCCGCCGGAATGGAGCAGCATGCCGCCATTTGCGTTCATATTAAATGTCTTCATCTGGCTACTATAACTATACCCCGCGGTAATACTTCCCTTACTTCCTTGATAACCAGCATTAATATTACTGCTATTAGCGCCATCTTTATTTTCCCAACTTTGAGAAGCGCTATAGGTAAAATCACCATCCATCAAACTACCATTTATCCCAGTTTGAATTTGCGATTTACCATTGTTATCGCGTGTATAGTAGCTAGTAGAATAAATAGACTGTAAGGAATCTGAATAACCAAATACACTAAATGGAATACTTATGTTAAAGGAAATTTGTCTATTCTCAGGCCAATTTCCGTTATCATCTTTAACCCTATCAATAGTAAAGTTACTGCCATAAGTTATCCCTTTATAGCTATTACTGTAGCCAATCGAACCTCCAGTTTGGGTTCTAGAGCTTCCCCAATAATCATCACGCGTAGCTCGAAGGTAAATTGTTCCCCATTCTCCCATACGCTGGCTGACTTGAGTTTGGAAACTACTACGCCGTCTTTGCATTGACCACGGGTAAACCCCGTCTTCAAGCTGATAACCTTCAGAGTTAAATTCACTAAAATTATAATAGTTACGTGTTGAATAACGTAATGCGGTGAGATCTACGGAGGTTCCCGTATTCATCATACTTTTCGAGTAACGAAGGCGATAAGACTGCCCCGTTTTCCGTGAGTTGTGATTTAATTTTGCAGCAGAAGCCGTGATATCAAGAGAAATGGCACCTACGTTGCCTAGTGAAATACCCGTTCCTACGTTTGCAGCTTGGTAATCTTCAGCAGCTAATACACCACCATAAACTGTGGTGTCATAAGGTAACCCATAAACAGCCGTTCCTAATAAAAAATCGGCCTCGCGGGATTGATTCGTCACATTACCGTCATAACGTCCAACCGTAACTTCATATTTCCAGCCACCGGGCCTTAGCATGACAGGTAATGATGAGTAAGGCACAATGAACTTCCGTTCAGTACCATTTGCCTCAGTGATAGTGACATCATAGTCACCTGAAAGCCCTGCTTCTTGAATATCATTGATGTAAAAAGCACCTGGAGCGACATAGGTTTCATAGATAATATTCCCATTTTGGCGAACGGTTACCCTTGCATTACTATTCGCAACCCCTTCTATGGGTGGAGCATAGCCCCGTAGCTGGCTTGGTAGCATCTCTTCGCTAGAACTCAATTTTATACCGCGAAAAGGAACACTATCAAAAACATCACTCCCCGTATTATTTTCACCAACTAACAGCACAGAGCGCAGTGGGAATAATTCGCGGTATAAATATGTATTCGTAAAACGGGTATAGTGCTGGTTATTATCTTGGTTATCACCACCATCCGTTTTTATTTGGCTATGGGTGATCGTGCTCCGTAAACGCCATGCCCCCGCGTTCAAACCAGCTCTGACTGTTGCAAAGAAGTTATCGGTTTTTCTATCTGAGCTATACCGTGAACTATTTTCAGTATGCCCATAACTTAAATTATAATTCGCAATAAGTGCCGGGATCCCATAATCCAATAAGTCAGGATCGAGTACCTCAGTATGGCTCGATTTCATTGCTATCTGCGGAATACTGATTTCAAGTTCTAGAATAGAAATATCAAAATGTGTTGATGCATCTGGGATCAAAGCCGGCAAATTATCAATCGGGTAATCTAACGGCAAATCCTTTGTTGTAGGAAGTTGCTTAATATTAACGCCATGTTTTTCTAGTAGCTCAGGTGTTAATACTGGAGAAACAACGCCTTGTTTATTTTCCTTAAATGTAATTGGAAGTTGCCCAATACCGACCTTATTAATATAAACAGAAACGAGATATTCACCCGGAGCAATACTCCCTTTTTTAGAATACACGGATAAATCAACTTGATCGGTTTCTCCCATTGCTTGTAAAAAAGCAGGATCAAAATAATCTTCTGCGGTAGCGGAGTGAATGCTTAACATCAAGCACAACGCAATAGGATGCCATGTAAACTTAGCTGGACTTACGCAAGCAGGTAGTGTGTGCTTATTTCTATTCATATTTATATCCATTGACTTATCAATAGCAAAATTAAGCCTAAAGCAGTAAGTGCTCTTTTTTACTTATATTCATTTCAATAACGAGTTCTGAAATAATTACAATAAACGCGTATATTGCTGTGTTACTCCACCATCTTGGTCAATTAAACTCCATTCAAGCTCACCTTTAATATTCTCAGGTAATGGATACCGCTGTTGCCCCATAGGTGGAACCATTTCAAATAGAGATAAAGAGTCAACATCTTGATTGCCCACTTTTATTGAATAAAAAGTGACATAATAAGGTGTTGGATTTTTAACAACTAAAGAGTCCTTATCACGAGAAAAAACTAATTTTTTTGATATTTCATCAGTACCATATTTGGGTAAACCACTTGGACGATAAAAAAGTTTTAAATGATTCTGTGTCGCAATAATCATTTGTGACTTTCCTGTATGGCCTGTTTCTTTTTTCTGATTAGGTATCGCCTTAATGTTAAGAATAAATAGTGACTCACGATCTTGCGGCATTTTATGATTAATTGATTTAATCATTAATACGACCGCGTCTTTTTCATTTATTTTTTCTAATGGCGGCAAAACAATAAAATCAGGCTTATTAAGTCCATCATCATTTGGGTTTACAACTTGAGATTGCAATAAATAAGCCATATTACTGTAATTAGTCACTTTAAAGGGTACACCTTTTTTCGCAGACTCTGGATAAATGACCCTTGTCGATTGCATGGCAATGCCATCATGCTTCACCATATTTTGCCCATAAGATGAAAGAGAAAATAACCAGAAGCAATGAAAAATAAACAAAGTAAACCATGATGAGCGTCTCATTATTTTTTCTCCGTATGACCCATTAAATAATGATACTCTCGACTTTCTCCACCAAAATCATTAACAACTCGCCAAGTTACCTCTTTAGCATTTTGGTTGATGTGATATTTTATTTCCGAAAACGGTGCAACCATCATTCCATTATTTTGATTATCAATTTGTTGTCCATTCACCTTTAACGAAGAAAAGGTCTGAAAATAGGCTGTTGGGTTATTTACAACTAAAACATTTCCTTTTTGTTGAAAAGTGAGTTGTGATGCTGACGAATTTACACCCTTGATAATACTTTCAGGGCGATAAAATAGTTTAATCACCATTTGCAAACCAAAAGAGACTTGTGAGTAATTATCACTCTCCTCACTTAATCCTTCCTTAGGTATACTCGGTATTGCTAAAAAGCTTAAATAGAAAACCGATTCCCTATCTTTAGGTAGATGCTTTATCTGATTAGGAACAATCACTACCGTATTTTGACTTTGTGGCTCCATTCTAAATAATGGTGGATTTACTAAAAAGGGAGCCTTTTCTAAGCTATCAGGTGAAATAAGTGCATTAACTTTAATTAAATAGGTATTATTGCTACGATTTTGAATCGTTGCTTTTGTGTTTTTATCGGTCTCTAAAAAGATCACACGCGTTTGATTCAATAACACACCGCCATCCGCAATAGCGCTATTAAATAGAGAACTAAGCAATAATGTTAATAAAGCTAAGAAATATTTCATCATCGTTTTCAGTCATAAAGAAATTGAAAAGTTACGGTGCTGTGTAATTTCCCAGCTTGTAATTCGCCACTACAATTCCCGCATGAAATTGTTGCCGTAAATGGTATTTTGGTTTTATTCAATATTGATAGTGGACTTTCTGCCACCCAATTAGCATTAATTAATCCTGTTTCGGCTACATTAGTATTTTTCTTGAAATAAGTATTTCCTTCAGTACTAAGTAAAAAACCATATCCTTTAGTAGTTGAGCTTGCTGAGTTCACATATAGATGACGCCCACCAAGGGTTTTGCTTTCCCCCGTAACTTTAATTTTCGGCGTATAGTGTGTTAACCCTTTACTATCACAATCAATAAAGTCTAAGGTAAATTTTTCTTGTTTAGCTGTACCATTTTTAACCTGAGAGGTCGAAATATTAGCGCCATTATTAAACGCAATAACTGGATGACTAACGCTAATTTCACATGTGCCTTGAAAGTATTCAGCTGAAAAATTTATTTGAACTGGTGCAGCCTTTGCTAAGGGTAAATAACTCAATGTCAGTATCATCAAGCTAATTTGCGTCACCCGCTTTAATTTCTTATACAATGTAAAAAAATTCTGCACAGTGGCCCCTTACTTTTCACTGAAAAAGAACGGTAAATGTAATATTGGCTTTTAAAAAATCAGGGGTAACTGTGTTATCCACGCTTACAAGCCCAATCCCAAAATACTCGGTACTTGAAAATTGGTTCGATGAATTTAGCGGTGTTAAAGCCACCTGTTTTCCTTGATTTTCTAGCGCGTCACCATTATAGAAATCATTTAATCCAAGCTCTTTTTTACCATGCTGGATCATAAACCCTGTGCCATTAGGCGTACTGTCTAAAAAAACTTGATTATTACCGCTATAAGGCGTTATGCCTTTTAATGTTAATAACGGTGTGGTATTTCCCCCTTCACAGGTCACTTTTGCTGAAATAGGTTGAATTTCAACTGTTGTTTTTGCTGTTGGGAAACTAGCAACCGAATAAGGCTTAAAATGTAGCGCCTTATCTGATAATTCAATGGAACAACTACCATCGACTAAGGAAGCCGACAAATCAACTTCTGCAGTACCTACCGCATATAATTGGCCAATGTTAGTTAGCATCAGCACAAAAAAGATCGAGGAAGACTTATTGAACCCAACCATCGAATTGATCCTTTCCGCCAAAGTCATTGATTGCGCTCCACTGTACTTTGCCTTTTTGGTGAATATCTTGATACAGCATGTCACTAAAAGGCGAAATCATGGTATTACCTAATTTAGGCTCCAGCTTAGCGAGCTTATTGCCCACTTTGATTTCACTGAGCGTAATATAATAAGGTGTCGGATTGGTCACCTTTAAGCCATTATTTTGCAAAGAGAACTTCAATAAGCCCATTGCCTCTTTTTGGCTGACAGAAAACTGAACAGGTCTATAGAATAATTTTATTGTGTTTCCCGTTGCGATTTGCAATGAGCCTGCTAATTTGGGGGTAGAGTTATTATCTAACCTATCCGTTGCAGGTAGCGCTATTGCTCTAAAATAAAAAATAGACTCACGATCTTTAGGTAAGTCATTTTTAACTTTTAGAATTTTAACTTGATTCAAGTCACTCGGTTCTAAACGGAACATTGAAGGTGTGGTGATAAAATTATTTTGCGCTATTTGCCCCTGTACATCACGGTAAATTTGCGTACGAACTAAATAAGGAGTATTCGAATTATCTTCACTTTTGATAGTAATATTAGCCCCTACATTATCCTGACTTTCATTATAAATTATACGAGTTCCATGCAGCACGATCCCCGCCATTGCTGAAGTTGTACTCAGTAATAATAATATGGTTCCGATAACTCTAAATACTTTTACTATCATTTCCCTATCCTAATAATTCACCTTAAACGATAAAATGAAGCGCAGGGCTCTGCGCTTCAAATATTATTAATTACTCAGATGCGTAAGAAATAATAATTGGCGCTGAATAGGCACCAACAGCAGGCGAGGCATCCGTTGTACCCATACCAACTTTGAAGGTATACGTTATTGGTGCAGTATCAGAAACAGTCACAGGAATTGCTTTGTTTGCAACAACTTGATCGGTTTTACCCTCTTCTTGCAGCATAAAGCCAACGGTTGAACTTTCACCAATGAAGATATTTTTTGCAGTATTTGAAGTAGCCGTTGTGCCTTGTACATACAGTGCACCTTTATCGGATGCCTTGTCACACGCATCTAATTGTACGACAAGTGGAGTATCACCGTTTTGTACATTTGGACTAAAGGTATCTTGAGCAAATTTACCTACATAAAATACTGAATTACCACCATTAGCAGTCACATTACAAGTTACCGCCGTAATTACACCATTAAGTGTAATATTGTCACTATTACTACCAGCAACAGCACCTAGGCTGACACCGGTAAATAACATCGCTGTAATTAACTTAGTTTTAAAAGCCATGATATACCTCATGAACAAGTAGTGATTAATAGAGCCTAAATAGACCCCACAACAAATACAAAATAAAGAAATAAAAAATCAATTTAAAACAAGAATAGGAGTTTATTCATACTCATCAGAATAATAGATAAAAATAAAAGTATGTAAATACCTACAATTTTAATAATTGAAAAATATCACGTCATTATATTATTTTTACCTTTATATAAATCTAAGTTTTTATTTAAAATAATATAGTAAAAACACTTAAAGCGAAAAAACAAGCAACAAAACCCATAACGACTAAATATTAAACACGAAATTAGAATATAAATTTATATTAGATTCCATTGGTAGTTTTTTATTTCAATTAGGTGTTAATACTTATTATCGTTAGATGACAATAACTGTTATTTATTAAAAAAGTTAAAAATAATTAATTATTATAAAATACAACTTATTCAAAATACACTTATTATGATAGTCGCAAAAAGACCAACCTTGCGTTTACTCCCAAAATAACGCTGTTTTTTTCTATCTCTATTTTATAAATATAAAGATAATTAATATGTGATACCGCATAAAGTTTAATTCAGCTAATCTATTAAGCTGAATCGATAAAAATTTGACTTATTGCGCTAATAATAGGGCTAGCTGTTGAATATCGATAGATATAATAAAACCCGTTAAAATGATTGAGTGCTATCTACTCAAATTTTAACGGGTTGATTTTAAATAAAGATAAGACTATTTACGGCGCCAAGTTGTTCCTTGAGCACCATCTTCTAATACGATTCCCATTGCCGTCAGTTCATCACGGGCTGCATCAGCCAATGCCCACTCTTTATTTTTACGAGCATCATTACGCTGTTTAATTAACGCTTCAATTTTAGCCACTTCTTCGTCGCCTTCACCTTGAGCATTACCTTGTAAAAAGGCTTCCGGGTCTTGCTCAAGTAAACCAAGCACCCCCGCTAATTTACGTAACTCAGAGGCCAATTCATTGGCTGCAACCTTATTTTCTGACTTCAGTCGGTTGATTTCACGCGCCATATCAAACAGTACGGAATAAGCTTCAGGTGTATTGAAGTCATCATTCATGGCATCTTCAAAACGTTTTTTAAAGATTTCACCACCCGCTGGGGCGACTGATTTATCAGTACCACGTAAGGCAGTATATAAACGTTCTAAGGCTGTACGTGCTTGTTTCAAATTCTCTTCAGTGTAATTAAGTTGGCTACGATAATGACCAGATAGCAAGAAATAGCGCACTGTTTCAGGGTCGTAATACTCAAGCACATCACGGATAGTAAAGAAATTATTCAGTGACTTAGACATTTTTTCACGATCAACCATCACCATTCCTGAGTGCATCCAATAATTCACATAAGGACCATCGTGAGCACAAGATGATTGCGCAATTTCGTTTTCATGATGTGGGAACATCAAATCCGAACCACCGCCGTGAATATCAAAATGGTTACCCAATGCTTTGCTATTCATCGCGGAACATTCAATGTGCCAACCTGGGCGACCTAACCCCCATGGTGATTCCCAGCTAGGCTCGCCTTCTTTTGACATTTTCCAAAGAACGAAGTCCATCGGATTACGTTTTGAATCAGCAACTTCAACACGTGCGCCAGCTTGCAGTTGCTCTAGGTCTTGGCGAGACAATTGACCATAATTTTTATCCGTTTTGACTTCAAACATCACGTCACCGTTATCTGCCACATAAGCGTGACCTCGTTTAATAAGCAGATCGGTGATTTCGATAATTTCATCAATATGCTGGGTGGCTCGCGGCTCACTGTCTGGGCGTAAAATATTTAATGCATCAAAATCTTTATGCATCTCAGCTAACATCCGTGTTGTCAGCGAATCGACGGTTTCATTATTTTCAGCCGCACGTTTGATAATTTTATCGTCAATATCTGTTACATTACGCACATAATTCAGGTCATATCCCAAATAGCGCAAGTAGCGGCTAATCGCATCGAAAGCGACGAAGGTTCGACCATGACCAATATGACACAAGTCATAAATGGTGATACCACACACGTACATCCCTATTTTCCCTGGATGAATGGGTTTAAACTCTTCTTTTTGACGACTCAGTGTATTAAAAATCTGTAGCATCTGAACTATTCCGTTTAATGTGTACGTGTTTTTCCTTATTGGCTTACCTTGATTCAAGCCGCAACACAAACGGCGACTGCCTTTAACGCTAGCCATACATATTGCCTATGCCTAGCCGACTAGTCTGTTGCCGCCCTGTTACACCTTGAATTATTTAGCGTATTACTCGCTCAAGCTATAAGGGGTATCTCAATAATAAGGTATCAACCTGTTAAATAGAGTGATATTGAAACCTGAACATTGCAATAATGCAAGGTTTAACCATAGTGTTTACCTGTCTATTTTTATCACTCGCTGCTTTTACAAACCAGACTGTGACTTCAAGTCAGGTTTCATCTGTGATATAAACTTTCTGACAACAACGCCTTCATAAGAAGGCGCAATAAAACAATTATTCAGGATAGCTATTATGGTTACTTTTCATACCAATCACGGTGATATTGTTATTAAGACTTTTGACGATAAAGCCCCTGTTACTGTCGAAAACTTTTTAAGCTATTGCCGTGAAGGTTTTTACAATAATACCATTTTCCATCGAGTCATTGACGGTTTCATGATCCAAGGCGGTGGCTTTGAGCCAGGCATGAAACAAAAAGCAACAAAAGCACAAATCAAAAACGAAGCTAACAATGGCTTAAAAAATACGCGTGGTACTCTTGCTATGGCACGTACCAACGACCCTCACTCAGCGACAGCACAGTTCTTCATTAACGTTGTTGATAACGACTTCCTTAACTTCCGTTCAGAACGTCCTGAAGGCTGGGGCTATTGTGTCTTTGCTGAAGTTGTAGAAGGCATGGACGTTGTTGACAAAATCAAAGGCGTTGCAACAGGAAACAGCGGTTTCCACCAAGACGTTCCTCGCGAAGATGTTGTGATCGAAAAAGTGACTGTTAGCGAATAATTCGACTCAACAATATGTCCACTTATATCATTGCAGATTTGCATTTGAGTGAAGATGAACCGGCGATCACCGCCGGTTTTATGAATTTTATTCATCAGCAAGCAATTCATGCCGATAGCCTCTATATACTCGGTGATTTTTTCAATTACTGGATTGGAGATGACGATAAAACCCCACTCCACCAGCAAGTCGCCAATGCCCTAACAATGCTCACTGAGCGAGGCATTCCCTGCTACTTTATCCATGGTAATCGAGACTTTTTACTTGGGAAACGTTATGCCAAACAATGTGGTATGACTATACTCAACCAAGAAACATTACTGGAGCTTTATGGTAAACGCGTACTCATTTTACACGGTGATACACTGTGTATTGATGATCAGGCTTATCAAAATTACCGTAAAAAAGTGCATACGCCTTGGATCCAACGCCTATTTTTAGCCCTACCGCTGTTTATTCGCCGGCGGATAGCAGAAAAAATGCGCCAAAACAGCCAATACGCCAGCAGTATGAAGGCCGAATCAATCATGGATGTCAACCCACAAGCGGTGATTAACGCCTTAACAAATTACCAAGCTGATTGGATGATCCATGGGCATACACATCGTCCTGCTATTCATGAAGTGAAGGTTGGCGATAAGTGCTGCTATCGTGGTGTATTAGGAGCATGGCACCATGAAGGCTCCGCATTTGTGATTAACGAACAAGGTATCGAACTTATTTTTTTCCCTTTCGAGCCTAAGACACACTCGACTCGCTCTTAAACCCCCAGTCTGTTTGCTGACATTTTAACCACGCAAACGTTTTCCTTACCCTTTTACCATGATATGATCGAGATAATTTATTTTTCCCACCTCACGGTGAAAGTTTATTAACCACAGGATCACATCAAATGACTGCCCAAGTATCTGCACAATCTGCGGCTAAAATCGCCATTGTTATGGGTTCTAAAAGTGACTGGTCAACTATGCAACATGCGGCGGATGTTTTAACTGAGCTGCAAGTGCCCTTTCACGTTGAAATCGTCTCAGCACACCGTACGCCTGATAAATTATTCTCCTTTGCTGAAAAAGCAAAAGCAAATGGCTTTGATGTGATCATTGCTGGTGCAGGTGGCGCGGCACATTTGCCGGGGATGCTAGCTGCGAAAACATTGGTTCCTGTATTAGGTGTTCCTGTACAAAGTGCGGCTTTAAGCGGTGTCGATAGTCTCTATTCTATTGTGCAAATGCCAAAAGGCATTCCTGTTGGCACATTAGCAATTGGCAAAGCTGGAGCAGCAAATGCGGCATTATTGGCAGCGCAAATTTTAGCAAACACTGACACAGCCTTATTAACACGCCTATCGGCTTGGCGCGAAAGTCAAACTAATGACGTGTTGAACAACCCAGACCCTCGGGAGGCGTAATGAAACCTGTTTGTGTCCTTGGTAATGGTCAATTAGGAAGAATGTTACGCCAAGCAGGTGAACCACTTGGTATCGCGGTGTTTCCTGTTGGTTTAGATGCCGAGCCAGAAGCCGTTCCCTATCAACAAAGTGTCATTACTGCAGAAATTGAGCGCTGGCCTGAGACACCACTGACCAAAGAATTGGCCCGCCATAATGCGTTTATTAATCGCGATATTTTCCCTCGCCTAGCTGACAGGTTCCCCCAAAAAAGTCTATTTGATTCATTGGGCCTAGCAACCGCTCCTTGGGCCTGTCTTGAATCCAAAGATCAATGGCCTGAGTTATTCTCAACGCTTGGCGATTTTTTGATAGTTAAACGTAGGACTGGTGGCTATGATGGGCGCGGTCAATGGCGTGTTCGCCCTGGTGATGAAGCCAGCCTCCCCGATGAAATCTACGGGGAGTGCATTGTCGAACAAGGTATCCCTTTTGATGCCGAAGTTTCAGTCATTGGCGCACGTAACCGCGCTGGTGAGAGTGTGTTTTATCCGATTACCCATAACCTACATCAAGAAGGGATTTTACGTACCAGCGTAGCGTTTCCGAAGGCAGATAACTCACAGCAAAAACAAGCACAATCCATGTTGAGTGCAGTAATGAATGAGTTAGATTATGTTGGCGTGATGGCAATGGAATGCTTTGTGGTTGGTGATAAGTTACTCATCAATGAGCTTGCTCCTCGCGTGCATAATAGCGGCCATTGGACTCAAAATGGCGCCTCCATTAGCCAATTTGAGCTACATTTGAGGGCTATTTTAGATTTACCAATGCCATCACCTGAAGTGTTTAGTCCATCCGTTATGGTTAATTTGATTGGTACTGATGTCAACTCACACTGGCTGAGACTACCACTCGTACACTTACACTGGTATGAAAAAGAAGTACGCCCAGCCCGCAAGGTTGGTCATTTAAATCTCACGCATAATGCTCCGTCAAAGCTTGCTGATACATTAGACGCACTCGTCGATATGTTACCAAATGAGTACAAAAGTGGCATTGAATGGGCAAAAGCAAAATTAAACTGGTACTATGCCCAATAAACAGGGAAAATAGCGCGATACGATGCCCGATATTTTCGGGCATTTTGCGTTTATATCGCTGTCTTTTTTGTGCAAAAAACAGGCAGAGTGACCGGAGTTGACATGGTAGCCTCAAATTCCCCGTTGTTTAGCCCACTTTATCAGTGGAGTATCCTCATTTTGTTAGGGATGGTCTATTTTTTAGCCACCGCGACAACCTTTACCTCGTTAGGTGTTGTTCTCCCCAGTATGATTGAGGAACTGCAATGGAGTTGGACAGAGGCAGGGTTTGGTTTCACGTTATTGGGGTTGACTTGTGGTTTAGCCAGTTTTCTTCCGTCTGTCCTGATCCGTAAAATCGGCGTTCGCCTCACCCTTTTACTCGGTGCTCTCGTCTTTATCGCAGGGTTTTATAGCCTCTATTCGACCGAAACCATCAGTCGCTATTTTCTCGGTACTGCCCTGATAGGTATAGGCTTTACTCTACTCGCGACCGTTCCGGGAACCTATGTTCTTTCTCGCCTATTTGAAAAACAGTCTCTCGCTTTTGGCCTCTATTTTACCATCGGGGGATTAGGGGGCGTCGCGGGGCCTTGGATCTATTTCTATGCGTCAAACCAGTTAGGGTCATGGCGTATGCACTGGGTACTCTGTGCGCTTTATCTCGGTATTGTCACACTGCTGACTATTTTGGTCTTACGCGAAGGTCAACGCGAACGTGAACACGCTAAAAGCGTGGTACAAAAACAGGTCAGTGATGTTAGCAAACCTATTTATCGCACCAAAGAAGTTTGGACAGTACGCCGTGCGCTACGTACTTGGCAATTCTATTTAATCGCAGCAACCTATACCTCATTTTTATGGTGCGGTATTACAGTAAACAGTTTTGCCGTCGCTCATATTGAAGAGCGTGGTTTTGGGATCACCGTAGCTGTTTCATTACTCAGTACCATGGCATTTGTGAACGCATTTTCACGCTTTATTGGCGGTGCGGCGGGCGAATGGTTGGAACCGAAAAAACTGTTAATTGGTAGTTTGATTATTATGATCATTGGGGTTATTTCTCTCAGTATCGCCACCTCTTGGTTATGGTTAATACTGTTTGTGCTCTGTGTTGGTATCGGCTATGGCATGACTTTCTTAGCATCTAGCGTATTATTATCGAACTATTTTGGCAGAGGCCCCTATTTAGAGTTATTTTCTGTCGTTAATTTGCTATCGACCCTCGCTTGCTTAGCCCCCTTTATTGCTGGTGCTATTAAAGATTATACGCACAGTTTCACGCCGGCATTTCTTATTATTGTGGCTCCCGTTATTGTGGTGCTAATGTTTACATTAATGATGAAGCCGCCTGAGTTATCCGCTAAAAAATAATGGTGGCGGTAAAAATCACGATGTTTACAATTGGCGATAAATAAAAAAGCTCGGGCTACTCCCCGAGCAAAATCAATATAGACAAGGAAATTAAGGATTTAACAACGCAGGCACTTTCAATAAAATAAATTCGTTATCATCCGCTTGGTTCGGTTCGCGACTGGATGAGAATGGATAATTATTATCGTTGCCAACAATGATGTGTTCACCGTCGACAACATCCACATTTTCAATTGTAAAGAATGGGAAGGTAAATACGCCATTATTCAATGGTTTCTTCGCGACGCCTTCAGGATCTTTAATATTCATTAAGTCTACATAGGCTTGCTTATTAACTGGCTTACCTTGGTTTTTATCGGAAAATTCAACCCGATAAACTCGCTTAAATTTAGCTAAATGACTAAAGCAATGTTGGGTATCCGTAGCCCCCTCTGCACAAGCTTTATCGGCGGTTCCCTCGCCATTATCACGTTCAATAATCAAGCCATGAGTATCGTCAATCATATTAAAATCACCGATGGCATTTTGATTATCTTCAAAAACATATAACCAGCTACGCCCCGTCCATTGTTGTTTTTTCACATCAAATTCAAGAATGCGTGCAGCCCGTTTCCCTTCTACGCTCTCATAATCTTGTTTTTCGCTATCCCACAATGCGCCTTCGAGCATTGGATAGAGTTTGCTACCATCTGGCGATGAGGCCATCCCCTCAAAACCTTTTGAACGGTTCACTTGAAAGCTGACGCTATCGCTTGGCTTAGCCGGTGTTGTCACTTGATAATGATCTGGTGACACGACCTTTTTCCCATCAACGTACGTTTCAAAGAGAGCAAGCACCTTGCCATTCAGATCCATCTTAATCAAATACGGGCCAAACTCCTCTCCAACCCATAATGCGCCATCGGCAAACTGGAAGCTTTCAGGGTCGAAATCACTTCCGGTTAAATAACGCTTATCCGTGCTTTCATTAATAATATGGAACGGAATGATTTTATCGGGATCATGAAAGAAAACCGTTTTTAATGGCGTTGCTTTTCCAGTTTTAAAGTCGATGTCGTATTGAGTTAAATACAGCATTGAATCAGGTGAGTTAACTTTATTGCCGTAGCCATTGTCAGTCAGTACCCAATAAGTGCCATCTGACATACGTTTGATGCCTGAGTGCCCTTGTAATGGCTGCCCTTTAATGGGAACATGCATGCCTGTCGGGCGATCGGCTGACTTCCCTTCAACGCTTCCCAATGTCTCAATACGACTTCCCGTCGTGTATTTACCACTGTTTTGTAAATCTTTCGCTGTATCCGCTGGGGCAGATATCGTCGAATTCACAGGTAACACCGCGTGCCCTGCTAATGTTGCTGAAACTTCTTGTTGTGCGTATCCCGTGGTAGAAAAAGTAATCAATGTCGCGAGTAATGATAAAGAGCGCAATTTTATGGTGCGGCGATGCTGCATTATTATATTCCTATCAAATAGTTAATCATTTGTTGACCATAGGATCATAAACAGCATTGATGACAGTTTAGTGATAGATATAAGACAGTTATTTTATTCAACTAGGGCAAGTAACAAGCTATTTTTCAAAGAAATAAAATTCGCGGCTAAATAGGGAATAGCCCAGCTCACATGTTATCTGCGATCTGGGCGTTGAAAGGTTGTTGTGTGGTATATCAATGCGATTAATTATTCGGCATGCGACGATGCTGATTGCCTGTTCCTAGCAATCTTAATCCTAACCAACTACCACAAATAGACAGTAATAGGGCTGCACATAATGGTAATAGTAACCACATTGACCATTCAGGCTGCCAAGGGAAATCAAACACGCGAGTTTGCAGTAACCATAAAGCGACCTCAGCACCAAAGGCAGCAGCTAATCCAGCCATTAGCCCTAATAGCGCAAACTCACTCCATAAGGTTTTACGCATCAGTTTCCGGCTTGCCCCCAAGGTACGATAGACCACTAACTCACGCTCCCGCTGGCTCATACCAACCTGAATTTGCGCTAATAACAACAGTAGGCCACAAAAGATCACCAACACGACCATCACTTCCAGTGCTTGGCTGACCTGTTGAAGGATTTGTTGTATTTGAGTAATTAATGCCCCTGTATCCAATACATTGATGGTTGGATAATGACGACTTAAGTCTGTCAGTAGCTTACCGTCGCCATCATAATGGAAACTGCTCATCCATGTTGCAGGCACATCTTTTAATGTTCCTTCAGCAAAGATAAAGAAGAAGTTTGGTCGTAAACTTTCCCAATCAACAGTACGAATACTAGTGACTGTTGCACTAAATACCTGAGCGCCGGCATTAAAAGTGAGTTTATCTCCGATTTTAAGTCCTAATTGTTTCACGACGGTTTGCTCGATAGAGACCTCACCGTCTTTAGGCGGCCAAGTGCCTTCATCAACCACATTGGCTTCCGGTAGTTTAGCTCGCCATGTTAGGCTCAGCTCGCGTCGCACGGTATTATTATTTGGATCACGTTCGTCCGCCCACTCTATCGCTGAGCTATCATTTATCTCTGATAAACGCGCTAAGATCACAGGATAAAACTCCGTCGGCTTCACTTGGTGTTGCACAAGTAGCTCCGTTACAGGTTTAATCTGCGATTCATTCATATTGATCAAAAAGTAATTAGGGCTATCCGCTGGCAGTTGTTGCTGCCACCTATCCAATAAATCCCCTCTGACTAGAATCAACAGGGCTAACAGCATAAATGAGAGTGAAAAGGCACTCATTTGCGAGACCGTTTGTAAAGGTTGACGCAATAAACGGCTCACCGAAAGCCGTAAGCTTAATTGCTTAAACTTAAATTGGCGTAGTACCCATAACCCCAACCAACCAATCAAAGCTAATAAAATAGCGACGATCACGATGCCCACTAAAATCGACCATAATAGTGGGTTCACACCTGTAAACAGAAATAACCCACCAACAACAATTAAGGTGACAATAGGTAAATAGTAACGTAATGGCCAAACAGGTGAGTTAGCATCTTCACGTAATACCCGTGATGGCTGCGTTGCAATTAACTGACGATAAGGACGAATCCCCACGAGAATAGCAATCACAAACAAAGTTCCAATCGCCCAAACCCATGGCCATAAACTGGCAGAAGGTAACGCTTTCGGCAGCATTGCACCGAGTATTTGCATTAAAATGCCTTCAAAAGCTAGCCCTAGTAGCGACCCTAGCAAGGCTGCGGCTATCAAAATAGCCAACCACTGGCCTATTATCCATTTTTGTAACGCCGAGCGCCCTGCACCCAAGGTTTTAAGTACAGCAACTAATTGGTGGCGGCTACGGCAATAGTGAGTCATCGATACCACCACCGCCGCTATTGCTAGCAACAATGTCAGCAATACCGACAGTAATAAAAATTGCTGCGCCCGCTGGAAAGTTTTTCCTACCGCCCCACTATTTTCTTTTAACGTAAACCAACGTTGATCCGTTCTTAATTGCCCATCAAACTGAGATTCAAAAGCATCAACTGTGGCGGTTTCTCCAGCAAACATATCTCGATAGGTTAATCGACTCCCCACCTGCACGGCGCCTGTCAATTCAGCATCTTCTAATGAGATAAGTACTCTCGGAGCGATTTGGAATGGGTTAAAGCCGCTATCCGGCTCTTGGACTAATGTTCCAGCAACTTTTAGGGTCGCGTCGCCAATATCGATGTTATCGCCAATTTTTAAGTTAAGTAACTCCAACAAGCGAGGGGCAACTAAAATTTCCCCTTTGGTTGGTCGAAGTCCGGCTGGCTCAGTGATAAGCTCGCCATAAAGTGGATAAGCCTGATCTGCGGCTTTAACCAGCACTAATTGTGGACGTAAATCTTCATCAGCCGTCGAATAAGCCATAGTAGAAAACGACATTTGTTGGCTTAGTTTTAGCCCCATCGCTTCTGCTTGTTGCAACCACTCAGGATCACTGGGATAAGAGGAGCGCAACACCAAGTCACCCGCTAATAGCTCTCGGCTTTGGTAGCTCATGCTATTTTCAATACGGTCACTAATACGCCCTAAAGCAAGCACACAAGCGACGGCTAAAGTCAGCGCCAGCCAGACGATCAGAAGTGATGGCGTTTTCCACTCACGCCAAAACCAACGCCAAATCATGCTTCTTCCCTCAATACACCATCTACCAGTCGTAAGCGACGCTGGCAACGGGCAGCTAATTCGTTATCATGTGTCACAAGGATCAATGTTGTGCCATGCTCTTTGTTCATGGAAAATAGAAGATCGGCGATTTTATCGCCAGTATGTCGGTCAAGGTTTCCCGTTGGCTCATCGGCAAACAGAATTTTAGGCCGCCCATTAAATGCTCTTGCTAATGCAACGCGCTGCTGTTCACCTCCAGATAACTGCGCCGGCATATGTTTTAAGCGATGGCCTAACCCAAGTTCAGAAAGCAAGGCGGCTGCTTGTTGATAGCTCTGTGACTCTGGCTCACCTCGCAATAGAGCAGGCAATTGCACATTTTCGAGGGCATTAAGTGTTGGTATCAACATAAAAGATTGAAAAACAAAGCCCACACTCTGGGCACGCAAATAAGCGCGTTGTTCTTCATCCATTTGGGTCAATTCGTGCCCTAATAGGCTAACGCTGCCACTGCTACCATCATCTAAACCGGCAATAATGCCTAATAATGTCGACTTACCAGAACCAGACTCGCCAATTAATGCAATTGTTTGACCGGACTCGACAATTAGTTCAACACCTTGCAATATAGTGAGTTCATGTTCCCCTTGACCAACACGTTTAATGAGATGATGAACTTCAAGAATATTTTCCGCCGACATTTACTGGTATTTCTCCTATTATTTGTCGCAAGTGGGCAAGCACTCGCAGCCACAAAACTGTTAATCCTTGGTGACAGCCTCAGTGCAGGCTATCGCTTACCGGCAGAGCAAGCATGGGCTTCACTCCTTGCCGAACGTTGGCAGAAATCGTCGCCACCCGTTATTGTCATTAACGGTAGCATTAGTGGAAACACCTCAGCCCAAGGGCTAGAGCGCCTTCCTGCCTTACTTGAACAACACAAACCCGATTGGGTATTGATCGAGTTAGGTGCAAACGATGGTTTGCAAGGGCTATCTGTTAAACAGATGGAGAACACACTACAACAAATTATTGAACAAATAACGCAGTCCGGTGCGAAACCGCTTTTAATGCAAATTCGTATACCGCCGAACTACGGTAAGCGTTATACTTCTAGTTTCGAAAATGTTTATCCTGCACTTGCACAACAAAACGCGGTTCCACTACTGCCTTTTTATATGGAAACCATCATTACTAAACCTGAGTGGATCCAACAAGATGGTATTCACCCAACTGTAGAAGCTCAACCTTCTATCGCTGATTTTATGGAAAAACAATTACTCCCTTATTTAACTTCTTCAGCAAATTAAAAGAATAAATAAGTGGGTAATTGTAAAGCAGTTTTTATATCAATTTGAGCCTATAGGTAGGTAAAGTTATGCAAAAGTCGGTATTTATCACCGGTGCTTCTAGCGGTATTGGCTTTTGTGCCGCCCAAACACTTCGCAAACGAGGTTATCATGTGATAGTTGCCTGCCGTAAAGAAGCTGATGTTTTGCACCTAAAAGGACTAGGCTTCGATACTGTTGTACTCGACCTCGATGATAGCCATAGCATAGATAGCGCTGCCGATGAGGTATTGACGCTATGCCAAGGGCGCCTTTTTGGCTTATTCAATAATGCCGGCTTTGGTGTGTACGGCGCGCTAACGAGTATTAACCGCCAGCAATTAGAGTCTCAATTTTCGACTAACTTTTTCGGAATACACCAATTGACCTTGCGCTTGCTTCCAGCCATGCTTGCTCATCATGAGGGGCGTATCGTACAAACTAGCTCGGTAATGGGAATTATTTCAACGCCGGGTCGTGGTGCCTATGCAGCGAGTAAATATGCGTTAGAGGCATGGTCCGATGCACTCCGTTTGGAGCTAAAAGGCACGGGTGTCCATGTCAGTTTAATTGAACCAGGCCCCATCCATACCAATTTCACCAGTAATGTGGCGCAAACACAGCAAGATAATCCGGTTAAAAACCCAGGAATTGCACAATGTTTTACCTTAACGCCAGAACATGTGGTCGCAAAATTGGTACATGCCCTTGAAAGCCCTCGTCCACGTATCCGTTATTCAGTCACTTTGCTCACCGTCATAGTTCGCATACTGAAACGGCTGCTACCGGATTGCTTGATGGATAAAATACTGGCAGGTCAGGGAAAAAAGGCTTGAAAAAAAATAAAATAGCCCCACCTTTAGAGTATTAAAAACTTATTTAAAAGAGATATTTTATGCAATCTTTTGCCCAAATCGTGGATGTTAATGAACAAAATTTACACCAAGTTGTAGAACAATCCATGCAGATGCCAGTTATGTTCTACTTCTGGTCTGCACAAAGCCCGCACTGTCAAGAGTTTGGTGCGACTCTCGATAAAATTGCCAATGACTATGCGGGTCTGTTTATGTTGGCGCGCGTCAATTGTGACGTAGAGCAAAATGTTGCAGCTCAATTTGGTCTTAGAGCAATACCAACCGTTTATATTCTGCAAGAAGGTCGTCCTGTTGATGGTTTCCAAGGCCCTCAACCCGAAGAAGTCGTATTAGAGATGCTTTCGCGCGTATTGCCTAGTCCAGAAGAGTTGAAAGCCGCACAAGCAGCAGAGTTGATTGCTGAGGGGAAACCTCAAGAAGCGCTGCCGTTACTTAAAGAAGCGCATCAGCTTAATGAGAAAAACAGTGATATCACCCTGTTATTAGCAGAAACACAGATCGGTCTGAATCTTGTGGATGAGGCAGAAAAAACACTGACATCGGTTCCGATGCAGGACCAAGATAGCCGCTATCAAGGGTTAGTGGCACAAATTGAGTTGCTCAGACAAGCGGCGGATACGCCAGAGATCCAGCAATTACAACAAGAATTTGATGCTGACTCAGACAATGCCGAGCTAGCTGTGCAATTGGCATTAAAATTACATGAAGTGAATCGCAATGAAGAAGCTTTAGAAATGCTATTTAGCTTCTTGAAAAAAGACCTCAGCGCTGGAGATGGCGCCGTGAAAAAAACAATGATGGATATTATGTCGGCAATGGGAACAGGAGATGCGATGGCCAGTAAGTATCGCCGACAAGTATATTCATTACTTTACTAAATAAGGAATGATCATGGATTTGTTCGCGTTTGGTGCTATACCGATTATTATTTTTATTGCGATTGTTATTGTTTTTACCTGTGTCAAAACAGTACCGCAAGGCTATCAATGGACGGTTGAACGTTTTGGTCGTTATACCAGAACATTGCAGCCGGGGTTACATATTATTGTGCCATTTATGGATAAAATAGGTCGTCGCATCAATATGATGGAGCAAGTCCTTGATATCCCATCGCAAGAAGTTATCTCGCGTGATAATGCTAACGTCACCATCGATGCCGTCTGTTTTATTCAAGTCGTTGACCCAGTGCGTGCAGCTTATGAAGTTAGCAATCTCGAGCTGTCTGTTTTGAACCTGACAATGACCAATATTCGTACCGTATTAGGCTCCATGGAGCTGGACGAGATGTTGTCACAACGAGATTCCATCAACTCACGCCTTCTGCACATTGTGGATGACGCAACCAACCCTTGGGGGGTGAAAATCACCCGTATCGAAATTCGTGATGTTAAGCCGCCGAAAGAGCTAGTCAACGCGATGAATGCGCAGATGAAAGCAGAGCGTACTAAGCGTGCCGACATTCTGGAAGCTGAAGGTATTCGTCAAGCGGCTATCTTGAAAGCGGAAGGTGAAAAACAGTCACAAATTCTCAAAGCAGAAGGGGATCGTCAATCTGCATTCTTACAAGCAGAAGCCCGTGAAAGGGCTGCTGAGGCGGAAGCAAAAGCGACTAAGATGGTTTCTGAGGCTATCGCGGCGGGTGATATGCAAGCAATCAACTATTTCGTTGCTCAGAAATATACCGAGGCACTGACAAGTATTGGCTCTGCTGACAACAGTAAAGTGATCATGATGCCACTTGAGGCGAGCAATTTAATGGGCGCTATCGGAGGGATTGCTGAACTTGTCGGTGAAAGCAAAAAAACGCACTCGAATAAGAAACAGGAAAACTCATGATAGAACTTATCAGCGCTCAACCCGCATGGTTTTGGCTATGCCTTGGTGGTTTATTGCTGATTGGTGAACTGCTCGGCACAGGTGGTTATCTATTATGGTCGGGGATCGCTGCTGTTGCGGTGGCGATCATTACTTTCGTGCTGCCTTTTCTGGGTTGGGAATGGCAAGGGATTTTATTTGCTATCTTAACTATCCTTTCAGCCGTATTATGGCGGAAATGGTTGAGTTTACGTAAAAACTCACAAGCAGATGAGGTCAACCAAAAGAGCCACCAACTCATTGGCACTAAAGTCCGTCTGATTTCCGATACGGATGAAGGTTTTAGCCGCGCACGCCTAGCCGATGGCAGTTGGCGAACATACAGTGAGCGACCTTTAAAAGCAGGCACTGAGGTGATCATCACCTCAGTGGATGGGATCACTCTGCATGTTAAGCCTTATCATGATGGCAACAACCCCGAGACAAGTGATCAATAATCGGGCAGTCTGCATTCTCATCACCGGGACAAGCGTCCACTAAGTTTTGCAGCGTATCTTTAATAGCAGACAATTTCGCGATTGTCTGCTCTAACTCTGCAATTTTCGCCATTGTGGTATTTTTCACATCCGCGCTGTGTCTTGCTGGGTTACGGAACAAACTCAATAACTCGCCGCACTCTTCTAACGTAAAACCGACATCTTTTGCCTGTTTTAACAGACCTAATTCATTAAGGTGTCTATCTTGATAATAGCGATAACTATTTTCCCCCCTTTCAGGTGGAGTAATTAAACCTTTTTCTTCGTAAAAACGAATGGCCTTTGCGGTAAGACCGGTTTTCTTGGCAATTTCACTAATATTCATCATACCCCTTGACCTTACCCTTGAGGGAAGGTTTAACCTTCCCTACATATCAAAAAATTTATATTTGTTTAAAAATTTCAGTGTATTCTGCCATGATAATAAAAACGACAGGATCCGTCATGAGTTAAGGAGATTTTACTTATGAGTAGCAAAATCATTCTCTCCCTGCAAGGGCTAAGTTGTATGCACTGTGTTGGTACAGTCACCAAAGCACTTGAAGCCCGCTCGGACATTGATCATTTCAACGTCACCATTGAGTATGCAGTGATTGAAAGTAATGCTAGCGCTCAATCATTGATTGAAACTATTCAACAGGCGGGTTATGACGCAAAAATGGCCGAACAACCGGATATCACGCTACAGCTATCCGGCCTTAGCTGCATGAACTGTGCCGGTAAAACACAGCAAGCACTTGAAGCGGTTGACGGTGTAGCGGCTGCTATTGTCGATACTCAACAAGCAAAAGTTTACGGTAGTGCAGCAGCAGATACCTTAATTAATGCGGTTGAGCAAGCAGGCTATCATGCAAAAGTGGCACAACCCAGTCAGGTGACATTAGCATTATCGGGGCTTAGTTGCATGAAATGTGCTGAAAAAACCCGCCTTGCCCTTGAGGCCGTTGACGGTGTTGATCATGCGGATGTCGATACTAACTCTGCCGTGATATATGGTAATGCACCTGTAGAGGCGTTAATTGCCGCTGTGGCTGATGCGGGTTACCAAGCCACATTAAATCAAGCGGGGGCTAACTTCCCAAAAACGCAGCCGCTAGCAAAATCGCCTGAACAGCCGGAAACTGACTCAGCGGCAATCTGTGAAATACCGGCTCAAGAGTCCGATTTAGGCGAGCAACCTGACATCTCCCCTTCAGATGACAGTATCCAGCTATTATTAGATGGTATGACTTGTGCAAGTTGCGTTAATAAAGTGCAAAAAGCCCTCAACAGTGTTCCGGGCGTTGAAAATGCCCGTGTTAACCTTGCTGAGCGTAGCGCGCTAGTGACGGGAACCGCGCAGCCAGCCGCACTGATAGCTGCGGTGGAAAACGCTGGCTACGGCGCCGAAATCATACAAGACGAAGCTGAACGCCGAGCACGGCAGCAACAAGTCGCTGATGCAAATATGCGCCGTTTTCGTTGGCAATCTGTACTTGCATTAGCCCTTGGTATCCCTGTGATGATCTGGGGGATGATCGGCGACAATATGATGCTCACGCCACAAAACCACTCAATTTGGCTAACCATTGGGGTTTTAACTTTCGCTGTGATGGTCTTTGCTGGTGGTCATTTCTATAAAAACGCTTGGCAAAGCCTAAAAAATGGCAGTGCGACAATGGATACTTTGGTCGCACTCGGTACAGGTGCTGCTTGGTTATACTCAATTGTCGTCAACTTGTGGCCTGAGATTTTCCCTGAACAAGCACGCCATCTCTACTATGAAGCCAGTGCGATGATTATTGGTCTGATTAATTTAGGCCATGCACTAGAGCAACGAGCCCGCCAGCGCTCCTCAAAAGCTTTAGAGCGATTACTGGACTTGACGCCTCCGACTGCCCGCGTGGTTACCGAGCAAGGTGAAGTGGATATGCCACTTGAGCAAGTCAAAAAAGGGATGACTTTACGCCTAACAACGGGGGATCGTGTACCTGTTGATGGCGAAATTATTGAAGGTGAAGTCTGGCTAGATGAAGCGATGCTAACCGGTGAACCCATTCCTCAACAAAAAAGCAAAGGCGATCAGGTACATGCAGGCACTGTCGTTCAAGATGGTACTGTGTTATTTCGCGCGGCGGCTGTGGGTAGCCAAACCACACTAGCGCGTATTATCCATCTTGTGCGCCAAGCTCAAAGCAGTAAGCCTCAAATTGGCCAATTAGCCGATCGTATTTCATCGATATTCGTACCTGTCGTGGTTGCCATTGCTGTTATTTCAGGGCTTATTTGGTATTTTGTCGGCCCAGCCCCGCAAATTACCTACGCATTAGTCATCACCACGACTGTTTTGATTATTGCTTGTCCGTGTGCTCTTGGTCTGGCGACCCCCATGTCAATCATCTCTGGCGTTGGGCGGGCGGCAGAATTTGGTGTGCTTGTCCGTGATGCCGATGCTCTGCAACAAGCAAGTGAGTTAGACACTATCGTCTTCGATAAAACGGGCACATTAACAGAAGGCATGCCACAGGTTACCGATATCCATACCTTTAATGGCTTTTCTGAGACAGAAGTACTACAACTTGCGGCTTCATTGGAAAGTGGCTCTAACCACCCGCTTGCTCGTGCAATTGTCAATCGAGCCAAAGGGCTCTCCTTCCCTACAAGCGAACAATTTAGGACATTAGCGGGTCTCGGTGTCAGTGCCGTCATCGAAGGCAAAACGGTATTACTTGGTAACCAAAAATTATTGATGCAAAGTCATATCGATACCAGTGCGATTGAAGAAACATTGCATCAACAAGCTTCAATGGGGGTCACCCCCGTTTTGTTAGCCGTAGAAGATAAAATCGCTGCATTGCTTTCTATCCGTGATCCATTACGTGAAGACAGCGTCAGTGCCTTAGCTCGCTTACATAAACAAGGCTTTCGTTTAGTTATGTTAACAGGGGATAACCCAGTTACCGCAAAAGCCATCGCAAAAGAAGCGGGAATTGATGAAGTGATCGCAGGCGTCATGCCAGATGGTAAATCGGCTGCAATCGAAGCTTTACAAGCCAAAGGCCATAAAGTGGCAATGGTTGGCGATGGGATCAACGATGCCCCCGCACTGGCCCGTGCCGATGTTGGTATCGCAATGGGAGGCGGCAGTGATATTGCGATAGAAACAGCATCGATTACCTTAATGCGCCAAAGCCTACATGGTGTTGCAGATGCGGTTGCCATTTCAAAAGGCACATTGCGCAATATGAAACAAAACCTATTCGGTGCCTTTGTCTACAACACATTGGGGATCCCAATTGCAGCGGGTATTCTTTACCCTCTAACAGGAACATTGTTGAACCCTGTGGTTGCAGGTGCAGCAATGGCCCTCTCCTCAATCACCGTCGTGACTAACGCCAACCGACTGCTACGCTTTAAACCGAAACAACAATAGGCTACAGCCCGACATTGAGTTTAACTGAATGTCGGGCTTTTCACGCTTAGGTAAATTGCTCGTGATATCATGCCTAACCCCAATCCAATTTTACAGATAAAATAGCGCAAAGTGAGTCGCAAATCGCTACAAGATTGTTTAATCTAAAGGACTGATACTAAAACGTAGGAAAGTGAAATGGCCAAGCTGCTCGAAAACTTAAAAAACTGGTTACATACAGAAGCAGCTCCCGTCTACCCTTATCCAGCTATTGATGTTCGCTTATCAAAAAATCTTAAGCTGCATATTGTTGGTAGTATTCATATGGGAACTGAAAACATGTTTCCACTTTCTGACATTCTTCTCGATAAACTCAATCAAGCCGATGCCCTGATTGTTGAAGCCGACATCACGGATACCCGCTCCCCCTTTATAACCGATAATGCTCTTCGTGCCCCCCTACAAGATCGCCTAAGCACTGACGAATATCAACGACTGCAAAGTTGCTGCCAAGAAATACATCAAAATCCAAGCCAATTTGATGCGTTACCCTCATGGCAAGTCGCCCTAATTTTACAATCCACCCAAGCTCAAGGGTTAGGACTACACGGGCACTATGGGATTGATTACCAATTACTCCGTAATGCACAATCTCAGCGGATGAAAATCATCGAGTTGGAAGGTACTGATGCGCAAGTCGAGCTATTATTAAACTTGCCCCAAGAAGGCTTACCTTTATTACAAGATACGTTAGAGCACTGGCGCGCTAATGCCCGTTCATTACAGACCATGATAAGCTGGTGGCTTGATTACCAACCCCATAACCGTGTCACATTACCTAAAACATTCAGTGATGATGTTTATCGTGTTCTCATGGAACAACGTAACCAAGATTGGAGTAGCAAGCTAAAGGCATTACCTGATGGTAATTATGTGGTTACCGTTGGTGCTTTACATTTATTTGGTGATGATAGTTTAGTTAGTTATCTACGAAATTGAATACAAAACAGGTAAAAACATGACTCCCGCTGTAAAGTTACTTGAAAAACAAAAAATAAACTTCACGCTCCACCCTTATGATCATGATCCTAATGTGCATGATTTTGGTAATGAAGCAGTGAGCAAACTCGGTTTAGATGCTAAACAAGTTTTCAAAACGCTACTTATTGCACTTAATGGTGATCAAAAAACGTTAGCGGTCGCAGTAACCCCTGTATCAGGGCAGTTAGATTTAAAACTGGTTGCTAAGGTTTTCAAAACCAAAAAAGTTGAAATGGCCGACCCACAGATAGCACAAAAAACAACAGGTTATTTAGTTGGAGGGATAAGCCCACTAGGGCAGAAAAAACGTCTGCCTACCGTTATCGATAGCCAAGCGCAACAATTTTCCACCATCTTTATTTCTGGCGGTAAAAGAGGGTTAGACATTGAAATAGCGCCACAGGATTTAGCTCGCGTTCTCAATGCAACATTTGCTGAAATAAAGAAAGTGTAAATCCCCTGAGCGTTGTTATCGATAATACTCTCATTTCCCTTACACTATCAATTCATCATACTGGTTTATACTTTATTATTTATAAGTCATAAGCCAGTCGATTTATCATAACTTTATAAAATAGTCATCATCTAAAATAAATGAGCACCTTTATTAAATCGATTGATATATAAGCATATTTTTATATGCTACCAGCTTGAATTATGAAAATTATAAATTAATATTTATTTTTATATTACATTTAAAAATCCAAAAATTATTATTTACCGTATAAATAAAATAATAATTTATATCCGTCTTAATAGTAACAACTCAAACAGACTCCTAAAGGTTAAAAACCGTTTCTGTTTTATTTGCGATGAATGTTATGAACGCTCAATGCATTTGGCATCATCATAGAAACCATGTAAGGAGAACCTATGTTATCAGTTGGAATTCAAGCTGTTGCCATTCATTTACCAGAAGGTTTACGCACTAATGCATGGTGGGATAAAGAGGCCATCACCTCTTCTCATTCACCTAAATTTTCAACTCACCAACACCAGTCTCTTTATGATAAAGCCATGCAACCTTATCTATCCGATCCCTTTTTAGGCAGTGTCGAGCGCAGAGTCGTGGTCAATCATGAAAGCGCTTCCTCACTCGGGATCAAAGCAGCAACCAAGGTGTTATCAGCCGCAAAAGTCGCCGCTAGTGATATAGATTGCCTCATTGTCACTTCCATGTTTGATGACCATATTGGTTGTGGTGATGCAGGCTATATCGCACAGGCACTCGGTATCGGTGGTGGCGCCTTTAATATTGGGGCAACCTGTAATAGCTCGATGTCAGCATTACTAACAGCTTGTGGCTTGGTAAGCAGCGGCTTAAATAACAAGGTATTAGTCATTGCCACAGCACTATTCTCTCGGGCACTTGACGACGACAATGCCGCCATGCGTTTTCATGGTGACGCATCCACCGCCTTCATCGTAGGCCCTGTTAAAGAAGGATATGGCCTGCTGGGCTCTAAATCGTTACACCTTGGTGAAACATGTGGCACTTGGTGCTTTAAGGTCGTCGAAGACCAATATTCGCCAACAGCGCAACATATCCGCCTCAGTTTCAATAAGCCAGTAACCCACGTGCTACGTTCAACAGCGGAATATTACCTTAAACAGACCGTAAAAGGCGCATTAGCCAAAGCAAAACTCTCTATTAACGATATCGATTGTGTCGCACTCAATGCCCCGACAGCTTGGCATGCCGAGTTTTCCGCTAATGTATTGGGGATCGAAACCAAACGGGTCATCAATACATTTCCTCAATTTGCTTACAATGGCCCCGCCATGATGCCGATCCATCTGTATACCGCAGCGATACAAAAATCGATTAAGCCCGGCGGCATTATGCTGTTATACGCCTACGGAGGACAAACAGAAGCGTCAGCCGCTGTATTGCGCTGGCCTAATGTTATCCTTGGTGCACCACCGGAGCCCGCTTCCGTGATCGATCATAAAGACATACCGTAGATGACCTCTTTCAAGGTGCAAAATTAGTAAGCTTAACCAACGGCATTTGTTAACTTGCTGGATTTACGTTATTTTTGGTCAGATCACAAAATAGATTTCTCGAGATAAAGGGGGAATAAAACGCTCCTTGTTACTGCAATCTTCATCATGAAAAAGGTACTCAAAAATGGCAGTTGATGAAAATGGCTATATCTGCACATTAAAAAAGCAACCTATACCCGCGAGATATCAAGAACTACTCACATCTGTTCAATCACAACTACTCGCTCAGTATGGCGATAGAATTTGCAGTATTTTTATTTATGGTAGCGTTGCACGTGGCAAAGCTACTCCTCCTAAATCCGATCTGGATCTCTGTGTTATTTTTCACGGCAATATTGATAACACAGAGGCTTTAGCGCTCAGCAAGATAGGCGAAAATAGCCTTCGACTTTACCCTATTGTTCCAAAGGTGGATTTCGATATAGCCAGTCAACAGGAGGTGCTGTCACCGAATAACACCAACAGTTGGGGATACTGGCTAAAGCACCATTGCCGTATCATTTATGGTGACGACCTTTCCCGATATTTTCCCCTATTCCGCCCATCAAGGGCCATCGCCTTAGCCGTCAATGGTGATTATCACACCACTCTCTTAGATTACATTCAGAAAATGGCAAGTACGGATGATCAGGCAACGTTCTTAAAATTATCCAAAGAAGCTTCTAAGAAACTTATCCGCTCTACAAATATTTTACGGACGCCTAACGACACCGACTGGCCAGATACATTAGATGAACATATCACTCGGCTACACAATAAATATCCCGCCTTAGCGCATCAATTACCCTTTTTTATGGCGCAAATCCAGTTCGCGACTTACTCTAAAAAAGATTTTATCCCCCATTTGCACACGGCAATAACTCGCCTATTGCAAGCAGATGAAAGTATGAAAGCAAACGAAAAGGCCTGACCCCAGTTACTGTCTGGGATCAGGCCTTGTAAGCAGTTCACTCGCCTATTGAAATGTTATTAATAGGCGACTTGGGCATTATTTTTTATAAACAATTTCGCCTTTTGGTTCATAGTCTGCCGCTTTTAGTGGTGAATGTTTTTCAATATAGCCTTTCAACACTTCTGCATCGACAAACCCTGTATTGACGTAGTTAGGATGATTATCGATTTTCGGATAGCCATCACCACCTATAGCATTAAAATTCAGTGTTGCCATACGGTAAGTTTTTTCAGGATCAACTGGCTTACCATCAATTTTCACGTCACTGATGCTACCATCCGGATTAACAGTCAAGCTGACATTATAAAACTGTGCGTAAGCGCCTGAATCAGGTTTCATGTTCGCAGCAGCCTGCAAATATGGAAGCACTTCGCTGCCTTTGAAGTCAACATACACTAATTCATTCGTAAATGGCTGTACCTTTAAAACATCTTTATATGTAATATCACCACTCTCAATCGAATCACGGACACCGCCGCCACTCATAATTGCAAAATCAGCACCTGCACGCTCTTTTTGTGCCGCTAACAAGAGACGCCCCATGTTAGTTTGCACAAAACGAACTTTACTACGGTCGCCTTCGAGTTTGCCTTCAACAGAGCCAACTTTAACATTCAGCTGCTCACCCCCTTTCTCTTGATAAGGTGTCAGTAACTTCATCATTTCTGGGTTGTGCGCAATTTCTTGAGTGTAATAGACACGCTCAGTGGTGCCATCTTCTTTAGTCACTTTCTTTTTCAAGTTGATAGGGATCAATTGGTAATGTTTCAGTGTGAACTTACCATTTTTAAATTCGAAATCTGCGCGACCGACATATTTCCCCCATTCATGGGCTTGAACGATCCAAGTGCCATTTTGATTATCAGGTGCACAAGGTGTTCCCGGCACATAGTCGACTTGTTTATAGTTTTTATTCTCCGCAGACATACAAACGGGATCTTGTGAGTGACCACCTACTATCATATCTAAATATCCAGCAGGTAAACTACGCGCCATTTCAACATCACCCGGTGCATTCGAACCATGTTGACCGTCATCGTAGTGCCCCATATGGGTGGCTGCAATAATAATGTCTGGCTTTTCAGTCTCACGCAGCTCTTCAATCACTTTTTTCGCCTCTACCGATGGCGTTCTAAATTCCACATCTGGGAAATTAGCTGGATTGCCGAGTTTCGCTGTATCGTCCGTGGTCAATCCTAATACGGCGATTTTGACGCCTTGCTTATCAAAAATTTGATAAGGCTTGAACAAGCGTTTACCGGTGCTAGTTTGGTAAATGTTGGCAGATAAGAATGGGAAATTAGCCCATTTTTCTTGGGTACGTAACACTTCAAGCGGATTATCAAACTCATGGTTACCTAATGCCATCGCATCATAACCGACTAAGTTCATCCCTTTAAAATCAGGCTCTGCATCTTGCAAGTCAGATTCAGGTACACCTGTATTGATATCACCACCAGAAAGCAGCAATAGGCTTCCACCTTGTTTCGCAACTTCATCACGGATTTCATCAACCACCGTTTTTTGAGCCGCTAAGCCATACTCACCGTGATCGTTATGCCAGAAGTGACCATGATGGTCATTAGTATGCAAAATGGTGATGTTATAGGTTTTATCTTTTTCCCAAGCATTTGCCTGTGCGATAGGCAACAGTGCTAAAGATACCGTTAATGCGCATACCGATGCTTTAAAGGTTAATTTCATCTCTTTCTCCCTGCCGATATAGGAATTTTGTGCGGTATAAGTAGATAATAAGTTTAATATCACCGCCTATCTTATACTCTATATCATTTAAGATACGTCACGGACGTATTACCATAGAAATATAAGGCAGGCTGTGTCTCATACGAATGAGCGCCGTCAGTAGCACCACACGTTGAAGTATGATGAGTATATAGCACAAAACCGCGATCATAATTAGATAACCAGTGCATAAAATGATGCTTGTTTCATTAAAGTGAGACATCAATCAAAATAATGACACGAGTGACTTTTTTTATCGTGATATTTATTAGTTCAAATAAATTACAAATACGCTATATTGATAACAATTGTGCAACACAACTAGAAGTTACTAACTATGAGCGACCAAACAACAAGTTCTAGCAATACCGCACCATCAAAGCCTATCAGCAAAACAGGCAAAACCGTTTTCAGTATTCTAACCGCAATTAGCTTCTCTCATTTACTGAATGATATGATCCAGTCTTTGATATTAGCTATTTATCCGTTATTGCAATCCGACTTTTCATTAAGTTTTGCACAGGTTGGTTTGATCACGTTGACTTACCAAATTACGGCATCACTACTACAACCGATCATTGGCTATTATACTGACAAACATCCACAACCTTATTCACTCCCAATAGGAATGGGCTTTACGCTAACAGGTTTGTTGCTACTCGCTATGGCGGAAACCTTCCCGGTTATTTTGCTTGCTGCTGCGCTGGTAGGAACAGGCTCTTCCGTATTCCATCCTGAATCATCTCGCGTTGCGCGTATGGCATCAGGGGGGCGACATGGCCTTGCACAATCGTTCTTCCAAGTCGGTGGAAATTTAGGTTCCTCATTAGGCCCGCTACTCGCGGCACTCATCATTGAGCCATATGGTAAAGGGAACGTTGGCTGGTTCTCTCTGGCGGCCTTATTAGCTATTGTGGTTTTATTGCAAGTGAGCCGTTGGTATAAGCAACAGCATCGCACCACCAGCAAAAAACCAGTTCGTCACGTGGAAGTCAAAGTACTACCACGTAAAGCGGTGATTGGCTCATTGACGATATTGCTGATTTTAATTTTTTCCAAGTACTTTTATCTAGCCAGCATTAGTAGCTATTATACCTTTTATCTCATTGATAAATTTGGTGTTAGTGTTCAAAACGCCCAGTTCCATCTGTTTATTTTTCTCTTTGCCGTCGCAGCAGGAACCATGATTGGTGGGCCTGTTGGCGATAAGATCGGGCGCAAATATGTTATTTGGTTTTCTATTTTAGGCGTTGCGCCTTTCACGCTAATGCTACCGCATGCTTCCCTGTACTGGACCAGTATTTTGACCGTTATTATCGGATTAATATTAGCTTCTGCATTTTCAGCCATTTTAGTCTACGCACAAGATCTCATCCCCGGTAAAACAGGCATGATTTCAGGGCTATTTTTTGGATTAGCATTTGGTATGGGAGGCGTTGGAGCGGCAGTGCTAGGGCAGATTGCCGATAAGACCAGTATTGAACAAGTTTATCAATATTGTGCTTTTCTACCATTATTAGGAATTTTCACTGTACTACTACCAAATTTAGAACAAAAATAACCATTTCTCTTTATTTCACCCATACTTATTGAAAAATAAGTATGGGCATTTCCTTCTATATCCCACTTAAAATTCAATAAAAAATCATAAAAATGACATCTTTGTAACGATTTAGCACTAATACAGTACTTTTATTTGAAAAACATTGAAATTTTTTAAGGAAATTTTTCTCAAATAACGATAAAATAGAATTATATGCAAAGCGCATTCCAAAATACGGGAATTTTATTCCTAAAAAATTCAAATTAATAAAAGGAGACTAAATGGAGCATTCTACGCCCTTAATCACAACCATTGTTGGTGGTCTCGCCCTTGCATATTTGTTAGGTATGATCGCTCAGCGATTAAAAATTTCCCCTCTAGTGGGGTATCTTGCGGCTGGAGTCTTGGCCGGTCCTTTTACACCTGGTTTTGTTGCCGATACAACACTTGCACCTGAACTCGCTGAGATAGGTGTTATCCTACTGATGTTTGGCGTTGGGTTACACTTTTCGCTTAAAGATCTTATGGCGGTTAAAACCATCGCCATTCCCGGTGCTATTGCACAAATTGCGGTTGCTACACTGTTAGGTTTAGGCCTTTCCACCCTTTTTGGTTGGGGAACCTTTTCAGGGATTGTTTTCGGCCTCTGTTTATCCACAGCCAGTACCGTAGTGTTACTTCGCGCCTTAGAAGAGCGGCAACTGATTGACAGTCAACGCGGTAAAATTGCTATCGGCTGGTTGATTGTTGAAGATCTGGCAATGGTATTAACACTGGTACTACTACCAGCCGCCGCCGCGATTATGAATTCAGAGCAAGCCAGCTTAAGTGAGTTACTCATCGGTCTTGCATGGACAATAGGTAAAGTCGTCGCCTTCATTATCCTCATGATAGTGATTGGCCGCAGAGTCATACCTTGGATTTTATCGCGCACCGCATCCACCGGCTCTCGTGAACTGTTTACATTGGCTGTATTGGCACTTGCATTAGGTATCGCCTATGCGGCTGTCGCCTTATTTGATGCCTCCTTCGCTCTTGGCGCGTTCTTTGCTGGTATGGTATTAAATGAGTCAGAACTAAGCCACCGTGCAGCACAAGACACATTACCGCTCAGAGATGCGTTTGCTGTTCTATTCTTTGTGTCTGTTGGTATGCTATTTGACCCTGTGGTCATTATTGATCACCCATTAGGTGTGATTGCTGTTCTCGCTATTATCATTGTGGGTAAATCCGCCGCAGCGTTGGTGCTTGTGCGTTTATTTGGTCACTCGCGGCGAACCGCATTAACCATCTCTGTCAGCCTTGCCCAAATCGGTGAGTTTGCCTTTATTTTAGCGGGGATGGGAATGGCGCTTGGCGTGATGGATAAAGAGGCGCAAAACCTTGTGTTAGCCGGTGCCATTGTCTCTATTATGCTTAACCCAGTGCTGTTCAGCTTATTGGATAAGTACTTAGAGAAGACCGAAACCGCCGAAGAGCAGTTACTCGAAGAGACTTTGGAAGAAGAAACTCAAATTCCTGTCGATATTTGTGGCCATGCAATTATCGTTGGTTACGGTCGTGTAGGAACTATGCTGGCAGATAAACTGCGTAGACGTGATATCCCATTAGTCGTGGTTGAAGATACTCGCGCTAAATTTGAAGAGCTAGCAGAAAACGGGTTCAGTGCTATTTTAGGTAACGGTGCTAATAGAGATATCATCAGCCTTGCTCGTATTGAGTGTGCAAAAACGCTGCTTCTTACCATTCCAAATGGTTATGAAGCAGGTGAAATCGTCGCGCATGCTAAAGAGCTAAACCCAGATATCACAGTGATTGTTCGCGCGCACTACGATGATGAAGTCAGCTTTATTAAAGAGCGTGGCGCTGAGCATATTATTATTGGTGAACATGAAATTGCTAAAGCGATGGCAACTTTTATGTGTAATGATGTCACTGAATATGGTTGCTCAATGGATGATGACCCTTCTCCCACAGCCGGTGAAGGTAAAAGCCTAGATGAATATCTAAAACCCTCTCATTAAAACACGTTTAAGGGAAGCTTCGGCTTCCCTTTGTTTATCTGGTAATTCTGTTATGTTAATCCCTGTATCAGGGATGCAGCTTACTCTTTACAATCATGACTGGTTTACTGAGAGAGCGTGAACTGTTCGCCCCCGACTAATATGCGATTTTTCACTATTAAAAATTCTAAAATAGAATAATTAATAATAAATAGATTCACATTTTCTCCACTTTTTAGCATAGATAAGTCGTTATACTCATCCCCGCCTAAACCATTATTGATGATATTTTTTGTGTCCTCTTCCCCCACGATGTGGGGGAATTTTTTTCTGGCATTGAGGTAAAAAAATACCCCACTGTTTTGCTCAAACAATGAGGCATTATGCAAAGGCTTGCGTATTAACGCTCCCAATAGGACTCTTCTAAGCTGTCTTCTTTTTCAGGTAGGCCACGCGTTAAACGCGGCGAATGTTGAGTCAAGACTTGATAGCTCACGCGGTTTGCATATTTGCACACTTGAGCAAGCGAAGAGTAAGTTAGATATTGGCGCGTATGCTTACTGGAATTAGGCACATTGAAGCGATGATAGGAGTTTGCGGTGATATCGTGTAGCAATGCGGATAACGCGCCATCTCCTGCACCATTAGTATTCATGATCTTTTCAGGTCCCCCCATATAAGGCTCAATATGAGAGTATATGCGCATAGGAACTTCACAATCTTGCTGGCGCATTGCGCGGCTAAATTCATAGAGGTTAAATTCAGGAATAGCGCCCGGTAATAATGGGTGTTGGGTGGTGCGTTTAAATGCTTCTTCCGTATAACCTGCCATATATAGCCCTGATGGCCCCGCCGTACACAGCACAAGATCGACCCAATTTAGAGCCATATCCGAAGCTAACAACGGGTCATTACACCCTGTTAGCTCTAACGCCTCATCTTCATTCATCGCGACAACAGAGACATGCTCAGCCAGAAAATCACGCCAAAACTGGGGGTCTTGCGCTATCACGAACTTAGTACCGAGTGTTAATACAACGGGAACATTATGCTTTTTAGCATAGCTAATCGCCTGCATCGTGGCTTCTGGCATGGTTTCACCGGGCTTGCAACGAACCAAATAAGCGGTCAAAACTAACGCCGAAGCGCCAGCAATAATCTCTTCTGGGATACTTTCAGGGCGTAGACGATTCATATGCCCTGGGCTAATCGCGAAGGTTCTCTCACCGTTTTCAGCAATAAGGGTAAAGCAGCGACCAATTGGCCCATCGACCCCTTGTAAATAGTTGAGATCCATGCGGCTCGATGTATGGCATAAATAGCGATAAGAGTAGCTTCCAATTTGAATGTTATTGCACATCGTTCCCAATAACACCGAGCGATCATCCGCCAGCACGGAGTAGTTATGCAGCGTATTCCCGATGGTTCCCCCGGCATACTCATGTGTGATTAATGCGTTACTGGTTAGCTCTTTATATAAAGCCTCTGCAACATCATCTTCAATCACTAAAGAGTGACCTTTACTGAGTTGATAGCGTTCAATGAATGCATCGTCGACTTTAGCTTCAATATCGACCAGTGTTTGATCGATACCAACAATATAAGATTGGCAGTTTTCGCCATCATCTAAACGCTCTTTAATAGGCTGTAACAGCGGATCTCTGAGGCTAACAGGAAAGTAGTGCTTTGATTTACGTTGACCGGGGAATTTCATAATGGATAAATTAGAGAGTATACATGGCACTATTCTAGCACGATAAATGCAAACCAGCACCTTAGACAAAGGCGCTGGCTTACATCAATAACACCTTTTAGTTAGCTATTATTCTTGTGATAGTCGCGATATAGCTCGCGCGACAGTACATAAGCACAACTCAGAATAAAGCCTAAAATAGCACTCAGCATGATAATCAATACTGATTTAGGTGAATCTTTTTGAGTGGGTAGATCCGGCGCTAAGATAAATTTAGCAGGGATAAAGTCAAGGGTATCAATATCAAGCTCTGATAGATTTTTAATGTAATGTTGGCGAATTTGTAGGTCTTCATTCAACAGAGCGATATCACGGTTTTGTAATTCAATCGCTAACTTCTTCTCAAGAGCTTCCGTACCTAATGCAATAGGGTAATCGGGGTCATCACTAATGATTGCCGAATCACTAACAATGGGCTTGCGCACACCCGCTGCTTTTGCAATATCAATAGCACGTTTTAACCTTTCAACTTTTACATCATATTCAGAACGGATCTTTGTCACTTCTTGCTTAAAAGTTTCATTAGCATAAACCAATTGCTGTGCAATCGCATTTTGAATATCTTTCTTAAACTGCTCTCTAACCTTAGTTGCCGTATAGCGAACATAACCAGACAGTAAGTCTTGAGCCTCAGAAGGTGTTGGCGCCACAAAAGTCAGTATGATGTCGCTAGAGGTACTGTTTTTCTCTTTTGACTGGTCCTTAAGGCCGATATTATTCGAAATAATAGTATTGACTAGCCGCTGCTGCTCATTTTCTTTATCTGTAGAATTCACTTGCTCTGACAACTTTTTGAAGTAATTGGTACTCCGAACATAAGCTTCTTGGTTAACTTTCGAACGATACTGGTCAATAAAGGCATTAAAGATCTGCTGTGCCGATAAATCAATCTTAACATCGAGCACACTCAACTGTGCGCTCAATGTATTGATATCTTTAATTTCCTCAGAAGAAGGTGGGATGACAACAGCCGTACTGCTCCACTTTTGAGGCAACTGAAATACCACAAATATACTGATAAGCGTGATAACAACAGTAATAACGATAATAAGAAGCTTATTCCTTAATAAAACAGCGAATAAAGCCATCAAATCGATTTCATCGCTTTGCTGTGAGTTAAATGGTGAGACTTGCTTTCCTTTTGCGGTTTTGCCATCCGGTGACTCTCTATCAGTGCTCATATCAGTTCCAATAAAATACAAATATTAACAATAAATTAACTTTTTATATTAACTAGTATAGTGAATTTTGATACTTATGATATATCGATTAACGCCATATTTAATATCAATTACAACTTTAGATTGTATTTATTGTACTAGTAATAAGTAATTTAAATAAGTTAATACTATCATCATTATCATTCAACGCAGGGATATAATGATACGATTCTCCGCCCTGACTTTTGAAAAAATGTTGATTTTGCTCACTAATTTCTTCTAGTGTCTCTAAGCAATCCGCTGAAAATCCGGGGCAAATAACTTGTACTGACTTTACACCTTGTGAGGGTAATTGCTTCATCGTTTCATCAGTATAAGGGGTTAACCACGGCTCTCTCCCAAACCGAGATTGATAGGTCATCAATACTCTCTCTGCTGGGAAATTCAAGGCTTCTTTGACTAAACGTGTCGTTGCTTCACACTCTTGAGGGTAAATATCCCCAGTGTCTGCATAGCGTTTAGGAATACCGTGAAATGACAGTATTAATCGATCAGGCTCCCCGTGCTGCTCAAAACTTTGCTCTATGGAATTGACCAACCCTTGAATGTAGGCAGGATGCGTCGCATAGCTACGAATAAAATGTAAGGACGGTATCGTGCGCATTTGGCGGAAAATTGCCGAGATCCCATCATAAACTGCGGCGGTGGTTGAACAAGAGTATTGTGGATATAAAGGTAGCACAATCAACTCTGTCACACCTTGGCTCATTAATGAATCAATTGCACTTTTCAATGATGGTGAACCATAGCTCATCCCAACTTCCATTGGGATATCAGGAAAACAAGCTGATAGCTTTGCTTTCTGACGTAGCGTGTAAGCAAGTAAGGGTGACCCCTCTTCTGTCCAAATCGATTGATAGAGTTTAGCCACTTTTGGTGAGCGAAATGGCAAGACAATACCGTATAAAATAGGCTTCCAAATCGTACGTGAAACATCAATCACTCGTACATCGCTTAAAAACTCTGCAAGGTAACGTTTCACTGCTGGGGTTGTTGGGGAATCAGGGGTTCCTAAGTTAACCAATAAAATGCCGTATTGACTTTTTGACATGGTAATTACTCCTTAATGATAATTATTCCCAACTTTATATCACAAAATATTGTCTTTTATTGTTTTCTAATGCTTGAAAAGCAAAGGCAGCGATAATCGCTGCCTTTGTTGATAGCTATTGTTGAATATTAGCCAAGGATCTTCGCTAATTCTTCACTCACTTCAGTGACCTTGCGTGTACCATCGATTTTGAAGTATTTGGTGTTACCCGCATCAGCTTCTTTTTGATAGTAAGCAACCAAAGGTGCTGTTAAGTCATGGTATTCAACCAGACGCTTACGCACGGTGTCTTCTTGGTCATCTTTACGGATAGTTAGCTCTTCACCAGTGACATCATCTTTGTTTTCAACTTTAGGTGGGTTAAATGTCACATGATAAACACGACCCGATGGCGCATGCACACGGCGACCAATAATACGTTCAACAATGATTTCATCAGGCACATCGAATTCTAATACGAAATCGACATTAATGCCTGCTTCTTTCATCGCGTCTGCTTGAGGAATGGTACGTGGGAACCCATCCAACAAGAAACCATTGCGGCAGTCATCTTGTTTGATACGCTCTTTAACCAATGCAATCACTAACTCATCAGTCACTAATTTACCATTGTCCATTAGCTCTTTTGCTTTTAAACCTAGCTCACTACCTGCTTTAACTGCTGCACGTAACATATCGCCAGTTGAAATTTGTGGGATACCAAATTTCTCCATAATAAATTGAGCTTGAGTGCCCTTACCGGCGCCTGGAGCACCGAGCAAAATAATACGCATTGCGTAAACCCCTTGCTATTTAGTTTGTTATAATTTGAAAAGAAAACAAGATACCATACCATTAGCATGCCGCTTTACTCAAGAAGACACGTAAACGTTTTCGCATTTAACTTCTTTCGTAAAAGAAAAAAACCACGCTAAAGCGCCCGCTAAAACGTGGTTTTTGTTCAAAAACGAAAATCAATTATCTCATTATTTCATTAATAATTCATTGATTTTGCGGATAAATAAGTTTGGATCTTCTAAGGTACCGCGTTCAGCGAATAGCGCTTGATCAAGTAACACATTAACCCAATCTGCAAACAGCGCTTCATCCGTTATTTCAGATGCTTTTTTAACCAATGGGTGTGAAGGGTTCAGTTCAAAGTTGTATTTAACTTCTGGCGCTGTTTGACCCGCTGCGGCAAAGAGTTTCGCCATTTGAGTACTCATTTCATCCGCATTGGTCGTGACAATCGCTGGGGTATCCGTTAAACGATGCGTTAACTTAACCTCTTTGACGCGATCACCCAGCAACGTTTTTACTCGCTCAACAAATGGCTCTAACTGTTTATCAGCTTCTTCTTGCTCAGCTTTGTTTTCATCCGCCAGCTTATCTAGTGACTCATCAGCCTTACTAACAGATTGGAACTGTTTGCCATCAAACTCTGACAGATAGTTCATCATCCATTCGTCGATACGATCAGAAAGTAACAATACTTCAATGCCTTTCTTACGGAATAGCTCTAAATGTGGGCTGCTCTTCGCGGCAGCATAGCTATCAGCCGTGATGTAATAAATTTTTTCCTGACCTTCAACCATGCGAGCAACATACTCTTCCAAAGACACATTTTGCACGCTGCTATCGTTATGGGTTGATGCAAAACGTAACAGTTTAGCGATAGCTTCACTGTTACTCATATCCTCTGCAGGCCCTTCTTTCATCACTAAACCAAACTGTTGCCAGAAAGATTGGTATTTTTCTGCGTCGTTTTTCGCCAATTTTTCTAACATTTGCAGAACACGTTTAGTGAGTGCACTACGTAGGCTACGAGTCAATGCGCTGTCTTGTAAAATTTCACGCGACACGTTGAGTGGTAGGTCGTTTGAATCCAATACACCGCGGACAAAACGTAAATAGTTTGGCATAAATTGTTCTGCATCATCCATAATAAAGACGCGCTGAACATACAATTTCAAACCATGGCGTTGCTCACGATTCCACAAATCAAACGGGGCTTGTGAAGGGATATACAGTAAACTTGTGTACTCTTGTTTACCTTCAACACGGTTATGAGACCAAGTCAGTGGGTCTGCATAGTCATGAGAGATATGCTTATAAAACTCGGTATATTCCTCATCGGAAATTTCAGACTTCTTACGCGTCCACAGTGCTTTCGCTTGGTTAATTTTTTCCCAAGTGATAGTGCCATCTTCTTCGTTCTTAACTTCAATCTCAACAGGCAATGCAATATGGTCAGAGTATTTGCTGATTACCGAGCGCAAGCGCCAGCTATCTAAAAATTCTTTCTCATCTTCGCGTAAATGAAGGGTTATTTCCGTACCACGATCGGCTTTTTCGATATCAGCGATAGTGTATTCGCCTTCACCTGCTGATTCCCAAAATACCCCTTGATCTGCTGCTGCACCAGCCGCACGGCTGCGGACGGTCACTTTATCAGCCACAATAAATGCAGAATAGAAACCAACACCGAATTGACCAATCATTTGGCTATCTTTCGCTTGGTCGCTTCCCAAAGATTCTAAAAAGGCTTTTGTTCCTGATTTAGCGATAGTCCCTAAGTTCTCAATCACTTCATCACGGCTCATACCGATACCGTTATCGCTAATTGTTAGGGTGCCATCTTCTTTATTCGCGCTGATACGAACACGTAACTCACCATCATTTTCATACAACTCAGACTTTGAAAGTGCACGAAAACGTAATTTATCTGCCGCATCAGATGCGTTTGAAATAAGTTCACGCAAAAAGATTTCTTTGTTTGAGTAAAGAGAGTGGATCATTAACTGGAGAAGTTGCTTAACTTCGGATTGGAACCCACGAGTTTCTTGTCCTTTCATACTCATTAATGCCTCTTATATCATCAATCTAATGGGATAATTTTGACTTATCGATGGAGTTTAATTGGGGGCAAAAAATAGGAATTCAACTCATTAAGGTAAAAAATGCATTACGACAATAAAGATAACAGCTAACGAAAAGCGAAAAAAGAATGGCGAAAGGCGGGAAGTTGCGAGCTACAGCGGGCCGTAAGCGTACGCACTCCAAGTCGCATACCTAAGTATGTGACTCAGATAGTTAGGAAGCCTGTAAAGCTGTAGCTTGGAGTAAAAATTAGAGGCGCTGACGACCCGCAAGTGAATGCGATAGCGTTGTGCCGTCAACCATTTCTAATTCACCACCGACAGGTACGCCATGCGCAATGCGGCTTGCAGCCACCCCATATTGGGCACACATTTGTGCAATATAGTTTGCCGTCGCTTCACCTTCTACAGTTGGGTTTGTCGCAAGTATCACTTCGATAATGGTTTCAGAAGACAACCTTTCTTCTAGCCTATCAAGCCCAATATCCATCGGCCCAATACCATCAAGGGGTGATAAATGCCCCATCAGTACAAAGTAGCGCCCAGAAAATTGCCCTGTCTGCTCAACAGCATAGATATCTGCTGGACTTTCGACCA
Organism: Providencia sp. PROV268; assembly: GCF_028477805.1. Taxonomy (NCBI): domain Bacteria; kingdom Pseudomonadati; phylum Pseudomonadota; class Gammaproteobacteria; order Enterobacterales; family Morganellaceae; genus Providencia; species Providencia sp. PROV268. The sequence continues at coordinate 206,234 of NZ_JAMPLW010000006.1, forward strand.
CACAGATCAACCCGTTTTGTTGGCGACGTGGATTTTCACAAATATTGCACACCTCTTGTTCTGTAAAGGTGCGGCAATCGCGACAATGACCGATTTCAGACATGGCTCGAGTGAGCGACTGCGCAAGGCGCATGCCGCCACTACGATCACGCTGAAGCAGATGAAATGCCATACGCTGCGCTGACTTTGGTCCTACACCAGGGAGACAGCGCAAGGCTTCCATCAATGACTCAAGAAGCGGACTTGTTTGCATTAGAACGGCATCTTAAAGCCTGGTGGCAATTGCATTCCACTGGAAACACTTGCCATTTTTTCTTTTTGCGTTTCTTCGATACGGCGAGCCGCATCATTAAATGCTGCCGCAATTAAGTCTTCTAGCATCTCTTTGTCATCTTCAAGAAGACTCGGATCGATTTCAACACGGCGGCAGTTATGTGAACCATTGATGGTAACTTTGACTAGGCCGGCACCAGATTCGCCTGTTGCTTCTAGATTGGCGATTTCTTCCTGAACTTTCTGCATTTTTTCTTGCATTTGTTGGGCTTGTTTCATCAAATTGCCCAAACCACCTTTACCAAACATAGTTATCTCTCACTACTGAGGCTACAGCTTACTAACAGAGACTGTAGCGTTAAACGGGGCGAATACTCTCTTCATCTAGCTGCGCATCAAACATTGAGCGTAGCTTTTGAATCGTTTTATCCGCAATAATTGACTGACGGGCTTGCGCCAGTTTCTCTTCATAAATCGCCTGTCGCCATTCAAGTGGCGTTTTTACTGCCGTATTATCATCTTGAACGATTTTCAGTTCAACAGGTTGACCATAATGTTGGCTCAATGCACTTTGTAACGCTTCATGCGCTGAAGGCTTATTCAAATGACGCTGTGCTGAGCGTAAATGAAGTACAATGTGCGAGCTGTCTATTTTCTCTATATATGAATTCAAAGCTAATTGTTCAACCAGCTTAGGAATATTTAATTGTGCGATCTCGGCAGACCAGCTATCACGCGCCCGACCTTCTTCAGTAATTTTCGCGGCTAATTCCGGGGTTTTCTCATATTCCAACGCTTCTTTTATTTCTGTTGGTGTTGTAACCGCCTCTTTGGTATTAGCCTCTTCAGACTGTGGACGCCACTGATAAGGTTTTGGTTTCGCCGCTTTTTTTACGTCAGATGCGCGGCTAGCCATATTTTGTTGGTGCTGGCTAGTGACGGCGGCCAGCCTCTCAAGTGCTGACATCGCCGGCTTAGCCTTTTCAGGCGCGGCCGGTTTATTCTTTTTTGCGTCAGGTCCCTCATTTTGAGAGGAGTGTAACGCTTCCTTTGCTTTTAGTAGCTGCAATGTCGGGCTATTTTCCGATATTGCAGCATTTGCTGTTGCCGCTGTTGGCTTAGGCGGTACAGAACGAGCAGGCTCTATCGCTGTCGGTGCTGGTGCAGCCACTACCGTGGGTGTCACTGGCTCCTCAATAATGCTTTTGGGATGGAATGCCAGTGCACGTAACAGCGCCATTTCAACCCCCATGCGACGCTCAGGGGCATAGGGAAGATCTCGACGACCAACAAGCAAGGTTTGATAAAAGAGTTGCAAATCAGCAGGCGAGATCATTCGGGCAATTTGCCTGAGCCGCCCCTCTGTTGATGATGGATCCGTCTCTTTAACGGCTGGTAACAGCTGGATCATAGCAATACGATGCAACAAGGAGAGGATTTCAACCAGCAAATTCTCCCAATCCGCTCCTCGGCTCGCCGCATGCTCTACCTCTGACATGACCGCAATACCGTCAGCTCGAACCAAGGCTTCGATGATAGCGAGTGGCTGCTCATCATCGAGCGTGCCGAGCATTTGACTGACAATATCTGCCGTCACTTTTCCTTGCCCCATCGCAATCGCTTGGTCAGTTAGGCTGAGGGCATCTCGCAAACTGCCATCAGCAGCGCGAGAGATCAGTTGGCGCGCGCGAGTATCGTGTTCAATATTTTCTGCGGTGAGAATATGCTCAAGTTGCTCGCTGATCTGGCTGACATCCAACGCTTTTAGGTGGAATTGCAAGCAACGTGACAAAATAGTCACTGGCAATTTTTGCGGATCTGTCGTCGCCAAAAGAAATTTGACATGTTCAGGCGGCTCTTCAAGGGTTTTTAACAACGCATTGAAGCTATGGCGCGATAGCATATGAACTTCGTCAATCAAATAAACTTTGAAGCGTCCACGTGCAGGGGCATACTGAACGTTATCCAGTAGCTCTCGCGTATCTTCCACTTTTGTTCTGGATGCCGCATCAATTTCAATCAAATCCACAAACCGCCCTTGTTCTATCTCTTGGCAATTTGTGCATTTACCACAAGGTGTCGCAGTGATCCCCGTTTCACAGTTAAGACCTTTAGCAAACAGACGAGCAATTGTCGTCTTGCCGACACCACGAGTGCCTGAAAAAAGATAGGCGTGGTGAAGCCTCTGGTGTTCCAGACCATTTGCAAGCGCGGTCAATACATGTTGTTGACCTACGACATCTGAAAATTTTTGGGGGCGCCACTTACGGGCAAGTACCTGATAGCTCATGAATTATGCAGTTTCTAAACATGGTATATAGCACCATGCTACCACAGCCTCTGCCCTTACGGCGAGACCGTGATAAAAATAGTAAGGAAAATAGTGAGGAAACGAGAATTAGTGACCTGGGAACTCGACTAAGCTAAATGAGTGGATCCCTTCTGCGGCAAGGCGCTCCTCACCACCTAAATCAGGTAGGCTAATAATGAAGGCAGCATCAACAATTTTAGCACCGAGTTGCTTGATCATTCTTACTGTCGCTTCAATCGTTCCCCCTGTTGCCAGCAGGTCATCAATGACTAAGACGTTATCTTCAGGCTGGATACTGTCTCGATGGATTTCAAGAGTATCTGTACCATATTCCAAGTCATAGGTCATACTTAATACTTCACGGGGCAATTTCCCTTTTTTACGTACAGGAACAAAACCAACCCCTAAACGTAATGCGACTGGTGCACCAAACAGAAAACCGCGGGCTTCAGTACCTACAATTTTAGTTACCCCTTTATCTTTGTAATGGTCAACCAACAAATCGATGGTGGCCTGATAAGCTGCAGGGTTATTTAATAGTGTGGTAATATCGCGAAATAGCACCCCTTCTTTTGGGTAATTAGGGATGGTTGCAATACTTTCTTTAATTAATTGCAGTTGTTGCTCTTTAGCAGTCATAATAAGTGCCAATCAGTATAGTAAACACGAAAAGGTAGAATCTATTTAAAGTACCATAAAAATGCAATAAGGGGCTGCTTATTTGCGGCAAGTTTTATTGTTACACATCAATTTTCCATGATTTTTCACTTTTAGCGAGAACAAAAATGAAAGTACAGCCTCTTTTAGATGCGCTAAAAACGCAAATTGACGCATTGCAAGCTCGTATTGCGCCTATTGCAGATCAGGAATTTTCACACGCTCGCTTTGATACTCAGCTTTTTAGTACAAAATCAACGCATCTAGGAGATTGCCAGAAAGAGTTAGATAAGTTGTATCAGCAACTTTGTCACAGTGTGTCACTCAACCATAAAGAACAAGTTAACTTTCTGACAGAAAAAATTGCTCACCAAATTCAAGCGCTATCTCGTGAACTATCGACACAGGGCTTACGTAAAAAGGAGAGTCATTATCAAGAAAAGAAAGAGCAAGTCGACCTATATGAGCGTTTATCCCAACATCAAGACTATGAGCGCCGTTTATTAGCAATGGTGAGTGAACGCGAATTACAGCTAAACAGTCTAACCAATCAGGCACAACGCCACCGATGCCAAAAAGATATCGCCGCATTAGCCGGCCGTTTATACCGTTGCCGACAAGCGTTGATACGAATCGAAAAAGCAATAGAACATCAAGAAAATCAATATTTAGATTAAATAAAGCGAACCATTTTTGGATGTAGCCTCATTCCATAACAGAAAACGAAGGCTACACATTGCTTTATATTAATAATATTGATTACTTACCTTTCATAACCAATTTAATACAGTAGCTACTTACTATCGCAAATAGACCCCCTATCAATGTTTCCATGATCCTTTCGGACAATAAGTGATAGTCAACATTATTAAAGTAAATCGACATTTCAATAAGCGATAATACAAGCCCTGTGAGACAAATTGTTCCAAATACGTTATTTTTCTTTGTATTACTAATTGGAATTAAAAACGAAAAGAGAAGAATTAATGCAAAACCAATGTATGGCATTAATACCGATGCGTTAAATGCCAAGTAAAGAACAAAAACAACAATCAATGTGCCAATCACTCTATCACGAGTTAATTTAACAATATTTGTTAACTTAGGATTTAATACAAAAATAAAGGTCAAAGGCGCCCAAAAGAAGTGATCAACGTTGATTGCTCTTGATGATAAGACACAACATAATAAACCAACTGCGTAGATCAGTGACTGGCAGATCAAATGGTAAGTGACCCTATCCCTTTTTAATGAAATATACCTTTTAATTTGAAAAAAAGTAATTTTCTTCCGTTTACTGATGCTATAACAAAAGGTTAGTGTTATGAACGTCCCGATCAGTAACCCTATCACCAGACCATCAAAACTGGATTTATTCAATGTCGCCCCTATGATGAAGAAAATCATAAAGTACTTAAATGACATCTCTAAAGAGGAGTCAACATTATAAAGTTGATAGTAGAAAAAAGGTGATAAGAATAAAACAATAAAAAATAGATAGCTAAAACCTAAATAGTAGCCAAGTGCAGTTCCTACAAAAACAAACAGCGAACATAATAATGAATAAATTATATTTTTATAACGTGTGGCTTTATTAAAAATAGTATAACCATGAAGTGTTGATAGCGAGCTCCATAACGTCGCATCAATACCTGCAATATAATAAGTAACAATAAAACTTATCACTATACAAATTGTTAAATAAAAACTTTCTGATAATTTCACCACAAAATCACCTAGTTATACCACTAATAATAACTAGCAACATTAGCACGCATATAATTCAATAACAATAAATATACTGTCATAATGTTAATAAATAAAGAAATAACAATTTTTAGATTATCAAATCAATGCAATCTATTTTCAGTCATCAATAAAAGATGAGTTGAATTAATAATTTTCCGATATATTTAACATTAGTAGTATCATTATTCGATTTAGCAATTCATATACTCATGATAAATATGCTCAATATCTGTTCATGTTTTACAGTGAAAATCATCACCGTTATCATTAAATAATATCAACTTGCTCACATTTCGATAAAAATTTAATATCTATCAATATATAAATAGCAAAAAATTCGTATCATAATAGCCCGCTGTCAATAATAAGGAGTCAGAATGGATTCTTTAAAAGATGCCCCAAAAGAAACACAGCTTGCTGTTGATTTAATCTACTTACTTGAAACATCAGATATTGAAACTGATATTGTTCTCAAAGCCCTTGAAATTGTAAAACATGACTATTTAGTCAAACAGGCTGCCGAAGCAACCTGTTTAACCGATGACTAAACCGTGTTAATCGTTATCCCCTTTCTTTAAATTTGGGTCACGCTTAATTTCTTGGATCACTTCACCTTGGTCATTATGAAGGTGAACTTCTAGTTGGTTAAAGGCGATATTGATATCGTTTTCACGGCATAACCTGTCGATTGAACGATGTACTTCATCGCTGGTCGTTCCTCTATCACCAATTTGGCGTACATAAAAACGCAATTCATGATCTAAGGTGCTCGCCCCAAATCCTGTGAAATATACCGCTGGTGCAGGATCTGTCATCACCTTACTATTCGATGTCGCCGCATTAAGTAGCACTTGTTTCACTTTATCGAGATCAGAGCCGTATGCCACACCAAGTGCAACCGTGATCCGCGTGACGGTATCTGAAAGCGACCAGTTAATTAGACGTTCCGTTACAAATGCTTTATTTGGGATGATCACTTCTTTGCGATCAAAATCAATTATGGTTGTTGCTCGAATACGGATCTTACTCACCGTACCTGAGTAGGTGCCGATAGTCACGGTATCGCCAATACGGATCGGGCGCTCAAATAACAAAATGATCCCGGAAACAAAGTTAGCAAAGATTTCCTGCAAACCAAAACCTAAACCAACCGTTAATGCGGCCGCTAACCATTGCAATTTGCTCCATGTGATACCTAGCATACCTAGAGAAGTTATCGCCCCGATCCCGACAATAATGTAAGTTAAAATTGTCGTGATCGCGTAGGTTGAGCCTTGACGTAATTTTAACCGTGATAATACTAAAACCTCTAATAATCCCGGTAAGTTACGAGTCATGATCCATGCCACCACAATAATCACCATAGCCAATAATAAGTTTGCTAAGGTCACCGACTGTAAGGTATTGCTACCTTCGGCGGTCGTTGCTGTGTAATGCCATAAATCAACACTATCTAAAAATGAGAAAATAGTAATGAAATCAGACCAAATGGCATAAAAACCTAATGCAAAGATAATAAACAAGACCATTGTGGTTAAGCGCAATGATTGTTGGCTAATAAGCTCAATCGTCATTGGTGGCTCTTTAATTGGCTCGTTCTCACTCTCCTCTTGGTTTTGTGCTTTACGACGCTCAATTGCGCGTTGATAAGCGAGTTTCCGAGCCACTAATGTTAGACCACGTAAACACGCATTATAAGTGATATACCAAAGCAGCAATAAATACAGGCTATCTAACCAACGATTAGCAAGACGCAACGTTGTATAGTAGTACCCAGCCATCATTAAACCAATCAATACCAAAGGCGAGAACGTTAATATTGTTATCACTACTGAACGCGTTAAATGGCTGCCCTTCTCTTTCCAAATATGTTTGCAAAATGGCAATGTAAAAATAAACAGCATCAACAATGACAATAAAACAATTAATTGCCCAATCACGTCTTCAGAAACTTTTAGAGGATTAATCACCCCATACGTAGAAAAATAAATTAATGGCAATAAAGGCAGTGACAGACGCGTTACTCGACGCCGTGTTTGTGCGGCAAATTTGGGGTCAATACCAAAATGTTTTTCTGCAATTCCTTTGGGTTTTAACACACGCCAAGTTAATTCAAATAACACCCAAAAAGTGGCTAATTGCAAACAGAGCGCCCAAACAAATTCGCCTTGAACATTACCCGTTTTTAAAAACCAATAACCTAAAGCCACCAGCACTAACGCCGTCGGTAAGGTTTGCAAAAGAGTCAAGAACAGCGCGAATGGCGTATTTAATAAACTATCTTGCCTTAAGCTAGATAAGCTTTGATTTATCTGTTGTAGGCGAGCCGAAATTTTGTGGTATAACCAAACAAACACTAACGCCAATAATAGCAGTGGAACAACGACAAATAATGAGTTTGTTATTCCTTTTTTGATGCTGCCTTTTGACAGGCTAAAATCAAACTTATTGATTTGTTGTGTTGCCGCTTCTGGAAATGCACTGACCCAAGTAAGGTCGATCGGCTTATTACTGTTTACCCAGAAAATTTGTTGCGCCAACGTATGTTCCAGTGAACTCACTACACTCAATAACTGTTTTTGGTCGAGCTGCAAATTAATGGCCTGAGAAATTTGGTTACCTAATTGCAGGTTTAATTCATCTAGTAATTCACGCCTTACATCCAGCAGCTTCGTTAATGCCTCTTTATCTTCTGTGGAAAGTAATTGGCTATTACCTTGCTCAGCGCCTGATTTTTCTGCTAATTGCTTTTCTATATTCGCAATATAATTATTCACTTGGTATAAAGCGTCACGTTGTTGATTAACGTCAAACTGCTCCAGACGTAAATCAGCAATCGTATTAGGCAGATTTTTGGTTAAAATATCATCAGGAAGGTCAATTTGTTGCTGGAATAAAATACGCGATAACAATAGGCTTCCACGTAGGACATTAATTTGCTCTTTCAAGTTGCGTTCTGATTGCGTTGCTCGTTCTAGCCACGCTTTCACGCGAATGCTATTTTGTACCATGCGGTTATTTCCTTGAGTGACTTCAATCAAGCGCTCACTCAGGGCATTATTCATCGCTAATTCTTTTTGAATTAATGGGTTTTGTTTTAGTTGTAAATCGCTTTCAGTGGAGGTTTGTGCTTCTCTTGCCGTTGCTTCAGAGTCATTAAGCCGTTTATCACTGATATAGGATTGAAGCAATTCAATCCGTTTTTCAAGTTGTTCGATATAAAAAATCGTATAGTCACGTTGCTTTTGTAATACTTCTTGCAACTGAGTATTGCCTTGTAATACCCGCTTTTGATATTCATTTTGTTGTTGCAAATAATTCTGCTCTATTTGCAGTAGCTCAATTTGCGTATCGCGTAACTTTGCCGAGTCATTAAATACATTATTTAATTCATTGCGAATTTCTTGTAACCGACGAGCATTCTCCAACATGATGGTTTGCGCCCTTTCAGGCTGAGTTTGCAAACTAATTAAATAGCTATTATAGCTAGCCAAATCATTTTGCTCTGCTTGTAGCTGCTCTAAGGTATTACTGAGCATAGTTTCCAGCTGACTTTGGGGAATGTTTTTGATGCTATTAGCAAAATTCAGTGCATCTTCTTCGCTACTCTTTTTAAGCTGCTGCAAAGCACGAACAGCATGCCTTGCATCTTCACCCGCTCTATCTAGACTTTTTTGTAGTTCATCCGACTTGCTATCAAGTTTGTTTAACTCATCATAAAAACCCAGCGACTTTTCAATATCTGCAATAGCCAGTTTATCTTCAGCACTCGGATGGCTTTTTTTATTTAATGTATTCAGTTTATTTTGAATATCATTTTTATTTGGAAGAGAGCTATTTACCACCGCATGGCTATAGCCAGAAAAAAGCAACATAAAGAGTGCGCAAATCATGATGAATTGCCGAACCCATTGATATTTAGTCGTCTGCATGGATGAACCCATAAAAGGTTTTTTTGTATCTTGTTGAGTCAATAATGTACTGCTAACTTTTGTTAACAGCACATTATATTTTTAAAATGTCAGAACTTTATCTGCTTCTAATGTCCAAGCTGCAAGTTCAACTAAAGTGCCAATTTCCACGCCATCGGCTAAGGGAAGTTCACTCACACCACGTGCATCTGTGCAGGTTTTGCATAATTTCACCGCCACTTGCTGTGCCGTTAGAATTTCCAACATCTGTTGAATATTATAACCTTCTTTCGGCTTTTGCCCCTTAAGACCCGCTGTAACCGCATCTGACATTAAAAACACTTTCAGTTCTGTTTGTGGGTGCTGCTCTTTGAGTGTAATCGCCAAACGTAATGAGTTAAATAAAGTTTCATTACCATAAGGGGCGCCATTAGCAATAATCAAAATTGATGACATGGTATTTTCTCCGGTTATTCAGTCTGATCCGTTTTTACGCGTAATGATGGACTGTATTTCAATGTTTCTAGCATCGTTTCCACCAATATTTCCGTACGTTTATGTATCTTAAAACTATCAGGCTGCAATAACCAGTTTTCAAGTAACCCAGCCATCATGGCGCGGATCATAATTGCCCCACACTCTAAATCGAGATTAGCTGGGAGTTGCCCTGCTTCAACACAATGGCGTAGGAGTTCAATGATACGATGATGGCTAGCAACGTAATTCTCTTTTTTTAAATCAACAATGGCCGCCATTTCCCCTACCAATTCACACTTGTGGAACAGAATATCCATCAAAGCGCGGTTTTTAGGGCTTTCAATAAAATCTGTCAAAATATAAACTAAAATTTCTTTTAGAATTGCCAGTGGATCATTACTATACTTCAAACGATAATAATTTTCGGCCTGTTGTATTTGACTGTCACTAAACTCACAAGCTTGGTGGAATAGGTCGACTTTATTTTTGAAATGCCAGTATATCGCTCCGCGGGTCACACCAGCGGATTTGGCAATATCGGCTAAAGATGTCGCCGATACACCTCGTTCAGAAAAGGTTTTGATGGCAGCATCTAAAATTTCCTGACGGGTTTCTTCGGCCTGTTGTTTAGTTTTTCGTGCCATTGTAACTCGTTTATCGACAAAGCTGATTTACATACATTCGTGTATGTTTGTACTATAGCATAGTGATAAATCTTATTGTTTACCATTTTTCTTATATTGTTTTTTACTCATGTTGATTAATTGAGGTTAACTTATGCGAAAAAACAGAGGGGTGTTACCTCTGGCTCTGTTGGTTCTTTCAGGTGGCTTAGCTTTATCAGGTTGTAACGATGAACAGAAAGGTGGCGGTGAACGCCCGGCGCCTGAAGTAGGAATTGTTACGCTAAAAGCCGAACCTCTGACTATCAAGACCGAATTACCTGGACGTACATCCGCATATCGTGTCGCAGAGGTCCGTCCACAGGTAAGTGGCATTATACTCAAACGTAACTACAAAGAAGGTAGCGATGTTGAGGCCGGAACGTCTTTATATCAGATAGATCCAGCGCCTTTCCAAGCCACTTATGATAGTGCGAAAGCTGAACTTGCTAAAGCGCAAGCTAATGCAAATTTGGCCGGTTTGACGGTAAAACGCTACAAGCCACTTTTAGGTACTAATTACATTAGTCAGCAAGAATACGATCAGGCAACATCAACTTATGCACAAGCTTTAGCGGCTGTGAAAGCAGCAGAAGCTGCCGTTGAAACTGCGCGTATTAATCTGAACTATACCAAAGTTACTGCGCCAATCAGTGGTCGCACGGGGAAATCAAATGTCACCGAAGGTGCTTTAGTTTCTTCTGGTCAAGCCACTGAGTTGATGCGAGTTCAACAGCTTGACCCTATCTATGTTGATGTGACGCAATCCAGTGAAGATTTCTTGCGTCTACGTAACGAGATAGAAAAAGGCGCTCTACAAAAAGAGCCGGGCAAAGCCCCTGTGAGCTTAGTCATTAATAATGGCCAAGAGTATGCCCAAAAAGGTGCTCTGGAATTCTCTGATGTCACTGTGGATGAAACAACAGGTTCAATCACAATGAGAGCAGTCTTCCCGAACCCAAATAAAGAGCTTATGCCAGGAATGTTTGTGCGCGCTATCTTAGAAGATGGTGTCATGGAAAAAGCGATTTTGGTTCCTCAACAAGGTTTGGCTCGTACTCCACAAGGTGACGCTCAAGTCATGGTGGTAGGTAAAGACGATAAAGTTGAAGTCCGAAAAGTAAAAACAGCACAAGCTGTAGGCAACAAATGGCTAGTCACTGATGGTTTGCAAGATGGCGATCGCGTTATTGTGATTGGCCTCCAAAAAATCAAACCAGGTCTTGTTGTCGTTCCTAAGGAAGCTAATTTAGAAGCGCAATCTATAGACAATCAGGCACAACCTGAACAAAAGTCTAAGTAAGGGAGCGGTTGATTAATGCCTAAGTTTTTTATAGAAAGACCAATTTTTGCATGGGTAATTGCTATTATTACTATGCTTGCTGGTCTGTTGGCAATTATCAAGTTACCTGTGGCACAGTATCCGACCATTGCACCGCCGTCTGTTTCTATCTCGGCAAACTATCCGGGCGCCGATGCATCGACGGTACAGAACACAGTGACTCAGGTTATCGAACAGAATATGAATGGTATCGATAACTTGGTGTATATGTCATCAACCAGTGATTCATCAGGTTCTGCTAATATCATGCTGACGTTTGAAGCCGGTACGGATGGCGACATTGCACAGGTTCAAGTGCAAAACAAACTTCAGCTCGCGATGCCATTACTTCCCCAAGAAGTACAGCAACAAGGTATTAGCGTTGATAAATCTACCAGCTCATTCTTAATGGTAGCCGGCTTCGTTTCTGCCGATGGCTCAATGGGACAATATGATATTGCCGACTACGTTGGCTCTAATATTAAAGACCCACTTAGCCGTGTTAATGGTGTTGGTGAAACACAGTTGTTTGGTACGCCATATGCGATGCGTATCTGGTTAAAACCAGAAATGCTCGTTAAGTACAACATGACAACAACCGATGTTATCAATGCAATTAAAGTACAAAACAACCAAGTGGCGGCAGGTCAATTAGGGGGAACACCTCCAGTTGCAGGCCAACGCTTGAACGTTTCTATCATTGCACAAACCCGTTTAAACAACCCTGAAGAATTCGCCAATATCCTCTTACGAGTCAATAAAGACGGTTCTCAAGTACGTTTAAAAGATGTAGCAACGGTTGAACTTGGCGCTGAAAACTACAGCACCATTGCGCGATTTAATGGTAAAGCCGCAGCAGGTATCGGTATTAAGCTAGCGACGGGCGCTAACGCGCTGGATACGGCGAACAATGTCCGTGCAGCACTAGCGAATATGGAACCATTCTTCCCTGAAGGGTTAGAAATTGTTTATCCATATGATACAACGCCATTCGTTAAGATTTCGATTAACGAAGTTGTTAAAACGCTCGTTGAAGCAATCATGCTGGTTGTTGTAGTAATGTATCTGTTCTTACAGAACATTCGTGCCACATTGATACCAACAATTGCGGTTCCTGTCGTCTTGTTGGGAACATTTGCCGTCTTGGCCGCATTTGGATACTCGATCAACACCTTAACCATGTTTGCGATGGTACTCGCTATCGGTCTTCTCGTGGATGACGCCATCGTTGTGGTTGAAAACGTTGAACGTGTTATGCAAGAAGAAGGTTTATCACCAAAAGAAGCAACCAAGAAGTCCATGGGGCAAATTCAAGGTGCGTTGGTGGGTATCGCCATGGTACTGTCCGCGGTATTTGTTCCAATGGCCTTCTTCGGTGGCTCAACAGGTGCAATTTACCGTCAGTTCTCCATTACCATCGTTTCAGCCATGATCTTATCGGTACTGGTTGCAATGATCTTAACCCCTGCACTTTGTGCCACTATATTAAAGCCAATTAAAAAAGGCAGTCATGGTAGCCAAAAAGGGTTCTTCGGCTGGTTTAACCGTACATTCGAAAAGCAAGCACACCACTATACTGATAGTGTTAGCCGCATGTTGAATGGTACAGGCCGTTACTTGCTCATTTATCTCGTATTAGTGGCAGGTATGGCGTTAATGTTTATCCGCCTTCCTTCTTCATTCTTACCAGAAGAAGACCAAGGGGTATTCTTAGCGATGGTTCAATTACCACCAGGATCAACGCAAGAGCAAACACAAGCTGTACTGGATGAAGTTAACACTTACTTCCATACCAAAGAAGAACGTAACGTTGAGTCTGTCTTTACCGTGGGTGGATTCAGTTTCGCGGGTCAAGGCCAAAACATGGGTCTCGCATTCGTGGTTCTGAAGAATTGGAGTGAACGTAAAGGCGATGAAAACCACGTTGAAGCGATTGTGGGTCGTGCAAACGCTGCACTATCACAAAAGCAAGAAGCATTGATTTACGCCTTTAACCTACCTGCTATTGTTGAGTTAGGTACGGCCAACGGCTTTGACTTTGAATTGGTTGACCAAGGTAACTTAGGACATGATGCCTTAATGGCGGCACGTAACCAGTTACTTGGTTTAGCGGCTCAACACCCTGAAATTTTGCAAGGTGTTCGTCCTAACGGGCAAGATGATACATCACAATACCGTATCTATATTGATCAACAAAAAGCGCAAGCACAAGGTGTCGCTATTGCAGATATCAATGCAACGCTTAGTTCAATTTTCGGTGGTACTTATGTAAACGACTTTATCGACCGTGGTCGTGTTAAGAAAGTTTACGTACAAGGTGATGCAGAAAGCCGTATGCTACCTTCGGATATTAGTTCATTGTATGTTCGAAATGCCGAAGGGAACATGGTGCCATTCTCTGCCTTCTTGGATGAATCTCAAGATCCTTGGAAATATGGTTCACCGCGTTTAGAGCGTTATAACGGTGTTCCTTCAATGAACATTCAAGGGCAAGCAGCATTTGGTCAAAGTACGGGTGATGCTATGCTGATGATGGAAAAACTGACAACTGAAAACCTACCGAAAGGGATTGGTTATGAGTGGACAGGTATGTCATATCAGGAACGTTTGTCTGGTAACCAGGCACCTGCCCTGTATGCTATCTCACTGATTGTTGTCTTCCTATGTCTGGCAGCCCTATATGAGAGCTGGTCTGTACCATTCTCTGTTATGTTGGTTGTTCCATTGGGTATTATCGGTGCATTACTGTTTACCTCCGTTCGTGGACTGTCGAACGACGTTTACTTCAAGGTGGGCCTCTTAACAACCATTGGTCTGTCGGCGAAGAACGCAATATTGATTGTTGAATTCGCCAAAGACTTGATGGAAAAAGAAGGCAAAGGATTAGTTGAAGCGACATTAGAAGCTGTGAAAATGCGTTTACGACCCATTCTGATGACATCACTGGCCTTTATGTTAGGTGTTATCCCACTGGTATTCAGTAATGGTGCAGGTTCAGCAGCACAGAACTCCGTTGGTACAGGCGTTCTGGGTGGTATGTTCGCTGCAACCTCACTGGCTATCTTCTTCGTTCCTGTATTCTACGTGGTGATCCGTCGCCGCTTTGCAGGAAAAACAGAAGAGCTTGAGCATGCTCATCCAGTCAAAAAAGCCGAATAATTATATTCAGCTAAAATAATCGCTAAGGGCCACAACAGTGGCCCTTTTTAATGCATTACTTGTCAGCTTAAGCGTGACATTATTCTTCCCTTCCCTATAACGCCTGACGCAGTCAATGCCATTCGATACCACAAGAGATACTAAACACCAAATAATCATTATTATTCATTTAAATTAACGCTTAATTGAAATAGGTATCTTTGCGGCTCTACTGATAGTCATTGTTTACAATCTCACCTCACATACCCTTAAGTTAAATATCTCTTATTAAATCAAAGCAATAATTTATTTATTATATGTTCACTCTTTTTGTTTTTGATTATCTCCCCATATTTTTTGATATGGTTAACTGCTTTCCCTTACCGATATACTTTAATTAAATTTATAGGATCTTTCATTGCAAGGAGCATCACCATGCAACTACGTTACCGTTGTATTACCTCGTTATTTTTATTTACCTTTTACCACTACGCAATCGCATCCACCAACACAACTCAAGCCAAAGTCATCAATATTACCGCTCCATTAGAGAACCATATTTCATTTAACCGCTTTGAAACACTCTCTTCTAATGAACATGGTTTAGTATTTAATAATGATATCAGCGACAATAGCGCTCTCGGTGGGAAAGCCGCTAAAATGATCCTTGCCGAAGTGACCGGGAGCGAAGCTACAAATATTCAAGGGGTCATTGGTATAAAAGGCCAAACAGCCAACTTGGTCATTGCTAATCCTAATGGCATTACATGGAACAACGGCTCTGCAAGCAATATTGCTAGCCTATCATTGGTCGCAGGGAATTTTGAAAGACAGTTTATTAAAGACAAAACAGATCCCAAAAAACTGCTACCGAAACCATTAAAAGACTATAGCCAATTAAAATTTACCGTCTCTCCCGGTAGTCAAGTCACCATTAATCAACAACAAGCTAACCCTATACAGTTATCTAAAATCAATGTATTCGCTGACCGTATAAAACTACAAAATGCTGTCAACATCACCTCTGCCGTCCAAAACTATCTAAGTAGCTCAGGTAATGCTTCTCTCTCTATTCGTGAAGGTCTACTGGTTTCAGGAGCAAAATACAAAGCAACAACACTGCATAGTGAAGGGAGCCAATTCGAACTAAGTGAAAATGGTAAACTGACGGGGCGTTCTATTTTACTCGAAAGCCATCGATATCAATGTAAGGACAGCTTTATGTGTCCACAAAATAAGATTGATATAAAAGGTCTCATTGAAGCGATGAACTTTTCTTTACAGGGGGATAGCCAGTTTGCCCTTACAGGACGATTACGCCTTGGCAGCAACCAGCAAGAGTTGGTGAGACAAACTGTCGAATAATCATTGAGTATAAAATGCCATTTTATTCCTTTACTCTTTGACTATTACCTTAAGCCGAGCGGGGCTAAATAGCTGGAGGCCTCATCAATATGAGGCCTCCAATCACTTTGCGGTTATGACTGACTCGAATTACAGCCAGAAGAACCAAGCAAATAGTGATATCACAATAATACAAGCAACGTTTAACACTGCACCAACACGCACCATCTCGATCTGCTTGATATAACCAGAACCAAAGACAATAGCATTTGGCGGTGTTGCCACTGGTAGCATAAAGGCACAAGATGCACCAATACCAATAATCATCGTCAATGCCATAACAGGCATGCCCAATGCTTCAGCTACGGTAGCAAAAATAGGTACTAACAACGCCGCACTCGCTGTATTACTTGTAAATTCCGTTAAGATAATGATAAACGTAGTGACCGCTAAGATAATGACGAACCAATGGCTTTGACCAAAAGTCATTTGCATCCAGTCAGCCATAATCTTACTTGCACCTGACGAACTTAGAATAGCGCTCAGTGTTAAACCACCACCGAACAGCATCAATACGCCCCATTCCGTGTTTTTCTGGATTTGCGCCCAGCTCGCAACACCAGTTACCCCGATAAGGATTGCTGCACTTACGGCAATAATCGTATCCAGATCTTTAACGCCACCTAATGCTTTACTGATAAATGTACTAGTGATCCAGCACAGCACCGCGATAAGAAAGATGCACATCGCTGTGATACGTTTACCATTCCATTCCACATGCTCTAGCTCTAATTCAAAGCGATGCTTCAAATTTGGACGTAGCATCATAAACATCAGCACAAACATCATTGGTAACAGCACAACCATAATTGGAATGCCATATTTCATCCATGACAAGAAATCCAAGCCAAGTGCAGAAGCTGCGATTGCGTTTGGTGGACTACCAACAATGGTACCTAAACCACCAATACTCGCACTATAAGCAACACCTAATAGAACAAACACGAAGGTGTTACGTTCATGACGCGCATCCAAATTAGAAAGGATACCTAACACAAGGGGTAGCATCATCGCGGCTGTTGCCGTGTTACTAATCCACATTGATAGCAGTGCCGTTACACCAAATAGCAACACCACGGCTACGGATAAACGCCCACGTGCTACCATTAATAAACGGTTAGCGATCAGCCGGTCTAGGCCTTGAATATGCAACGCTGTCGCCAAAGCAAAACCACCAAAAAATAGGAAAATAATTGGGTTTGCAAATGACTTCAAGGCATCGCCTGTATTCATCAAACCAAGACCAACCGCTAAGATTGGGATACATAATGCAGTGATAGTAACGTGTATCGCTTCAGTCAACCAAAGCACACCAATAAATACCATCATTGCAAGCCCAGCATTCGCTTTATCATCAAATGGTAAATATTTTAAAAGTAAAATTAGCAATACGATATCAACCGCTAAAATCACCCAACCTTTTACATTTGATGGCGTTGGCCCAACAGAAGGTTTCAGAGATTCAGAAGCATCCATATTCACTCCATTGGCTTATCAGCATCCTAGTGCCCAAGCTCTTGTTAATATTTATTTACAGTATGGGGAATATAGAGTTAATCGAATGAAATTCAAATGTAGATGATGCAAAATTGAGAGCTGTACCGCGCAATTAAACACTTTTTTCATTTGATACATAAAAAACTATCGATTTTGTGAACATCTAAAAAATGATGAGTCCGTGTAATTCCTTAGCAAAAGATAAAGAAATTTAAACAAAAAAATGGGGGGATGGGGGCTAATAAAAAACGGGAAGACAATGCTCCCCGTTTTGAGAAATAACTCAACCTAGCTTAAATTATGCTTGGCCTTTAACTTCTTTCAGACCATTGAATGGAGCACGGTCACCCAATGCTTCTTCAATGCGGATCAATTGGTTGTATTTAGCAACACGGTCAGAACGGCTCATAGAACCTGTTTTGATTTGGCCTGCCGCAGTACCAACCGCTAAGTCTGCAATGGTTGCATCTTCAGTTTCACCTGAACGGTGAGAGATAACCGCAGTGTAACCCGCATCTTTCGCCATTTTGATAGCAGCCAATGTTTCAGTCAGAGAACCGATTTGGTTGAATTTAATCAGGATAGAGTTAGCAATGCCTTTCTCAATACCTTCTTTGAGGATCTTAGTGTTTGTAACAAACAGATCGTCACCAACCAATTGGATTTTGTCACCAAGCACTTTAGTTTGGTATGCAAAACCATCCCAATCAGATTCGTTCAAGCCATCTTCGATAGAAACGATTGGATACTCTTTAGTCAGACCTTCTAAATAATGAGTGAACTCTTCAGAAGTAAAGGTTTTACCTTCACCTTTTAGCTCATAGTTGCCAGTTTCTTTGTTATAGAACTCAGAAGCCGCACAGTCCATCGCCAGAGTGACATCTTTACCTAATACATAACCAGCTTGCTCAACAGCTTCTTTAATAGCACCTAGTGCAGCAGCGTTAGATTCTAGGTTTGGCGCATAACCACCTTCATCACCAACAGCGGTGTTCATGCCTTTAGCTTTCAGTACTTTCGCTAGGTGATGGAAAATTTCAGAACCCATGCGAACAGCGTCTTTCAGTGTTGAAGCACCAACTGGCTGGATCATGAACTCTTGAATGTCGACGTTATTGTCAGCGTGCTCACCACCATTGATGATGTTCATCATTGGCAGAGGCATTGAATATTGACCGTGAGTACCGTTTAGGTCAGAAATATGCTCATAAAGAGGCATACCTTTTGCCGCTGCTGCCGCTTTCGCGTTAGCTAATGACACAGCCAAAATCGCGTTCGCACCAAATTTAGATTTGTTATCAGTACCATCTAGATCAATCATGATCTTATCGATAGTCGCTTGGTCTTTTGCATTTTGGCCAATCAGCGCTTCTGCAATTGGGCCATTAACAGCGGCAACCGCTTTCAGAACGCCTTTGCCCAGAAAACGTGATTTATCACCATCACGCAGTTCCAGTGCTTCACGAGAACCTGTAGATGCACCTGATGGCGCGGCTGCTAAACCAACAAAGCCACCTTCTAGATGAACTTCAGCTTCTACAGTTGGGTTACCACGAGAATCAATGATTTCACGACCGATCACTTTAACGATTTTGGACATTAGGTTTTCCTCAGTACAAGTTAAATTGTGGGGAGCAGGCACATCTGCCTACCCCGCCATATCTTATTTCAACTCACCTTTCTGGTAGCTACCAGCGGCTTTAACAAAACCTTCAAACAATGGGTGACCATCTCTTGGCGTTGAAGTGAATTCAGGGTGGAACTGGCATGCCACAAACCATGGGTGATTTGGATTTTCAATAATTTCAACCAGTTTGTTATCCACTGAACGACCTGCAACTTTTAGCCCCGCATCTTCAATGCGTTTTAGCAACAGGTTATTCACTTCATAGCGGTGACGGTGACGTTCAACAATCGTATCTGCACCATACATATCACGAACCAAGCTGTCTTTAACTAAGTGGCATGGTTGACCACCAACACGCATGGTTCCACCAAGATCGCTCTCTTCAGAACGCACTTCTAGGTTACCATTTTCATCACGCCATTCAGTAATTAGCGCAACGACTGGGTATTTACAGTTTGCATCAAACTCAGTTGAGTTTGCACCTTCCATATTGGCAACGTTACGTGCAAATTCAATCAAGGCAACCTGCATACCTAAACAAATGCCTAAATAAGGCACTTTATTTTCGCGTGCATATTTCGCTGTCATGATCTTACCTTCGATACCACGCTCACCGAATCCACCCGGAACAAGGATAGCATCTAAGCCTTTTAATAGATCAACACCACGAGTTTCAATATCTTGTGAATCAATCAGTTTGATATTCACAGTTAGGCGATTTTTCAATCCACCGTGTTTTAAAGCTTCAATAACTGATTTATAAGCATCGGGTAATTCAACATACTTACCAACCATACCAATGGTCACTTCACCAGTAGGGTTTGCTTCTTGATAAATCACTTGTTCCCATTCAGCAAGGTTTGCTTCGCGGCAGTCAAGATTGAAACGCTTACAGATATACTCATCTAAGCCCTGTGATTTCAACATACCAGGGATTTTGTAGATGGAATCAACGTCTTTGAGTGAAATAACCGCTTTTTCAGGAACATTACAGAACAGTGCAATTTTTGCACGCTCATTCGCAGGAATAACGCGGTCTGAACGACAGATCAGCACATCTGGCTGAATACCAATGGATAGCAGCTCTTTAACAGAATGCTGAGTTGGTTTAGTTTTCACTTCACCCGCTGCCGCCAAATAAGGAACTAAAGTCAGATGCAGATAGAGTGTGCGTTCACGCCCTACTTCTGCCGCCATTTGACGAATAGCTTCCAAGAATGGCAATGATTCGATATCACCAACTGTTCCGCCAACTTCGACTAAAACAACATCATGACCTTCACCACCACGGATGATGCGGTCTTTAATTTCATTGGTAATATGAGGGATAACTTGGATAGTCGCGCCAAGATAGTCTCCGCGACGTTCTTTGCGCAATACTTCTGAATAAACGCGCCCCGTTGTAAAGTTGTTGCGACGCGTCATTTTGGTACGGATGAAACGCTCATAATGACCTAAATCCAAGTCAGTTTCAGCGCCGTCTTCTGTAACGAAAACTTCCCCGTGTTGGGTTGGGCTCATTGTCCCTGGATCAACGTTGATGTACGGATCCAGTTTCATAATGGTGACATTGAGTCCACGGGCTTCGAGTATAGCCGCCAAAGAGGCTGCGGCAATGCCTTTACCCAGAGAGGATACGACCCCGCCGGTCACAAAAATATAATTAGTTTTCATGCTGAACCTGAAAGTTTAGGTTTAAAAGATGATGGATATAACAGGACGGGAAAACAGTATACCCGAACCTTAATTTCGCTACAAATGTTCTAAGCATAATAAGGTTAATTTTCCTCTATATTCCATTAATATCAGCTAGTTAAAATAAAAAATATTTTCTAGCCCCAAACAAGGTTGATTAACATGCAAACAGCAACAGTGCTATCACTCAAGCCATTTAACCCATTAAGTGACTTTGCTTACCATAGCTTTTGAGACACAACAGCGTAGAAACTGTTTTCCCTAAAGTAAAATAGCAATGTGAGTTTACTCATCATATACCTATTTTAGGTTAGCAAATTTGCGTTATGATGCCACTCATAACACTTCACCTCTCTTTAATTAGTGTCTCTATACAGAAACACCTCCTAAGGCTAGCATATTTTTCGCAAAAGCTAAATCCTTTCAGCAAAACTAGAGTGAACTAAGATGGTTTTATTAAATTAGGTGAAATTTTTCGTATAACTCGTAGAAAAGATCAGCAATCTAGCGTGTATTAATTGCATGTTAATGAGGTTAACTTAAGCTTGCTTTGCAGTTATGATGACTTTTTCAGCAACAATAATAGTCAATCATATTGTGACACCCAGCGATTTAATTGCAGATTAAAAATTTTATCTGCCGACTTTATCATTTCAGGGCGATGGGCAACAAAAATACGGGTAATTTGTAGTGAGGCAATCGCCTCCGTTATTTTACGCTCATTTTCTACATCCAAATCACTTGTCGCTTCATCCATTAACAAAATTTTAGGTTCTCGATAAAGTGCTCTTGCAATCGATATTCGTTGCCTTTGTCCTCCAGAAAGGGGACTTCCTATATCACCAATCATCGTTTCATATCCTCTAGGAAATGAAGATATTTCCTCGTGTATTGATGCTAACTATTTTAAAAAATAAGGTAACACATTAAAAACAAATATTATTCCGCGAGCTTAATTTGCTGCCAATGCTGTTCCATCTCCTCAAGCGTTGCGGTTTCTGTGGTTTTACCTTCTAGTGCAAGACGTGACTCTATTTGGCGAAAACGCTTTTCAAACTTCTGGCAGGCCTTGTTAAGTGCCATTTCGGGTTTATGGCCTAGATGACGTGATAAATTCACGGTCGCAAACAGTAGATCGCCAATTTCTTCTTCTAAGCGCTGCTCATCAACAACCACTTGAGTGGCCTCTTCCATTACTTCATCCAGCTCTTCGCGAACCTTGTCGACTACAGGCCCTAATGTGTCCCAATCAAAACCCACTGATGCACAACGTTTTTGGATCTTATAGGCTTTCATTAAGGCAGGTAGCGCGCTTGGAATATCATCAAGGATGGAAAATTGCGCCTTTTGTGCACGTTCAGCAGACTTACGCTTTTCCCACCCTGCCAGTGCAACACTGCTATCAGGGTGATTTTTCGCGTCAAAAATATGCGGGTGGCGTCGTTCTAGTTTATCGCTAACCGCTTGGCAAATATCATTAAAATCAAAACGTGACTGCTCTTTCGCCATTTGCGCATAAAACACGACTTGGAATAACAAATCGCCTAATTCACCTTTTAGGTCATCAAAATCTTCACGCTCAATGGCATCAATGACTTCATAAGTTTCTTCAAGCGTATAAGGAGCAATCGTTTTAAACGTTTGTTGAGTATCCCACGGGCAACCTGTTTGTGGATCACGCAATTTCGCCATAATGTCTAGTAATCGTTCAAGCTGTGATGCTGTCGTACTCATTTTTTGACCTTTTTAAACCATAAAAATCCCATGTTTCGCAAGGATAACATGGGATCGTTTATTACTGCATAACGATGTTACGATTATTTAGAATGGCGTTTCGCTTCGATCACATCTGGCAATTGATTCAGTTTGGCTAATACTCGAGCCAATACCTGTAGGTTATAAATTTCAATCGTCATATCGATGGTCGCTAACTGCTGTTTAACATCACTACGACTGCTAACGCCAAGTACGTTAACTTTTTCGTTAGCTAAGATGGTTGTGATATCACGTAACAGCCCACTTCTATCGTTAGCAACAACACGCACCACTAGCGAATAACCACTGGAGTAGTTTTCTCCCCAGACCGCGTCAACTAAACGTTCTGGTGCATGACTCTGTAACTCAGCAAGCTGTTCACAATCAACACTATGGATAGAAATACCTCTCCCTTTCGTGATAAATCCAACAATGTCATCACCAGGAATGGGCTGGCAGCAGCGTGCGATATGGTGCATTAGGTTACCCACACCTTCGACAACTACGCGACCACTGCTATTCGTTTGGGAAGCTGGTCGTGGCGCCGCAGTTTTACTTTCCAGCGTCTTCATCGCTTCGCGATCGGCTTCTTCCGCTGACGTTTTCTTGAATTTACTTTGTAAGAAGTTGACTAATTGATTGATACGAATATCACCACCGCCAATTCCGGCCAAGACCTCATCAAGAGAATGGACGTTATAGCGTGATATCAATAATTTTTCCGCCTCTTTGATACCTATATCAAGGTGCGCTAATTCGTTATCAAGAATTTGACGCCCCGCCAGCACGTTTTTATCCCTATCCTGCTTACGGAACCAGTTATGGATCTTAGCGCGCCCCCGGCTGGTTGTCACATAGCCTAAATTAGGGTTGAGCCAGTCACGGCTTGGATTTGGGTGTTTTTGGGTAATAATTTCAATTTGGTCACCCATCTGTAACTGATAGCTAAACGGTACAATACGACCACCAATTTTAGCGCCAATACAGCGGTGCCCAACATCACTGTGGATATGATAAGCAAAGTCGAGTGGCGTTGACCCCGCAGGTAAATCAACAACATCCCCTTTAGGTGTAAATACATATACGCGGTCATCAAAAACTTGGCTACGCACTTCATCAAGCATTTCACCTGAATCAGCCATCTCTTCTTGCCATGCTATCAATTTACGCAACCATGCAATACGGTTTTCGTAGCTGCTTCCTTTACCAACCCCTGTTGCTCCCTCTTTATATTTCCAGTGTGCAGCAACCCCCAACTCTGCATCTTCATGCATTTGGCGGGTGCGGATCTGTATTTCGAGGGTTTTACCATTTGGCCCAAGTACTACGGTATGGATAGATTGGTAGCCATTGGGTTTAGGGTTGGCGACATAATCATCAAATTCATCCGGCAAATGACGGAAATGGGTATGTACTATCCCCAGCGCTGCATAGCAGTCTTGTAGACGTTCAACGACAATACGTACCGCTCTAACATCGAATAACTCATCGAATGCTAGCGATTTTTTCTTCATTTTGCGCCAAATGCTGTAAATATGCTTGGGACGCCCATAAATTTCAGCTTGAATATTCTCTTTCAGCATTTTTTTGCGCAATGTGGTCACAAAGTTATCGATATACTCTTCGCGATCAATACGGCGCTCATGCAATAAACTCGCAATTTTCTTGTATTCTTCTGGGTGCAAATAACGGAAACAAAAATCTTCCAATTCCCATTTGAGTTGACCGATACCCAAGCGGTTGGCCAATGGCGCATAGATATTGGAACACTCTTTAGCGGCTAATACGCGCTCATCTTCTGTCGCATCTTTCACTTCGCGTAGATGCGCAATGCGTTCGGCTAGCTTGATAACAACACAGCGGAAATCTTCAACCATCGACAGTAACATGCGACGAATATTATCCACTTGAACGGAGCTAGTTTCCCCCGACTGTGTCGCCTTTAATTGGCGGATGGCATCCATTTCAAGGACACCTTTTACCAGCTCATAAATTGATTGACCGAAATCATCAATTACCGCTTGTTCATCGAGCTGTTTCTCTTCAACTAACGGAAATAGCAGTGCGGCTTGTAAGCTACCGATATCCATGCTCAGCGTCGAGAGTATTTCGGTCATCTCGATCCCACGCCATAGCAGTAGGGGTGCCGTTTCTTGCCCTGCTAATTTTTCATGACAATACTGCCAGGTATGGATAAGTTTTTGTTCTGATTGTGGATTATTTAGGCCCAGCCCGCTTACCCATTTTTCTGGGGCAAACTCACCTGCTGGGGTAAGATGTGCACTTCTTACAGCAACCATATATTCTCCCTACCTGTTAACCCTCTGGGCTATTGATAAATAGCGCCATTGATTCCAGATGACTGGTATGCGGAAACATATCCAACATCCGCAGTTGTACTAACTGATATCCCGCTTGAAGCAAAATTTTGCTATCCCGTGCCAAAGTGGTCGGGTTACAAGAAACATAGACAATTTTTTCGGGCATCAGTTTAACTAAATGTTCCATTACGCCAGCGGCGCCCGCTCGAGCAGGATCTAACAATACCTTATTAAACCCTTCAGCTGCCCATGGCTGAGTATGGATTTGCGCCTCTAAGTTTTCATTATAGAAGGTCGCGTTACCAATTGAATTGCGCTGCGCGTTATTTCTCGCTTGTTTGACTAAATTTTCGACACCTTCAACACCAACCACGGCTTTGACTCGCCTCGCGATAGGCAATGTAAAATTCCCCATGCCACAAAACAAATCTAAAACTCGATCATGTGGATGCAGATCCAACCATTCAAGTGCTTGAGCAACCATTTTCTGATTGATGTCACTATTGACTTGAATAAAGTTTAATGGGCTGAACTGTAACATTTCCCCAGCAACCTGATATTCGGGTATCACGGTAGAAGCGCTTAACGGATGTAAGCTATGTTCATCCCCTGCTAACCAAACACAGACCTCATGTTGCTGTTCAAAGCTTTTAAGCAGCTGCTGATCGGAGGGAGCCAATGGTACAAGGTGGCGCAGTAAGACAATGAGGCTATTATCTGCTCGGATCAACTCCACATGGCCGAGTTTTGGTGCAGCTTTTAGCTGATTTAAGCAGTCAGATAGTGGTTGGATCAATCGTTCAAGATCGTGATGCAGTACAGGGCACTGCTTGATATCGACCAAGGTATTCGATTGAGTTTGGCGAAACCCCATTAACAGGTGTTTGCTTTTATTTTGATACTGTAATCCAAGACGCGCTCTACGGCGGTAACCATAAGGTTCACCAAAAATAATGGGCTTGGCTTCTTTTTGAACCCCAGTTTCTCGGGCGATTAGATGCTGTAATGCATTGGCTTTACTTTCTCTTTGTAGAGAAATATCAATGTGCTGCTGCTGGCAGCCACCACATTGATTAAAATAACGGCACTGTGGCTTAACCCGTTGTGGGCTGGTACTTAAACGTTTAACCACTTTTGCTTTCGCAAAGCGGCTTTTCTCTTCAACCAATTCAATTAGCGCTTGTTCACCGGGTAGAAGCCCTTCTACGAAAATCGCTTTACCATTAGAGCGTGCAACTCCTTGACCTGCTGCATCTAGACTATCGATTGTCACCGTTATTTGACGGCGTTGGGTGGTACGGCGGTTTGGCGAGTAAAATTGGGCCATAATTTGTCACTACGAGGTGTTAAGTTTCAGAAAATAATTTTATATTCTCTTTGGTTAAAGAGATGCTCTCTCACTGGCATAAGATACGCGACAACACACTGACTTTAAGCTCTACCTACGCGTAACTATAGCGTCTACTAGTGCATATCACCTAGTCAGCAGAATATATGCTCAGTAAAAAGCGCGCCTATAATAGCAGTTTTTTTGCCAAGATGAGTTATCACTTTTTCACTTAACGTATATTTTTTTATTATTTTTGTTTGTTTGAACGGCTCTTATTCAAAATAATTGACGCCTTCATCACCTTACTGCCGAATAAACAATCAGTTTGACACCATACATTTACGATATTCTTCATAGGCATAATGATCCGTCATGCCGCTGATATAATCCTGAATTAATCGTGCCCGATAATAAAACTCAAGAATAGATTTCTCTATTTCATTTGTTGCACATATGCCTTCAATTGCTTCACTGTATGACAAACGGTGCTTATTAGAGAGTTTATGGAATAACCGTGTTTCGATAAAAAATTGTTTGTGATAGTTATTTTCAACTAGCGAAATAAAGTCTTCCCTTTCTAACATCAATAATGGGCGATAAAAATCTAACAGCCCCCCAATGATGCGATAACCTTGCAACTCCAGCTCTTCTACTTCGTGATGGCTAAAGACATGCTTAAATGCAACCGTTTTCAAAACTTTAAGTAAGCGATGCTCAGGGCTTTTATCTTCCAACAATGCGCTATTGAAGCGCCCTGCATAGATTTCGGGGAGATTCTGAATAAAACGCTGAGCACTGTAACGAGCCAATTTACTGGTAATATTCACTCGTAAATACATAAAAAATTGGTCTTGTTGAATTCGTCTTGTATGGTTATCACTGATATTATTAAAAGCGCTCATAATGGTTTCATCAAATAAGTCGCCTTTTTCGACGACCCCCCATTCGTTCCGCAAATAGTTGATCAATTGTTCAACGGTAAAAATTCCTTTCTCAGCGGCATCATCTAAATCAGCAATACAATAAGAGATATCATCAGCCGCCTCCATAATATAAGAAAGTGGGAAGCGACAATGTTCACCCATCTCTAATTTTTTACATAGTTCATTCACGAAACCGAGTTCAGACCAATAGTAGCCCGGCTTTTTCATCAAATAATCAAATTCTTCAGGAATAGGCTCAAGATCATATGCTCCGCGCGTATATTTCAAGATAGAGCCGACTTGTGCATAAGTGAGGTTTAGCTTCAATAGGCGATGTACCATGCGTATCCCTTGCGCATTACCTTCAAAAGAGCATAAATCCTGTTTAAGTTGACGACGGAAGAGATCAAGACGTTCATCCCCAGTTAAACGCATGGCGGCGATTTTACAAGGATCCGGATAATCGGGTGTGTATTGGTATTGAGGGGCTAGCAGTTGGCGAAACCAACTCTGAATTGCGGCTTCACCAAAATGCCCAAAAGGAGGGTTACCGATGTCGTGCATCAAACAAGACATTTCGACTAGGCTTTCAAACGCATCACAACGCTCATGTAGCCCATATTTTTCCAGTAACTTTTTCTTTTTTAATTCGTGAAGAACCGTTTTGCTAATGTAACGCCCGACTTGTTGTACTTCTAAGGAATGGGTCAATCGGCTGCGCACTGCGGCATTTTGTTCTAATGGAAATACTTGTGTTTTTTGCTGCAACCGACGGATTGCCGCTGAATTGATAATTCGGCCTCTATCACTTTCAAATTGGCGATTAACAGCATCTTCATTGTGAGCAGAGACTCGAGGACTTTTCGCGCTATTATAGTTTCGTTGATAATTTAATTTTGTTAGAAAATTAATTTCGCTCACACCAACTCCTCATCCTTTATACACGAGACAAAAATAAAAGGCAGAGAAATAATACCTTTCAATGTTACACTTTAGTCATCTCTACCTTAAGTGTCTAATTAATCAACAGTGAGTATGACATAATGAAAGTCGGTATCATAGGTGCAATGGAGCAGGAAGTTGCCATCCTGCGTGAACAAATTGAAGGCTGCCAAACTCTCAGCCGTGCTGGCTGTGAAATTTACACAGGGAAAATTAATGGCGTCGACGTTGCGCTGCTAAAATCAGGTATTGGTAAAGTGGCGGCGGCAATCGGCACCACGTTGCTACTTGAACATTGCCAACCCGATATAGTAATTAATACTGGCTCAGCGGGTGGTTTAGATCCTAACTTAAATGTTGGCGATATCGTTGTTTCAACTGAGGTACGTTATCACGATGCAGACGTAACTGCCTTTGGTTATGAACCAGGCCAAATGGCGCAATGCCCTCCCGCATTTATGGCTGACCCTAAATTGATCGCGCTCGCCGAAAAATGTATTCAACAGTTGGATATGAATGCGGTTCGTGGTCTTGTGTGCAGTGGTGATGCTTTCATCAATGGCGCAGAGCCTTTGGCTCGAATTAAAAAAACCTTCCCTCAAGTCGCTGCTGTTGAGATGGAAGCTACCGCCATCGGCCAAGTTTGCCATCAATTCGCTGTACCTTTTGTTGTCGTACGCGCTATTTCCGATGTAGCAGATAAAGAATCACACACCAGTTTTGATGAGTTTTTACCTGTTGCAGCGCGCCAATCATCACTGATGATAGCGGCAATTTTAGCTGAACTCGCATAACTTTCGTTTAAAATAAAAAGCATAGTCAATAAAACGCTATGCTTTTTATTTATTCTTTTAGTTAGAGGCAATGACTGCATGAAATGGCACCCAAGCACACTTCAAACCACACTCGCCTTACTACTATTGCTATTTTTTAATACATCGGTTGTTGCAGACACGAAACACCGCGTGATCAGCCTTTCTCCAGCGAATACTGAGTTGGCTTATGCGGCTGGATTAGGCGAAAGCCTGATTGCTGTCAGTGCATACTCCGATTATCCTGCCGAAGCGAAACAATTAGAGCAGGTTTCCGATTGGCAAGGCCTTAATGTCGAACGGATTGTGGCACTAAAACCCGATCTTATTTTAGCTTGGCGAGGTGGTAACCCTCAGCGCCCACTCGACCAACTTGCTGCTTTGGGGATCCCTATTATCTATTTCGATCCACAAAGCGTTGAAGGGGTTATTTCTGCTATCGAACAACTGGCTAAATACAGCCCGCAGCCCCAAATTGCCCAGCAGTCCGTTTTATCGATGCGTGAGCAACTTAACCAGCTAAAACAACGTTACGCTCAGCAAGAGCGCCCCAAAAAACGGGTTTTTATTCAACTAGGCACTCAACCCCTATTTAGTACAGGCAGTAACACTATTCAAAATGACATTGTTTCAATGTGTGGTGGGGAAAATATTTTCGCAAACAGTGCTGTGCCTTGGCCTCAAGTCAGCCGTGAACAGGTTATTGCTAGGCAGCCCGAGATGATTGTAATGACAGGAACCGAGACTCAAGAAACTGCCGTTCGCCAATTTTGGCAAACGCAACTTTCTATCCCGATTATTCGTTTAAATGAAGATTGGTTTCATCGTGCTGGCCCTCGCGTAGTGCTGGCGGCCCAGTCATTGTGTGAACAATTACACTCAGAATAGCGATGAATGAGAGGGGGAACGCCCCTCTCAACGATAAGACTTAAATGCTAAATGAAGAACCACAACCACAGGTGGATTTCGCATTTGGATTGGTCACAATAAAACGTGAACCTTCTAACCCTTCAGTATAATCAACACTTCCGCCAACCAAATATTGTAGGCTCATTGGGTCAACCACCAAGGCAACGCCTTGTTTTTCAATGGTCATGTCGCCATCATTAATTTGGTCATCAAAGGTAAAGCCATACTGAAAGCCGCTACAACCACCACCGGTAATGTAAACACGTAGACGCAGGTTTGGGTTGTCTTCTTCAGAAACTAAGTCTTTTACTTTAATTGCTGCCGCATCAGTAAACTGCAATGGCAGAGCTGCATCATCACTCATTTTTTACTCCAAGCCGGTCAACCGGTAATTCAGCGTAAGCAGATAGCTTACTCAGATCAATTTACTAATTATCCGCCAGCTTAGTCATTGATTCAAGTCCTGTGTCGTAATTCAACACATTGTGCATACCAATCAATGAATTTGGTTTAATTGGTTCCGTGCTTTAGAATAGGCCTATTAAATAATTCAAGTTGCATGTAGATGACCAACCAAAAGTGGTCTCACTCAGCGCTACCTTATGGCTTGAGCCACCCTATCTAAGTAACTTGAAGTATGATAAGTCTCGTTTCAACGGTATTTAGTCGATTTATTTGTCCCTATTCAGGAGCCTTGCATGAGCCAATCTTTAAACTTATATAATGAAGCGCAACAGCTAATCCCCGGAGGCGTCAACTCACCAGTACGAGCATTTAATGGTGTTGGTGGTACGCCTTTATTTATTGAACGTGCTGATGGCGCTTATATTTTTGATGTTGATGGTAAAGCTTATGTTGACTATGTAGGCTCTTGGGGGCCAATGGTGCTTGGTCATAACCACCCCGCCGTCCGTGATGCCGTAATCAAAGCTGTCAATAAAGGCTTAAGTTTCGGTGCGCCAACTGCCGCAGAAGTGGAAATGGCAAAACTGGTTTGTGAATTAGTGCCTTCTATCGATATGATCCGTATGGTGAACTCAGGTACTGAGGCAACCATGAGTGCGATCCGCTTAGCACGTGGTTACACAGGTCGCGACAAAATTATTAAATTTGAAGGTTGCTACCACGGCCATGCTGACTGTTTATTAGTCAAAGCAGGCTCAGGGGCATTGACAATGGGAGAGCCTAACTCTCCGGGTGTACCTGAAGATTTCGTTAAACATACACTCACCTGCACTTATAACGATCTAGCATCGGTTCGTCAGGCTTTTGAAAATTATCCACAAGATATTGCGTGCGTCATTGTTGAGCCTGTTGCGGGTAACATGAACTGTGTTCCACCAACCGATGAGTTTTTACCCGGCCTACGTGCACTGTGTGATGAATTTAATGCCCTATTGATCATTGATGAAGTCATGACGGGTTTCCGTGTGGCACTCGGCGGCGCGCAAGATTACTATGGTGTACAACCTGATTTAACCTGCCTAGGTAAAATCATTGGTGGTGGTATGCCGGTTGGCGCATTTGGCGGTCGTTTCGAAGTCATGGAGAAACTTGCGCCGATTGGGCCTGTATACCAAGCAGGAACGCTATCCGGTAACCCAGTTGCAATGGCAGCAGGCCTTGCTTGTCTTAATGAGGTTGCACAGCCAGGTGTTCACGCGAGACTGACCGAGCTAACTGAAAAATTAGCCCGCGGTTTAAAACGCGTATCACAAGAGCAAGGCATTCCAATGGTGATCAACCATGTCGGCGGCATGTTTGGTATTTTCTTCACTGACGCAAAAAGTGTGACTTGCTACCAAGACGTCATGAAGTGTGATGTTGAGCGTTTTAAAACCTTCTTTCACCTTATGTTAGAGCAAGGTATTTATTTAGCGCCTTCCGCATTCGAAGCGGGTTTTATGTCTATTGCTCACAGCGATGAAGATATTGAGAAAACCATCGAAGCAGCAGAAGTTGCATTTGCAAAAATGAAAACTGCTTAACCTTTCTTTCACTCGGAGGCGATATCTTCGCCTCCTTATTTACGCCTTTACTCCCTCATTTTGTCGCGACTAGCGTTTCCTCATTAATGTTAAAGCGATTAGAGCACAACTTACAATTTCACAAGTTGAACCCGTCAAAGCATTGGGAACAAGTGCTGAAACAATAAAAAGTGGGGAATTAAAACGGCATATCCCACTTGGATAAGTGGTGAAAATATTTATAGCGATGCAAACAGTCTGTTGTTATTTCAAGTGTTGATCGTATAAGCTCCGCCTATAAAAAATGCCCCGCGAGTTGATACTCACGGGGCATTTTCATTTTACGGTACTAATTAATTATTACCGAACATTTCCTTCACCCAATCTGGTGCGTCTTCTTGGGCCGGTTGAGCGTTGTTATTTAAATCCCAAACTGGCTCTTGCTGTGCGGATGATTGGCATAATGCGTCTGGCGCCTCAGTCCAAATCGGCAATACGCGTCCGCCACCAAAGTCTGAACAGTTAAATTGACCATCAGGCATCACTTTCATATCCACAATCCCTTCAGGCTGACGATTAATCAACGCCAATGGTGTTTGATTATCCAAATAACGCTGATACACACGCAATGCACCGGTAGAGCCCGTTAACTGTGTTGGCCCATTATTATCACGACCAATCCAGACAATGGCGATTTCTTTACCATCAATACCTGCATACCAGCTATCACGCAAGTCATTGGTTGTTCCCGTTTTACCCGCTAAATTATATTTGCCATATTTCTTCAGCAGTACTCGCCCAGTACCTTGTTGCACCACTTGCTGCATACCATAGAGCGTTAAATAAGCCGCTTGTGACGGTATTGCACGCTCAGCGGATGGATAGCTTTGATAAATTTCAGTGCCATCGCCATCAATAACAGAGCGTAATGCAGAAAGTTTAGCGCGGTTACCATTACCACCAATGGTTTGGTAGATTTGCGCCACTTCAGCCGGTGTTAAGTTAACCGCACCGAGTAGCATTGCGGGAACTTTTTCCATCGCACTCGCTGGCGCACCTAGGCGCACAAAGATATTAACTATCTGATCCAGCCCAACTTCTAGCCCTAAGTTTACCGTTGGGATATTCTGTGATTTCGCTAATGCATCAACCAACATCATTCCCCCTGTAAAATTGCGGCTATAGTTTCTTGGCCTCCAGACTTGATTCCCCACCTTAACGGATAATGGTTCATCTTTTAGCCATGTATTCAGGCGGAAACGATCAGGCTCATTCAATGCCGCTAAATAAACCGGTGGCTTCGCCAATGAACCAATATTACGACGCGCATTGAGCGCACGGTTGAAACCGGAATATTGTGGCTGTGAGCCACCTACCATCGCTCTAACTTCACCGTTAATGCGGTCAACCACGACCATCGCCCCTTCAATATCATTCAGTTTGCGATCTGCTCGTAGCTGAGCCACACCTGATTCCACCGCATTTTCAGCCGCAGTTTGTGCTACGGGGTCAAGAGTCGTAAAGATTTTTGCGCCAGAAAGCTCTTTAACTTTATCGCCCAGTTTTTCATTTAATTCCTGACGAACCATCTGCATAAAAGCAGGCTGAGAGGCGACAAGCCCTTCTCTTGGTTTTACTCCTAAAGGACGCGCGCTAAGCACTTGATACATTTCATTATCGATAACATTGCGTGTTTCTAGTATTTTCAACACGATATTACGACGTTTAATCGCATTTTCTGGCTGCGTCCACGGATTATTCTTTGTGGCACCTTGAACCATTCCAACTAATAACGCTTGTTGGTCTAGGCTTAATTCATTAATAGGGCGACCAAAATAATAGAGGCTCGCTAATGGGAAGCCACGAATTTCATCGTTCCCGTTTTGCCCTAAGAACACTTCATTGAGGTACAATTCAAGGATACGGTCTTTGCTATAGTTGTAATCTAGCAAGAGCGCCATAATGGCTTCATTCGCTTTGCGCCTGAATGTCTTCTCATTCGTTAAAAATAAGTTTTTAACTAACTGTTGCGTCAGGGTACTTCCCCCTTGCACAGATTTGCCCGCAGATAAGTTAGCGACAACCGCTCGACCAATAGAGTAAAGACTCACCCCATCATGTTCATAGAAGTTACGGTCTTCGGTCTCTATCAAAATTTTCACTAGCGATTCAGGGAAGTCTGACAACGGTAAAACTAAGCGCTGTTCATTATTCGCCGACTGCATCATGGTGATCAGTTTAGGATCTAACCGGAAGAAGCCAAATGAACGACCATTTTCCATGTTTTCAATTTTAGTTAAGATCCCTTGGTCAAACACCATGCGCGCCAATATTTTCCCTTCTTTCTGATCAGGGAAATTAAATGGACGCCGTAATATTTCAATCGTATTGCCTTTAACGGAAAACTCACCTGAGCTAGTAATTTTCGTCACTTTACGGTATTGCATACCTTCCAGTAAGCGGATCATTTCAGCTTGGCTATAATCCATTCCCGGTTCAAGGTTAACCATCCGGCCATACACTGCCGCAGGTAAATCCCAAACCTTGCCATCAAGGCGTTCTTTGATTTGCTGGTTTAAATAAAAAGCATAGGCTCCAAGCAATACAGCAAAGACAATAAAAATTTTGACCAATAACCAAAACCAGCGCCATCGGCTTTTTGGCTTACGATTTTTGTTACCTTTGTTATTTTTGTTCTTCGCCATTAGCTCGTCCTCTTCATCATCGAGGTCTTGCTCATCAATATCATCGTCATCAAATAATTTTTCATCATAATCATAGTCATCACGGCGGCGGCGTGAATGAGACTGCTTTTTTTTCGTCGACGTATTCTTACGTCTACCAATAGGTTCAAAATCTTTACCGGACATGGTCGCTCCATATCACCTACATTCTTAACGTACTATCCTTGATTCTGACTTAAAATGTCAAAGCGTTCACAGAAGAAAGCTCTTAATTACATTTCATTACCTTACGCAGCAAATAATATCACTCCATCACCACGGACATCTATTAGAGCATAAAATAGCCTTGTTACGCACTTATCTTTGTCTGCACATCATTTGCATCGCTAAATTTTATCTCAAAAACTGCCAATGACATACCAACACGGCAAAAAAACAAAATAAACCCTATAAGCAATTAATAAAATAGAATATTTTTATCCGTGATACTTTACTTTCCAACTAAAAACACGCATACACGTAACACTCAATTAACCAATTAATATTTAAAGTAATTTTTAAAGTTTACTCTATTATTCCATATCAAATAGAGCGTGTAGGATCCATATCAATTTTGTCGCGCAATGAGTGGATAAAAAATGCCTGAAGCTAGCTATAACTTTTTTCTGTTACGTTATGCAGATATTTACATCGATTTACTGACAGACAGTGAAACTCATGCCATGTCTGAGACATAGCACAACAACGCAAGATAAAAACGCTCTCAGTTAGACCTTCTATCACGACCCATATCTGGATTGAGTTGCTAGCGCACTTATCCATACCAACAAAAAATTAGAAGGCTCAAATTGACTGATGATGCTTTTTCACGGCGTGTTTCGTGTATATCTCGCCTGTTTTTTCATTCGCCTCTATTTAACGCCCCTCGGTATTCATCGCTTTTTTAGTTTTATTGGTAGGTTGCGTATTAGCAGGATCATCTGGCCATAAATGTTTTGGGTAGCGACCTTTCATCTCTTTTTGTATTTCTCGATAGCTGCCCTGCCAAAAAGCCCCTAAGTCTTGGGTGATCTGTAATGGGCGCATCGCAGGTGATAACAAAGCAACCGCCACAACGACTTTGCCATGAGCAACCGTTGGGTTCGATGTCTGCCCATACATCTCCTGCATGCGGATCTCTATCATCGGGGGCTTATCTAAAGAGTAGTGAATGCTTACACGGCTCCCCGAACCCGCTAAATAGTCCGTCGGTAAAGCCTCTTTTAACCATTTTTGTTGCTCCCAATCTAAACGATGCATCAGCAGCTCCCCGACATTGATTTCTTGAAGTTGCTTACGGTGAGTTATTCCATCTAAGTAAGGCGCAAGCCAAGCTTCTAAGGAAGCCAACAAAGCCTCATCAGCCACATCTGGTAAAGTGGTATCAGCAAACCAACGTTGAGCCAATTGGCAACGGATCCGAAACTGCTGTGCAAACGGGCTCCAATTTAAACTTTCTAATCCATTTTGCCTTAGCCAATGTAACAATGCCTGTTTAATTTGTTGTCTATCAGGATGGGTTAATCTTTCAGAGCGAACAACCAATTGCCCACATTGCAACCGTCGCCAAGCAATTAAAGTGCCTTTTTGTTCATCCCACTCGACGGTTTCCTGCTGATAAAACAAATCAGGACAAGCCGCCTGCAAGCTAGCGATCTCAATAGGGGTTGCTAGACTTATTTTGGCATCTGCTGAGGTTTCAGGTTGCCAAAGTGTTGGAGCGATTAGCCACTCATTTCCTAACAACGCGTCATTTTCATCTAACGATGCCCCTAATCCACTTGCTAACTGATAGCGGCTTTGATGATCTCGACTTTTCGCGATACGGTCTGGAAAACCGCTCGCTAATAAAGTAGGTAACCACTCACTTATTAGCGAGACGTTTCTGCCAACTGCTGCTGTGACCGGATAACCACATAATAAAGTGGCACGTTTGCACCAACTCTCTGTAGGCTTATCCAAATAATAATAAATATCACTGTGAGCTTGGCGTGGAGGCTCTTCTAATATTGCCACTAATAACGCCGCTAATTTAATCACTTCATTATTTTGACTTTGCAAGGCCTTGTACAACACGGCGGCAGTGCGCACTGAACTTCCGAGTTCTGCGACTCCTCTTCCAAGCGGAGTTAGCTTACCGTGTTGATCAATCGCCCCAAGTCGACTCAGCAACTCTTTCGCTGCGGCTATTGCGGGTTGTGGTGGCAGGTTTAACCATTGAAGCTGCTCCACCGCTTGGCATCCCCACTGCAATAGGGATAACCATAACGAACTTAAATCACTGTGTAATATTTCAGCTTCACTAAATTGTGCGGCTCTTTCCGCTTGCTCTTGACTGAATAAATGCCAACAAATACCGGCTTCTAACCGTCCTGCTCGCCCAGCCCGCTGCTGCATGGACGCTTGGCTAATACGCTGTTTAACCAGTTTTGTTAGTCCAGTGCGAGGATTAAATAAGCCTACTCGTTCAAAACCGCTGTCAACAACTAAGCGAATGCCTTCAATCGTTAAGCTAGTTTCTGCAATATTGGTCGCTAAAACGACTTTACGTTTACCTTCAGGGGCAGGCTGAATGGCTTGCTGCTGCTCTTTTATTGATAGTGCCCCATACATTGGGCATAAAAGTATGTCCTCACTAACCATAGAAGCTAGCTCTGAGCGTGTTCGCTCGATTTCCCCCGCACCGGGTAGAAAAAGCAATAGCGAGCCACTTTCTTGTTGAAGTAATCGCCAAACCGCATTTGCCACCTCTTTGTGGAATAATTTATTCGCATTGATGGGGTAAAAATGCCTTTCGACAGGATAGGCACGCCCTTCGGATACGATCACGGGGGCATCAGGGAATAGAGCCACCAGCCCTTGATCATCCAATGTGGCCGACATCAACAAGATTTTTAAATCATCACGCAGTGCCTGCTGAGTATCAAGCAGTAGCGCCAAGCCTAAATCCGCTTGTAAACTGCGTTCATGAAACTCATCAAGAATGACTAAACCGACCCCTTCTAACATCGGATCATCTTGCAACATGCGAGTCAAAACCCCTTCAGTCACCACTTCGATACGTGTGTTTACACTAACTCGGCTTTCAGAGCGCATGCGCAACCCTACCGTGTTACCGATATCTTCGCCTAGCTGCTCGGCTAACCGTTTAGCGACGCTACGAGCCGCAATTCGTCTCGGCTCCAACATGATAATACGTCCGTCAATCACCCCACTTTCTAATATTAGCCGAGGTAAAACGGTTGATTTACCCGCCCCTGTAGGGGCATGTAATAACACTTGCGGAGATTGCTGTAAGGCCGTAAGTAAGGAATCACTAACGTCATAAATCGGTAACACGCGGCTGATAACTCCAATGGTATTTAACATTTTCAGGCAAAGATTGTAGCATTGCTGCTTATTTCCTGAATACTGATTGCGGAGACAATATGGAGTTTATTCCCCCGTTACAACCAGCCACACTGATCAAACGCTACAAGCGCTTTTTAGCGGATGTCGTTACACCTGACGGTGAAGTCATGACTATCCACTGTGCCAATACGGGGGCGATGACTGGCTGTGCAACGCCCGGAGATAAAATTTGGTATTCAACATCGAATAACTCAAAACGCAAGTACCCACACAGTTGGGAAGTGACACAAACGTCACAAAATCATCTAATTTGTATCAATACATTACGAGCTAATCAGATCATTGCCGAGGCGTTGGCGCAAAAAAACATTCCAGAATTATCCGAATATAGTGTAATAAAGCCTGAGATGAAATACG
This sequence comes from Providencia sp. PROV268, assembly GCF_028477805.1. Classification (NCBI taxonomy): domain Bacteria; kingdom Pseudomonadati; phylum Pseudomonadota; class Gammaproteobacteria; order Enterobacterales; family Morganellaceae; genus Providencia; species Providencia sp. PROV268. Next base: position 244,406 of record NZ_JAMPLW010000006.1, read on the forward strand.
GTTCTGAAAATAGCCGGATTGATTTCTTTTTATCTGGAGATGGGCTACCCGATTGTTTTATCGAAGTAAAATCTGTCACGTTATTGGAAAATAACCATGGCTATTTTCCCGATGCTGTGACTGAACGCGGACAAAAGCATTTACGAGAGCTAACAACAATTGCTAAAGAAGGAAAAAAAGCCATACTGTTGTTTGCAGTTTTGCATACGGGGATCTACGAGGTCTCGGCAGCAGCCCATATTGATAAGCAATATGCCACACTTTTGAAAGAAGCTATCGAAAATGGTGTTGAAGTACTGTGTTATCAAGTAGATATCAATACGCAAAAAATGCTATTGGGTAAAAAAATTAAGTTTACACCTATCAAATAATGATAGTTTATTCGCTGCTCAAAGCGAAGACGCATGGGTTCTGGAGGCTTAAAAAGGAATAAACACGCGCGCCTTCACAGCATTACAAAACTCATTGCATGAACGATTGCCAAGAGGGCACTCTTCTGCTATTTATAGCGACCTTAATTTTTCCCCCCTTTGGGGTTTTGTGAAATTTGCGTGTGTAGGAGAAGCATTATGCAAGAAGGGCAAAAACGTAAGACATCGTCCTTAAGCATTCTCGCCATTGCTGGGGTTGAACCCTATCATGAAAAAGCTGGCGAAGAGTACATGAACGAAGCCCAGTTGGCGCATTTTAAGCTCATTCTCGAAGCATGGCGCAATCAACTCAGGGATGAAGTAGACCGGACAGTTACTCATATGCAAGATGAGGCAGCTAACTTTCCAGATCCTGTTGATCGGGCAGCCCAGGAAGAGGAATTCAGCCTTGAATTACGCAACCGGGACCGTGAACGTAAGTTGATTAAGAAAATCGAGAAAACACTGAAGAAAGTCGAAGAAGACGATTTTGGCTTCTGCGAATCTTGTGGTGTGGAAATCGGCATCCGTCGTTTGGAAGCCCGCCCTACCGCTGATTTGTGTATCGACTGTAAAACATTAGCAGAAATTCGCGAAAAGCAAATGGCTGGCTAATCACTGATTATGGAGTCCTTAACGGCGCACTAACCTTGCGCCGTTATAAGGAAATCTAGTAATGAGCACCTCCACTTCCCCCTATATTGGTCGCTTTGCACCATCTCCATCAGGTAACCTTCACTTTGGTTCACTCGTCACCGCCCTAGGTAGCTATTTGCAAGCACGCTCGCAAAAAGGTAAATGGCTGGTGCGTATTGATGATATTGATCCCCCAAGGGAAGTTCCCGGCGCGGCTGATAATATTCTAAAAACGTTAGCGCATTACGGCTTATATTGGGATGATCAGGTACTGTACCAATCAAAACGTCATGATGCCTACCGTGCTGCATTAGATGACCTTCGCCAACAAGGCAAAAGTTACTACTGCACTTGCTCACGGCAACGTATCAAAGCGTTGCAAGGGCATTACGATGGTCATTGTCGCAACCTCCATCTTCCAGACCATCAAGCGGCTATTCGATTAAAACAAACTCACCCCGTTTATCAATTTACAGATAGGCTCAGAGGCGAAATTGTGACACCAGCCAATGTCGCTGAAGAAGATATTATTATTCATCGTAAAGATGGTTTGTTTGCTTATAATTTAGTCGCTGTTGTTGATGATCATTATCAAAATGTCACTGAAGTGATGAGAGGCGCAGACCTAATCCCTACCACCTCACAGCAAATTTCGTTATATCACCACCTTTCATTGCCTGTTCCTGATTATGCCCATTTACCGCTGATCCTAAATCATGATAATAATAAGCTATCAAAGCAAAATCATGCCACAGCACTGCCGATGACGGATCCTCGCCCAGTAATATGCCATGCACTAACATTACTGAATCAACCGCCAATCCAGCACTGGCGTGATTTGAGTACCGATGAGATTTTAAAAACCGCAACGGATAAATGGCAGCTAGCGGCGATCCCATCTCATGATATTATTGACAATGCTTATGACTGAATATGACTTTTATGCGTTTAAGCATTCTCAAAGAAAGGCCAGTAAGCTATGATTAGCCGCTTATTTTGTTTAATGAATATTCGTAATGATATCGAGGTGTACTATTTTTAACCGAGTAGCAAATTTCTGCCGTAATATTTTATCGCGAAATGACAAGGACACGCGTGACGCACAGGCAGCCGGTGAAAGGCCAGTCACTTATTCTGACACTGCGACAGCTCAGTCCGTAGAACAGAACGCTAAACAAACAAAAACCACGGTTCGTCAGTCCAAACGTGCCGGTATTCAGGCAGAGAAATCAGAGACAATGACGACTGAAACAGATGAAAATATCACTGTAATTCCTCGTTCAGAGCATACTATTTCACGTAGTGATATTAGTGATAATGCACTGAAGGTACTTTATCGCTTAAATAAAAATGGCTATGAGGCCTACCTCGTTGGCGGTGGTGTACGTGACTTACTCCTTGGTAAAAAACCCAAAGATTTTGATATTACAACTAATGCAACGCCTGAGCAGATCCGCAAACTATTTCGTAACTGCCGGCTAGTCGGTCGTCGATTCCGTCTCGCCCACATTATGTTCGGGCCAGAGGTCATTGAAGTTGCCACTTTCCGCGGTCACCATGACCAAATTGAGTCGGAAGATAAAAACCGCTCCCAGCAAGCCAAAAATGGCATGTTGCTACGGGATAATATTTTCGGCTCTATCGAAGAAGACGCAATCCGCCGTGACTTTACCGTTAATAGCCTTTACTACAACATTGATGACTTCTCTGTTCGTGACTATGTGGGCGGCTTAAACGATCTTAAAGCGGGCATTATTCGCCTTATTGGTGACCCAGAGACTCGTTATCGCGAAGATCCTGTTCGCATGCTACGTGCGGTGCGTTTCGCCTGTAAATTGGATATGCGTATTGAGCCAAATACGGCGCAACCAATCCAACGTCTGGCACCGCTATTGCGCGAAATTCCTTCAGCAAGGTTATTTGAAGAGTCACTGAAACTGCTACAAGCGGGTCAAGGTTATGCAACCTATAACATGCTAAAGGAGTACCACTTATTTGAGCAACTGTTTCCGGTTATCAGTAGTCGCTTTACCAATAACAATGATTCGCCAATGGAAAAAATCATTGATCAGGTACTCAAAAATACTGACTTTAGGCTCAAAAATGATAAACGGGTTAATCCTGCATTTTTATTTGCAGTCATGTTATGGTATCCCGTTACGGAACATGCAGAAAAGCTGTCTCAAGAAGGTGGGCTTGCCTACTATGATGCTTTCGCACTGGCGATGAATGACATACTTGATGAGCAGTGCCGTTCGATTGCGATACCTAAACGTATCACCACCACCATGCGTGATATTTGGCAATTGCAATTACGCCTTCCTCGCCGCCAAGGGCGTCGCGCGAATAAATTAATGGAGCATCCAAAGTTCCGTGCTGCATTTGATTTATTAGAATTAAGGGCCAATGTTGAACGGAGAAATGAGCTTCAAGAGCTTGCTGTCTGGTGGGATGAGTATCAGCGTTCCAATAATACTAAGCAGCGTGAGATGATAGCTGAGCTAGGTAGTGCGCCAGTGCGTAAACGCCATCGCCCACGCAAGTCATCATCAAGCGCCCATAAACCAAATAAAAATCAGGGGTCATAGAATGGAGTTGGTCTATATTGTTATTGGCAGTAACCTTGGCGAGCCATTGAAACAGGCTCAACAGGCTATTGATGCGTTAAATGCGCTCCCAAACAGCCGTATAGTCAACACCTCTTCGATCTATCGTAGTAAACCGCTGGGGCCACAAGATCAAAACGATTTTCTTAATATGGCGGTTGCACTTGAAACTGAGCTTGAGCCAGAAGCGTTGCTTGATCATACACAACGCATTGAGCTGGAGCTTGGTCGAGTTCGCAAAGCTGAGCGTTGGGGCCCTAGAACGCTCGATCTCGACATTATGCTTTTCGGCAGTCATATTATTAATACCCCACGATTGACCGTACCTCATTATGGGCTAAAAGAGCGGGAATTTATGTTATACCCGCTCAATGACATTGCCCCTGATCTGATTTTTCCTGATGGCGAACCGCTATCAGAAAGGCTCACACTCGTCCCACGTAATGGCCTCACCCTTTGGGATATTACAACCTAAACAGTGAACCTCCTAAACAGGAGGGGTCGTCAGTGGGATCTTTTCCGGAGGTTATTATAATGAAACCAATTTCTCTGGCTACTCTGGGTCAGTTTAAAAAAGACAAACACAAATTTGCTACCATGACGGCTTACGATGCCAGCTTCGCTCAGCTATTTGCAGAGCAAGGTATCCAAGTCATGCTCGTCGGTGACTCCCTTGGTATGACCATACAAGGCGAATCTAGCACCCTCCCTGTTACCGTAGAGCAAATCGCTTATCACACTCGCTGTGTACGCAAAGGTGCACCAGACGCATTTATTATCGCTGACATGCCTTTTATGAGTTATGCCACCCCTGAACAAGCTTGTGCTAATGCCGCTATTCTGATGCAGGCTGGTGCAAACATGGTAAAACTTGAAGGGGGTTGCTGGCTATGCGATACCGTCAAAATGCTGTGTGAACGTTCCGTTCCCGTATGTGGGCATTTAGGGCTAACGCCACAAGCCGTCAACGTTCTTGGTGGCTATAAAGTACAAGGTCGCGATGAGGTTACCGCCAACCAACTCATGAAAGATGCCATTGCGCTAGAAAATGCGGGAATACAGCTTTTGGTTCTTGAGTGTGTTCCTACCTCACTAGCCAATAATATTACAGAAGAACTACTCCTTCCGGTTATTGGTATCGGTGCAGGCAATGGTACTGATGGGCAAATTCTCGTCATGCATGATGCATTAGGCATTACGGCCCGCCCTCCTAAGTTTGCCAAGAACTTCCTTGCACAAGCAGGCAATATTCAAGATGCAGTTAAACTGTATATTCAAGAAGTTGAAGCAGGGATCTACCCTAGTGAAGATCATTCTTTTGAATAATTTTATTACGGCTCAATAATAAGGAATTCACCTATGCTTATCGTCGAAACATCTCCCATTCTTCGCCGTGAGATCCGCCGCTGGAAGCTAGAAGGTAAACGTATCGCTCTTGTACCAACCATGGGCAACCTGCATGATGGACATTTAGCTTTAATTGATGAAGCGAAACAACAAGCTGATATTGTAATTGTCAGCATTTTCGTTAACCCTATGCAGTTTGATCGCCAATCCGATTTAGCCAATTACCCTCGAACCTTGCAAGAGGATTGTGAAAAGCTGAAACGTCGCGATATCAATCTCGTTTTTGCCCCTTCTGTGAAAGATGTTTACCCTGAAGGAATGGCGCAACAAACCTTTGTTGAAGTGCCTGAATTGTCATCAATACTTGAAGGTGCGAGTCGCCCTGGGCATTTTCGCGGTGTATCAACAGTCGTTACCAAACTGTTTAATTTAGTCCAACCTGATTTAGCGTTTTTTGGTGAAAAAGATTTCCAGCAATTACAGCTAATTCGCAAAATGGTGAGTGACCTTTCTTTTGATATACAAATTGTCTCTGTGCCTACCGTCAGAGCGAAAAATGGGCTTGCATTGAGTTCAAGAAATAACAATCTATCAGCAAGTGAACTCAAAATAGCACCACAACTATATAGCATTATGCAACAGGCGGCAGAGAAGCTAATTGCAGCCCCTGACAACGTTGAAGCGATTATCCAAGAAATCGATGATTCGCTTCGCCAAGCAGGTTTTACCCCTGATGAGCTATTTATTCGTGATGCCGAAACCCTTGCTCCATTGAGCAATATAAGTCAAAAAGCGGTCATCTTAATGGCAGCTTGGTTAGGGCAAACCCGTTTGATTGATAATTTACAGGTTGACCTACCCACAGTTTCAGCTTAAAAAAACAAGCAAACACAGCATGACGATTAAAAATGGTAGACAATAATTATGTTTAGAAAAATGTTACAAGGTAAATTACATCGGGTTAAGGTCACACAAGCCGACCTTCATTACGAAGGCTCTTGTGCTATTGATCAGGATTTTATGGATGCCGCAGGGATCCTCGAATACGAAGCCATTGATATTTACAACGTCGATAATGGAGAACGTTTTTCTACTTATGCAATTGCAGGTGAAAGAGGTTCTAAAATTATTTCAGTCAATGGTGCCGCTGCACGTCGTGCTGCTGTTGGCGATAGATTGATTATCTGCTCATACGTTGATATCAAAGATGAAGATGCTCGTCACCATAAACCCAAAGTCGCTTACTTTGACGGTGACAATATTATGAGCCGTGTTGCCAAAGCAGTTCCTGTACAAGTCGCTTAACGCTATATCCCCCCAACGGCAGTTAGCTTGTTGGGGGTTACTTAGCTTCCTTTTTTAGCCAAGCAAGAAAATACAGCTTTCATTTCGTTATTTGATCTTTTTCTATAACATTAAAAATTATTATATTAATCTCAGTAATACCTCTAGAAAATATCATTTAAATCACCATAGCTAATAAAAAAGATAATTATTTAACATCCCAATTTATATTAGATTGAAAAAAACATCACATAAAGGGGATGCTATGAATGATAATAGAAACAAGAAGACTTTTGGACTGTTATATACTCTAAAGATCCAATTTCAAAATATGCCTTCGTTTTCCAGTGGCTTTATTTATGCAAATAAAAAAAATCAAATCGAAATATTGATTACTGTTGATGCTATTAGTGAAGATGGAGAGCCTTATTTTAATAATGAACGAGAAGTGCAAGATGCCACTTATCTGTGTTCATTTTTTGATGGTAAACCCTTAAATCAAAATTGGCAAATTTCGAATGAAAAAGGGCCATTTTGTAAAGCAGTTAAGTATGACACAACTCTATCAAGGCGGGAGCCACCAACCCTACGAACGATAACCCGCTCGACATTTCAAATATCCAAGTTTATTTCATCCGACATTGTTAACCCCGCCTTAGAAATCGCAGTAGGAATTAATATTCCTGGTATAGGCAATTTTGACACCTCAATGAATGGAACGCCTACTTTAAATTCAGGCTCTGTCTTTAAATCACCTAGCCGAATTTCAGTAAGCAGGATATCCCCTATCGATTATACAGATAATAGAAATGTTATGGTGATTGATAAAGGTTGGAAATATATCATGACCGATGCATTATTCCGCAATGGTAGCAATCGGCACTCCAGCTCTTATCGGAATTATGCAGCCATTATTCGCTATAAAAAAATATCTATTATTACAGCCAACAAATATAACATTATCGAAAAAAGGGTCTCTCCTACATTGCCTTATAGTGCTCCTTATAAAGATTGGTTTTATGGTACGACCATGCCCCATGCAATGAATTATGCCACCGATGATCAGGCACTCGGTGCATACTTAACGAGTTGGTTTATTGAGACTCGAGATAGAGTCGGCTATTTTCACGCAATTAACGAAGGTTGGACAGAGCTAACCCACAAGAAAAAGCCGCCACTCTATTTTACAAGCATGAGAAATGGTGAATTTAATAAAAAAAATACGTTTTCTGTGTGGCCACAATTTAGCAACGATATGCCTAAACTTGCCCGCTTTTCAAATAATAATCAAAATAGTATCACCCTTGTTTGCCATCAAATCAATTTAGTGGATCACATTCCTCTCTATCTCGGTGCTGAATGCCGTGCTCAATCAAACACATCCTTAGCAAGCCATGTTGAAATTGTTGATGAGTTTGGCAATGAAGGCATCATGACTATTGAGTATCGCCATAATATTGATGGGGAAATTACTGTTTAAATCCGTTTTGTTAAAAGTGGCACTATTGATCTTTTAGCTTAAAATATTTGGAGCCAAAATGCTTAACTCACCCCCAGCTAAAAAATTCAAACAAATCAACCATCTTAGCATTCATTTTAAAGATAATCCGACTAATATTCATTCGGTTATTTATGCAAATGGATATAATCAAGTTGAGGTTATTGTTACTGCTGAAATCTTAGATGAAAATAATGACGCTTTTTTTGAAAATGAAAAAGAATTTAGAGACTGTATCTATTTTTGTTCCTTTTCAGATCAACAACTACTCGGTGATGAATGGATAATCTCTGAACATCGGGGAGACTATTGTAAAGCCGTACAGAATGAGATTACTCACATAAAAAATGCATCTATAGAGGCCATAAAAAGCATAAAAAGGATCAGTGCCTCATATTACTTCTCACTGAAAGAGATCAATCCCGGACATGAAATTGCAGTCGGGGTGAGAATCGATGGTGAAGGTTTATTCAATACCTCACAAAATGGCACTTTAAATCATAAAGGAGAAATTATTTTTATTGCGCCTAAGCGGGTTATCATTCAAGGAATTAAAAAAATTGATTATGATAATAATGAAAACATCACTATAACAGATAACGATTGGCAGGAAATCTCAAAAAATATTTCATTTCATATCAGTAAAGGGGCGATACTGGGGAATTATGAGCATAATTACGGGGTCATAAGACGTAAAACATTTAAAATTACAACACATAATAAATATAAATTAAAGTATAAATCTCCTGTATATAGCTTACAGCATATCCCTAAAATTAAAGATTGGTACCATAATCACGTGATGCCCCATGCAATAAAGATCGTTGGAGGGCCTTATTATAGCGGAATTTATGTTAATAGCTGGTTTATAGAGCCTAATAATATAGAGATTGGCTATTCCAATATATTAAATAAAGGGCTAAATAGGATTATAAAAGATATCCGCCAATCTCTTTATTGTACTGAGGAAAAAGATGGCCGATTTGTAGGCGATACAACTTATGCGATTTGGCCTCGGCTGGAAGGAAATCTCGGTCCTCTTTGGTCAAAAACCACCTTAGATAAACACGCCATCACTATCGTCTGTCATCAAATGTATCTTAGAGATAAGAAACTCTATTATTGGGGATATTATTGCCCTGCCCCCTATCATGTGGCCGACCCTCTGCAAATTTTTATTATCGATGAGTATGGTAATAGGGGGAATATTAATATTGTATTTGAAGAGGATATGTATGGTACTGTCAGCGTTTAAATAACCACTTTAAGAAAAACGAGTCTTTATTATTTTCGTGCAACCGATTTTTATCATGACATTATAGCCAATAGATAGGCGGGGTATTTTGTTTATTCATCATTGTAGGGGATGATCTGCTCATCCCCTTTTGCTATCGTTTAGTTAAATTGCAAAACAAATTGTGCCGTCGCTTCTGCTTTCCCTGCTTTGACAGAATTACCATAACGGTAATATTCCGCTTTCAGGGGGACACGCGTTTCACCTTTTTCTAAATCAGCTAATTTAACAAACTCCTGATTAACTAATACGTTATCATTATTTAATGGTGATTTTACAACAAACCCAATACCACTGGCATTATTACCTTGCCCTTCATTATCGATTTTAATCACTGCATCTTTGCCATTATAACTCGCTGTATTGTTTGCAATGAGCTTGATCTTCGCTGAAACATTCCCCGTACAGACGATATTAATATGTTCCTCAACAGATGACGGCGTTGTCGGGAACCCTACGGATGGGAATGCCGTGGTCGGTACCCGAGGTAACGTAAATGACAAATCGGTATTTTTAGCTTCACAAGATGTCGGCGCGCTTGTCACTTTTCCTTTTAGTCGATAAGTATAACCAACTTTTGTCGAGCCACCACCTGGGTCAAACCGTTTAATGAGTATCGCCCCAATCACCGAATTATCAAAGGATGTTGCCGTCGGGTTATCTTTACCGGCATAAAAAATAACCGTTGCATCTATAGGCATAAGTGCACCTTCAGGAACAGGCAACACTTGTCCTGGACGATTTGTAAAAGGCAATCCTGATTTACTTTCAATTAAGACATAGACGATATTTACGGGGCCACCAGCATGCACATGGTAAGCGGGCTTCCCATCAATTTCGCCATAATATCTCGCTATAATGCCGCTGCCTTCACCGTATGTTGCATAAGCATAGACTTGTGAGTCAGGCCCACACTGCGCGACACCACCTCGTCCACTCTCTCGCACAAATGTATAACGAGCAATCTCGTCGTTCTTTTTGATCGCACCACTTAATTTAATGTCCACCATTGCGCGCATTGCAGAGTGATTTTGACCATCCCCTCCTTCAACACAATTCTGAGCCGCAATACTGCTATTTATCCCAGAGAACATTAACACCACGCTGAACGCTGCTGCATAGCCCCAATTAATCTGTTTTCTCATTATTCTTACTCCTTTCAGCGGCATTCTGAATTCAGGATATAAAGCCCATTTGTTGGCATGGTATTTTCGATGTTGTAATCCACATCACAGGATTCATTAGCACCCTCATTTTTCCAATTAACTTTAATGCGTCCTTTAGGCTTATCTGCAACTAAATACAAGGTATTAAAGTTAGAAACGAGATGAGTCGCTTCATCTTCTGTAACAGCTTTTGCACCTACCGGTAATTCTTTATTCGTTGGATGCTGTAACTTAAATAATAACTTGTAGCCTTTTTTAGCGTCGAAATCAGCCAGTATCAAAGCGCCCTTTGTTGGGATAACATTATTAATAATGTTATTTTCAATTTCGGTATCTTGTGGGATAGTTTTTGTATCAATCGCCAGTGTATTTTTACGATATGGCGCCATCCCCGGAACAATCGCTAAACCGTAAGCGTTAGTTTCAACTGACTGCCCATTAATAATACCGACACCTTGTGTCCCTTTGGTAAGAATCAATGCGCTTGTATCTTGCATTGAAGGTGCTAATACCACACCGTATTGAGTGCCAACAAATGCACCACTAATACCGTAATTAAAGTTTTTATGGCTATCGTTATAAGCGTACCCTGCATTAACGACTGCATAAGGGGAGCGATAAGAGCTACTTAATCCCCCTGAATAGCCCATACCTTTATTACCGTAGCCTTGATAAATATCCCACGTTCCACGATATAATTCGCCATAGCTGCCACTTAAACGTGCTGTTTGTGAAGTACGATGCTGGTCATCCGTTGATATGCCATAATTCACACTCATTGTGTTATTTAACACATCGAACGGAATACTGACATTTAAACTCAAATTGTATGAACGGCTGTTATCATTTTCAAATTGTCTACCTTTTGAATAGGTGTAATAGACACTGTAATGAACCTTATCGATATTACTGTTAAAACCAACATTATAAGATTGTTGTTTATGACCACTTGAATACTCATAAACAACACTATTTAAGTTAATCGAGCTTGAGCTATCGAGTATTGGTTGAGAAAGAGATACGGTGTATTCATTTTTTAGTTTTTCATAGCTGCCACGGTATTTTTCCTCATAAGAGAATGCGTCATCTATATTCATAAAATCAGCATCAAAATGACGGAAACCCGCTAAAGCTAAGCTCGTATTCGTTGTCTCAATATGTTTTGAGTAATTGACTCTAAATGCATTACCACTCAACGTAGATTGATTATCAACATCAGTACGAGAGTGCACAACATCCGTTGTAATTGCGCCAACCTCACCTAAGTTAAACCCTGTACCGATTGCATAGGATTGGTATTTTTTAGCGTAGAGTGCACCACCAAAAACGGTCACAAAGTCTGTTAATCCATAATAGATTTCAGCTTCATTCACATAACGGCCATCACCGTTATTATTCCCATCATATTCACCACTAGAGAAACTGTATTTAATACTGCCTTTTCGCTCTAAAAAAGCAATTGATGAGAAAGGAACAATAAAGTTAACTTCATTACCATTTGCTTCTTCTACTGTGACATATAGATTGCCACCATTACTCATTGGATAGTAATCTGTAATTTCAAATGGCCCAGCAGGCACACTTTTCTTATAGATAACTTGATCATTTTGTACAATAGTCACGATAGATTCAGAATTAGCGATACCATTTACGCTTGGCGCATAACTCGTTAAGTTATAAGGTTCCATTTGCCTATCTGATGCTAATTTAACCCCTTTAAATTTAAAAGAATCAAATAATTGCGAGCTTGTATATAAGTCCCCTAGTGTTAGCTCACTTTTTATTATATTAATGTTTCTTGATAAGGTGTTGCTAATATTATTCCATTTATTCTTATCGTGCCGATTGTTGGCCCATGTGGAATAATTACGATAACGCCATGAGCCTATGTTAATTTTCGTCTGAATATTACCATAATAGTTATCATCGACTTTACCGCCTTCATAGGTGTTAAAAGCTGAAAAAGAGTAATTTAAAAATACAGCAGGAATGCCATCATCCCACTGTGCTTCTTCAGCTTTTCTTATGCGCTGCTGATTAATCATTGATTGCGGAACAGTCATTGAATACACTTTAGTATTTAAATCAAGTGACTGTGTCATATACTCAATATCATTAATATTGAAGCATTCTTGATCACCTTTTAAGGTCTTATGAAAATCTATACCAAAACTTTCCCAATCCGCAAAACTAAAACAAGGTGTAAGTTGTTCTCCACCATCTGCCCGAGGCATCATCACAAAGCTAATTTCTTTATTAAGAATTAAATTATTATTAATGAAAAACCTGACATGATATTTCCCTGGTGCTATATCATTTTCCCTAAACACATCCAGATCTTCATTAGTCAATTGCGTATCTGTACCTGCAATATTTAACAAGCTAGGTGGATAATAATCAGCAGCCCGCATTTCAAATGACAATGAAGCGAATACAATAGCCATAAACAGAGGTGAATATGGATACTTTTTATGATAAAGACGATTCATAGGCCTTTACTCTACTTTATTAGATTATTATTTTATAAGATATTGACTATCTAACCCTTTACCATAATCATTGATATAGTTTAGAGAAACCTTATTGGAACTAGCCCCTAAATTAGAAACATTAATTACTGTTTCAGAGCGTGGTTCTAAATAGCTTGGTGCTTCGACTTCTCTGTTATTAATTTTTATTTTTGCAATGTTAATATAAAATGGTGTTGGGTTAACAACCTTGACTCCAGCGGTAGAGCGAGACCAAGTTAACTCATTGACAACATCTTCAAGCTTTTTATCGGATAATGCTGTAGGTCGATAAATTAGCTTTATTTTGTTTGTCATTGAATAACGTAAAACGTTTTCTAAATCCTCACTACTTGGTGCCACAAATTTTACATTTAGCCAATATAATGCTTCTTGGTCACTCGGTAATGATGCTATTTTAGTCAGTTGGATCGTGTTTTTTTGCTCAGATTTTAGCTTAATTAATGGAGGTGTTACTGCAAAATCTTGTGTTATTTTTCCATTTTTATCTTCCACCCAAGATTGAAGTAAATAATTCCTATTTTTATCTGTATTAAATGCAACAACACCTTCGCTATTCTCTTTTTCGTGATAAATAACACGCGTTGTTTCTAAACCAAAGCCAGCATAGCTGGTTGAACTAGCAAGAAAACACAATAACAGTGTAGGAACTATTTTTTTCATAAACATAGGATGTCCTCCAAGAAAAAAAGTAACGCAGATTAATAATTGATAATCTGCGTTATCAAATTATTTATAAGTAATTTTATAATTTAATGTTGCGTCTGCTTGGCCTGCTTCTACGTCATCGTCTGTACTTACATACTTAGCAATAAAAGTTCCAGTCCATTGAGCACTGTTACCATTTACTTTTATTTCTTCACTTTTACTACCATTAATTTTTAATGGCTTGGATAGGTCATCTTCATTGTAAATACGGATACCCACATTTTTTGCAACGCCAGCACTACCTTTATTGTCCAGTTCTAAGATAGTTTTATCAAAACGGTTTTCATGACCCGTTAAATTGATAGAGATAGTACCTTGATCAGGACAGTCAATTAATTTAATTTTTAATTTACCATCACCACCAGTACCACCAACCTCATCACCTTCTTCAGTAAACTCACTAGTAGCAAAACGTCCCATTTTTACATCAGCATTTGGTGAGTTAGTATCATTCAGGCTAATAGTGCATGTAGCATTATAAATAAGTCCTTTAAACTTAATCGTTCCACTTTGCTCTTCTGCTGTTGCTGAAAAAGCAAATGCTGAAGCAATAACAGCCATAAAAATATTTCGAGTTGATAATTTTTTCATTGATATACCTTTACACTCTACGTAGTAATTAATAGTAATGTTAATTATTCAGCGCGTAATTAATAAAATAGTATAGATATAGGTAAATATCGCTATTCTAAAAATTAATGCGAGAACATATTAAAGACTTATATACACAAATAAGAAATAGTTAAAAATTCATGTTACCCGACTGGTGAGTAACATGTAAAAAGAGTATATAACATTAAAGTAGTATTTGATTTGTGTAAGTTTTTCAAAACGTAAATTTTAGAGGTGACAAAAAAACAACTCACACATCACAACTCATTGTTATATAGGAATATTATTTTTTGATCTGCATCAAAAAATGAATAATTAAAATTATATACCTAAAATTACTTTATTATCATACGGTTATGTATAACTGTTTTTACTTACCTATATTGAACATCTTTATCTGCTCTGTAGTACTTTTTTACATTTATTGCGGGTAAAAATATAGTTTCCTTGTTGATTATTTTAACTTTTATAATAATTTGGTTTTCTAAATAAAAAATAAGGCTAAGATAAATCTCACTCATTTATCTTGGCTTTATTCAATAATTTTTTTCTTATCTTTATTGGTAAACAATATCGATAGTCATGGAGGCATTTGCAAAACCAGGTGTTACTTTTTCATTTATTTGTTTATAGTAACCCCGCATAAAAATATGAATGTCACCCTCACTCTTTACACTATTAATAATTTCATTTCGTACATTGAGCGTTAATGCTTTCCAATTATTTTTATCCATTGAATATTCTGTTTCTATCCCAACCCCCGTTGCAACGCCATCGACCGCATCAAGCGCTAAGACACTAGATTGACCAGAATAACTGTTACCTTTAGGTATAAATATCACTGGAATATTACTTGGACATTTCAAGCTAATTGACCAATCTGCCTTTGGGCTAGTCGAACCAACGCTGCCTCCCAAACCTGTAGAGCTTAAATAAATATCCCCTAAATTAATATTTTTAGTTTGGTTCGAACTTAAATCACAAGTTGAAGCTTTTACAGCACCTGTGATGTTGACTAACACATCGTAACTGTAAGCATGGTTTATAGTTAACCCGAAATAACTCAGCAATACTATCCGCAGTATTTTTTTAGTGGTCATATTAATTGGCCTGTACGACAAAGGTAACCGAAGCGTTTGCTTTACCTTGTGTAATTTTACTATTGGTTTGAACATAACGAGCACGCACTTTTAATTCAGTATTTCCCTTATTAATAGCTTCATTCTGCATAAAGTTATATAGCGTATTAATATCTCGGTTGACCCAATTGTGGAGACTATTTTCATAGCTTTGTAATTCAATTGCAGCTCCCGTTGAATATCCATCACCTTTATCAAGCGATAAATAACGGCCATTAGATTCTGAAACACCTTGAAATTGGCCATTTAATACACTCATTTTATCTGGGCAATCAAACTCAAGTGTAAATTCAATCCATTCAGACTGGGAATTTATTGCACTGCCAAAACCTCTAGGACTATTAGTTAGCCAAGTTCCTAAATCAACACTGATATTCCGTGTTTTGATACCACAAGTCGAATGTTTAATGCTTCCTGTATAATTGACCATTACTGTTGCAGAGGCCGAATTAATCAGAATAGGGATAAGGAATACGAGAAAAAAATAACGTATTAGATTGTAACCTTGTCTCATGGTATCAATCCTTTAGTCATAAGCAAACGTTAGTGTTAATGCTGCATTCCCTGAACTCGCTTTAACCTTTTTGGCCGTTTTAACATATTCAAAACGCAATGGAACGGTATAATTCTTTTTGCCTGCTTCCGTACGAAATAGAAGCTGATGATTATCGGTAACAACGTTTTTATCACCACCAACTTTTAATGCCGGAGAGCCATTATGAAAAACCTGCACGCCATAGCCAGGTGAGTCCGAGTTATCTGTTAACTCGATGAAATCACTGCCTATTTTAGAGGCTCTTCCATATTCGCCTAATGTCATATAAACACGCATCTCAGCATTACAACTCATCTCAATACTTTCTTCTGCTAAACCAAACCTATAGCCAACATCAAACCTATTTACCCTATTTAGATCATGCTCCCCTAAATCGATATTTAATCTTTTTGTATTGATATTACAAGTAGAGGCTGTCGACTTTAAATGAGTATAGCTACTATCTATAAATCCATCATAAGTATATTGGGGATCATCGTCCTTATAACAGGTAAAAAATGCCCGAGCATCGCGAGAGATCTTTGTATCACCTTTTGGCGGGATACCATCAACTCTGACTCTTGCAAAGGCAATTTCAATCCTAACCTCAGTATCAGGTTTTTCTAAACCAAAAAGGCCACTTCCATACCTATCTTTTATTGGATACCACTCAGGATCACCATCCTCTCTAATTCCCCAAGCATAACCAACGCCTTTAACATTTCCAGCATAAACAGGGAACGCTTTTCCTCCAAAATTAACTGTTAGGCCTGTTGCGTACCTAGCATCATAAAATATCATTTCGGTAAACTTCCCTTGTTCTTTCGGGTTATTAAGGTTGCTTTGACAAACTGTTCCTGAATATATTTGCCATCCCTCCCCGATAATCGTTCCCGATGCGACCTCTCCCGCAGCATCATCAAACACTAATTCTGAATCAGGAAAAATGATCCTTGCAGAAATATCTGAACTTATAGCTATATTTGGGTAACCACATAGCAATCCGAGAAAAAATGCAATTGATGATAATTTTAATACTGTATTTTTCATTTTATCTCCGTTCTTTATTCACATATTGCTTGCAGAGATGCTACTGGCATTTGCTTTTCTTGTTCATTAAGTTGGTAATTGGCCATACACTGTTCATCTGTTTGATTTCCCCATTTAATATGGATCTTTCCTTGCTCTGGCATACCACTAAAATAAATATCACCATTATCCCCAACAATACCACCACTGCTTAATCCATCTTGTTCGGAAACTAATTGTCCTATTGAACCAAAAGGAACGGCTTTCCCATTGTGCGTCACTGTCAATAAAACACGATATCCTGTATATGTCTTAAACTCCGCTAACATTGCCGCACCTCTTGTCGGAACTAGGGTCAGTGCGCTTTTTTGCAAATCAACATTTTCTGGTAATGACGTGGTATCTAATAACACTTCATTCTGTGTATAGGCGCTGAGATAAGGAACTATCGCATAACCTCGCCAATCAGTTCTTATTCCTGTTTTATTTTTAACTTTAACCCCTTTTGCTCCCGGTGCCTTCACAATAGCAAAAGAGTCATAGATTGGCTGAGATAATGTCACACCATCAGAGTGCACAACAATGGCACCATTTAAGCCATAATTGGCGCGTTGTGAAAATTGGTCATAGCTATAGCCAGCATTTGCGATGGTATACGTACTTTTATAAGATAATGAAGCATTACCTTGTGCTTTTTGATTTCGATTGCCGTATGACTGCTGTACTGAATAATTTAAATTATGATCATCCAACAGGGATCCACTCAATCCAGCCATATAATTACTATCCCCTCTGTTATTACTACTCATAGAGAGGTTTAGCATACTATTATTAATCGATAGGCCACCAAGAGGTATGCTAAAAGAGAGAACAAATTGGTGATCAGCCTTATCGTAGCCTGAAAAATCAGAATAGCTATAATTCAAGGTATATTGGTAACCTTTATAGTTATTATTGTAACCCGCATTTAATGTCCGCTCATGACCACTTTGATTCCAAAAATCTTGCTGATAAGCGGAAACATAAAGGTTGCCATAAGCCTCCAAATCCTGATTAACCGTCGCTTGATAACGATTTTTTTTGCTATAAAAACTGTCTCGCAAATAATTAGCGTTAGCTTCTGGGAAAGAATAAAAGCCCTCAGTTGAATAACGATAACCTGCAAAGGTGACTGTGGTACCTGTAGTTAACAGATTTTTAGTATATTGAACACGGTACGATTGACCTGTTTTTTGTCGGTTATCAAATTGAGTAAATTTTGTTTTTGCTTGGGTCACATCTGAAGACAAAGCACCAACATAACCTAGGTTTAATCCAATACCCGCAGCATAAGATTGGTAATCTTTGGAAAATAGACCACCGCCATACGCCGTTATTCCTTTAGGTAAACCATAAATGACCGTTGCTTGCGCAAAATTAGGCTCTTTGCCACTGTTATTATTTTTAAATTTCCCGCCAGTCACTGCGTATTTCAATTGACCTTCACGCTGCATAATGGCTAATGAAGAAAAAGGAACGATAAATGAGCGTTCACTCCCATCGGCCTCTTTTACCGTCACCGTTAAATCTCCGCTCGTTCCCGTCGAATAGAGGTCGTTTATTTCAAAGGGGCCGGGTGAAACATAAGATTGATAAATAATATAGTCATTTTGTTTTATCGTTATTTCGGCATTACTTTGCGCAATTCCTCGGATGATCGGTGCAAAACCACGTAGAGAGCTGGGGATCATCGATTCATCTGAAGCGAGTTTAGCACCACGGAATTGAAAACCATCAAAGACCTCACTCGGCGTTGAAGTATCACCAATTGTTAATTGAGATTTAAGAGGGTTAATGCCTCGTTCAAGGTAGGTTTCAATATTTTGCCAACGGCTTTGATTATTTTGATAAGAATACGTTGAATAATTTTTTAAACGCCAAGGGCCAACATTTAACCCACTGCGTAAGTTAACATAGTGGGATGACGTATCTGCATGAGAAGATTTATACCAAGTGTTAGATCCCCGATAAAAATAACTTAATACCAGAGCGGGTACACCATCATCCCATAAACTAGGATCAACTGTTCCAGACGCTGTTTTATTCATCGCTATCTGAGGAATAGAAATAATCAGCTTCTGGTTAGTCAATTCAAGCCGTGTATACGCATCTGGAATATACTTTGAAATATCTTCAATTGGCTGTGTTTCAGTTAAATTGGCAAAAGTAGGAAGGGTTTTAACATTAACCCCCCAATTTTCAAGTTCCTCTTTAGTGAGTACTGGTATTAATTTTTGATCCTCTTTGCTCTTAACAAAAACCAAAGATTTAGAACCTACTCCTCGCCCATTTAAGACAATATCTACATGATATTCGCCCTCCTGCTGTCCTCCAGGCGTTGAAAATTGCTCTAAACTTTGCAGTTCGGCTATATTTTGTCCATTAACTGGCGTTAACGAGTGAGGACTAAAATAGTCACCAGCAAACGCCATTGGAAGGCAAGCAACTGACAGAGTTAAACCTGCAATGGCTTTGCTGAGCGAATGAGGAGCAATCTTGCTGAGTTCAAATATGGATACTAAATTTTCTTGTATGTACTCGTCTTTATTAAAAATTAGCATAATAGTAAAATTCCATACCTGACTTTAATTTTTTATTATTTTAATTCTTGCTCTTGACTATCTGTTATCCCACCAACATCAGTCACGGCTTTCCACATCACTTTATTAACTTGAATACCTGAAATATTCCACGAATGCTCTCCCATAGGAGGAAGCATAACAGGCTCGTCGATAGATTTATTCCCTACTTTTAATTCACTAAAAGAGACATAATAAGGTGTTGGATTTTTACCCACTAACAGGTTGCCTTTTCTTTCAAATGTCACTTTTTTATAAGCAGCCCCTGCGTCTGCGCTCGATAATGACTTAGGGCGATAAATCAGTTTGATTCGATTATTAATCGAAATAGTCAGGTTATTTTTAGCATTAGGATCAGTCGGTGGAATCGACTTTACATTCAACCAAAAAACGCTTTCCTTATCGTCAGGTAGATCTTTACCTGTATAAACAATCCTCAATGAATTGCTGGATTCAGGTTCAATTCTAAATAAGGGAGGGGTGATAACAAAAGGTAACTTAGTTTGATTATTACTATCGAAATGATCAATCCAAGATTGAATTAAATATGGTGTCTTATCATTATTACGAACTGTAATGGAAGCTTCTTTGCTGTTTGCATCATAAATAACCCGTGTTCCACCAAGTACAACACTTGCATTCGCTTGGGTTACGATTAAAAAGAAGAAAAAAAGAGTAGATATTAATGTTTTAACCATAATGCTATCCCTAAATATGGGGAACATACCTTCTGATAATCACGTGTAGAATGATATGTTCCCATTAATGCTAAAACTTTGTTAAATTAAATCGAGAATTTTTCTCACTTTAATTATTATTGTTTATTTACTTGGCATTATTGGTTATAAGAAATTGTTACTGTCACATCCGCGTTAGCCACACCCGCTTTTACAGGGCCAGTTGTCACATAACGGGCATAGTATTCCTTCTCACCGCTATTATTAGCTCCTTTAAGTTCAATTTCACCCGCTGGTGCTCCAGGGGTAATATAAGCTGTATCGCTTTCAGCATGAGTAATACCAATACCAGCACCAACTTCTGTGGATGTTTTATATAAGCTGCTATTTGTACTATCCGCAGTTCCAGTGAAAGTGATCTTTGCTTTTTTAATAACATCAGGGCATTCGTTAAGTGCAATCACAAACTTTGTTGGTTTTGTTGTTTCATCGGATTTTTGAAAATGGCTCACCAACCAAGTGCCTAACTGTACTGTTCCTTCACTTGAGTTCTCATTATTTGTTTCGATAGTACAAGTTGATTCAACAAATTGCCCTTTAAAATGGATAGTTCCCGTTTCTTTACCATCAATGACATCTGCATTTGCAACGCCAGTGAATAAAGACATAGTGATAGCTGAAGTAACTAATAAGGCTTTATTTAGTTTCATCTTGATGACTCCTAAAATATATAATTTGTTATCTAATTCTTTTATTGGTATTTCACTATGAAATTACATAGTTTAATAAGGTTATTTCTTATCTCGACCATCCTGCATAGGAGTATATGCAATTTATGTGTAAAATCCAGTTTACGTGTGAAAACCGTTAATTTACATTAAAAACAAACAAATCACTAAACAAAACGCTATAAAAAAGAAAATCACAGAACAAAAAAACAAAAATAAAACACAAGGAAGCTATTAAATCCAATTTGAGGGATAAGAGAGTATTCAATATTCTAATACATAAATGTAAGGCAATATTTCACCCTACTGTGCTGATATCTCTACTATTTTGCGTTTGCTATTTTTTTTCGATATCAGAAAACACAATAAAATCATTATGTTAAGAATATCTATTTTTCCTACCCAACGAAAAATAAAAAAAATTTAAGATTGAAATTATTTTAATACTTTTTTGTTAGTTACATTTGAACATATATCGCAAAAAGACAGTTTAGTTATATTTATCTCATAAATTATAGTGATTATTTTTTATTAATATTATTTACGCAAGAAACCAAACTAAGTATATTTTCGTAACTGTATTCCATGTTAATTTCATGATTGATAAAAATCTGAATTGAATATAGGGATCTAACTAATCGTCGATAGATATTAAGGTATAAAAAAACCCCCAATAGTTAGCTAGCTATTAGGGGTTAAATTAAATCACTTTGAGATAAGAAAATAAGTTATATCGTTAACTTCTTAGCCCTCTCCCTTGCTCAATTAAATACCATGTTAATCCATAAAAAATCACAAAGAAGATCATCAATACACCTAATGTCACGGCAATTGATACATCAGCAATACCTAAAAAGCCATACCTAAAGCCACTGATCATATACACAATCGGGTTGAGTTTTGATACCGCTTGCCAAAAGGGAGGTAATAATGAGAGTGAATAGAATACGCCACCTAAATAGGTCAATGGTGTCAATACGAAAGTAGGAACTATGCTGATATCATCGAATGTTTTGGCAAAAATTGCATTTAATAACCCTGCCAGTGAAAAAACGATTGAAGTTAATAACAATGTAATTATCACCATACTCCAAGAATGTACTTGGAGTGGAATAAAGAACAGTGACACGATGGTGACAAGTAGCCCAACCAAAATACCGCGAGCAACACCACCACCAACAAAACCAGCAATGATGACATGTGTCGGTACTGGCGCAACGAGCAATTCTTCAATGTTCTTTTGGAACTTAGAGCCAAAGAATGAGGAGCAGACGTTAGAATAGGAGTTCGTTATCACTGCCATCATAATCAAGCCAGGAACAATAAACTGCATATAATCTACCCCACCCATATCGCCAATTCGGGAACCAATCAGGTTACCAAAAATGACAAAATAGAGAGACATTGTAATCACTGGCGGTAATAACGTTTGTACCCATATACGACCAAAACGTGTGACTTCTTTAATCCAAATAGTCTTTAATGCGACCCAATATAGAGAAATCATTGTGCTTCCTCCAAACGAGCGGCATGACTTTCTTTTTTCACTAAGTTCACAAACAGTTCTTCCAACCGGTTAGCTTTATTGCGCATACTTAAAATTTCGATGCCTTGCTCATTAAGTTGGCTAAATACCCCATTTAATCCTTGCTCTCTTTTCACATCAACTTCTAAGGTCGACGTATCAATTAAACGAGTTTCATACCCTTTAAGCTCTGGAATAGGGCTTCTTGTGCCAAGGTCAAAAATAAAGGTTTCAGATTCCAGCTGACTTAATAATTGTTTCATACTCGTATTTTCAACTAACTCGCCATGCTGAATAATACCAATATTGCGACAAAGCATTTCTGCCTCTTCAAGGTAGTGTGTGGTCAAAATAATCGTCGTTCCTTGTGCATTGAGCTTTTTCAAAAAGCTCCACATAGAACGGCGTAATTCAATATCGACCCCAGCGGTCGGCTCATCCAAAATCAGTAGTTTTGGCTGATGCATTAGCGCTCGTGCAATCATTAAGCGACGCTTCATCCCACCGGATAGGTTACGCGCGCGCTCATTGCGCTTTTCCCATAAATCCAATTGAGAAAGATAGGTTTCTGCCCGTTGATGGGCTACAGAACGAGAAACCCCGTAATAGCCCGCTTGGTTAAGTACTATCTGTAACACGGTTTCAAATGGGTTAAAATTAAACTCTTGAGGAACTAACCCTAATTGTTGTTTAGCTTGTACGACTTGCTTGTCTAAATCATAACCAAACACTTTAACAGACCCACTCGTTTTATTGACCAATGAGCTAATTATTCCTATTGTGGTCGACTTACCAGCGCCATTAGGTCCAAGTAATGCATAAAAGTCACCATCTTCTACGCTTAGATCAATTCCTCGCAAGGCTTTCACGCCACCTGGATAGGTTTTGGTGAGCTGCGATAACTCAAGTGCGTAAGTCATATGTAAAAAACACCTTTATTCTTGGGTAGGTTTGGGAGCAATATAATACTATGATGCCATTTTTTTCTGATCACTGTTATGCAGAAAAGAGAAAATAGGTATATGCTAACCAATTCATGTGGTTAGCCATATCAATATTGTCTAATCAGAATGAAATGCACATCATAAGGATGTAAAGATTAATACAACTGAATATTAATTAATAAATAAATGCTGTATAAGATTTTAACGTAAAGTAACACAACTAGGCTATACGTCATGATGAGAAAAATTGAAGAGCTGTTTGCTAACAACGAAGCATGGTCAGCTTCCGTAAAAGAAAAAGATCCTGAATTTTTTAAAGAACTATCCAAAGCTCAGAAACCGAGGTTCTTATGGATAGGTTGTTCAGACAGCCGAGTACCTGCCGAAAAATTAATCAATGCTGCACCAGGCGATCTCTTCGTTCACCGTAATGTTGCAAACTTAGTTATCCATACCGACCTAAACTGTTTGTCGGTTATCCAATATGCTGTTGATGTCCTTCAGGTTGAGCATATTATCATCTGCGGCCACTATGGATGTGGTGGTATTGAGGCTGCGGTTGACAATACTGAACTTGGCTTAATCAATAACTGGTTACTGCATATTCGTGATATTTGGTACAGACACAGCTCAATGTTAGGTGAATTAAAACCTTGCGAACGCTTAAATCGCTTATGTGAATTAAATGTCGTTGAGCAAGTTTACAACCTAGGTCACTCAACCATTATGCAATCAGCGTGGAAACGTGGGCAAAAAGTGATGATCCATGGTTGGGTTTACGGTATCAACAATGGTCGTCTACATGACTTGCATATTACCGCAGATAGCCGTGAAAGATTAGAGCTTTGCTACCGTGAAGCAATTGCTAAATTGACCAATAAAAAATAATTTTTATTTATCGCGATAAACGAATAAAGGGCCGTTCCATGGAACGGCCCTTCTTTTAACTAACGCATCGAATATTATTCACTTACTCTTCAATCAGCGTGACATGACCAATATAAGGTAAATGACGATATTGTTGTGCATAATCGATACCATACCCAACAACAAATTTGTCTTCGATTGAATATCCAATCCACTCGACAGGTACTTCAACCTCACGGCGTGATGGCTTATCAAGCAGAGTACAGATTGCCACGGATTTAGGACCGCGCAATTCAAAGATCTCACGAACCTTATTTAAGGTATTCCCTGAATCAATGATATCTTCAACAATCAACACATGCTTATCGCGAATGTCTTCATCTAAGTCTTTGACTATTTTAACATCGCGACTTGAGTTCATTGCGTTACCGTAGCTTGAAACGGTCATAAAATCGACTTCGTGTGGGACTTCAATCTTACGGCATAAGTCAGCCATAAAAATAAATGAACCTTTTAATAAACCTACTAAGACCAGCTCGCCATCAATATTTTTATAATGTGCGCTAATTTTTTCAGCTAGTTCACTGACTCGCTGGCTGAGCTCTTCTTCAGAGATCATCACTTCTAGTGTATGTTTCAATTTCCCACTACCTATTTGTTTTGAATACTAAAATTCACATTTCTATGATAAGACGCAAAACGCTTTTAAGCCGCGACCAACAGCAACATTAGAAATATGAGAACAAAATTTGGAAGGAGTATAACAGAACTCACCATTTGTCGTAAAAAAGGATCCGATAACTTGTTATAAATTTTATAACTCATCTTTCACAATTTCAGGCAATATGGCCTTTTTATGATGAGAAAACGAATAAAATCAATAGCAATAGATATGAATAAAAGATGTCATCCTTGACTTTTTCACTTCAGTATTAGGGCGTAATGAGGGCATAGCAGCATGGCTCATTAACGACCTAATACACAAGGCTAAGTGATATCACCTCAACTCACTGTGAAGCCCATCATCATGCCAGTATCTTCGTGCTCTAAGAGATGGCAATGCGCCATATAAGGATGCGCCTTGGTGGCAGGATGTTTAAATTCCACCAGCACCTCACTGACTTGGCCTTCAACTTTAACAATGTCTTTCCAACCTTGTCGATGAGGCTCCACAACCTTGCCATTCTCTTTTAGTATGCGAAAGCGCGTTCCATGAACATGGAATGGGTGAAGCATCATATCGCCACGACCGGAAATAACCCATATTTCTTGGCGATTCATAGGGGCATCAAAGGCGGCTTCCGTCATCGAAAATGCCCGACCATTAATTGTATTGGCATTATGGATATCAAGTTCACCAGAGCCAGTTCCGCAGTGGCCTCCGCCATTACGCATACCGCCCATATTACCATGCCCCATCATGCCCATACCGCCATTTTCACCATTCGACATCATATGGCCTTGCATCATGCCACCATGTCCGCCCATATGACCCATCGCTTGCTCACCATAGCGCTCACGTAACATCATCATCCCTTGCATATCCAAGCGCATATCCATCATTAAATGAAAACGACGACGCGTTAATCCAGCCAATGAAGGGAGGGCGGGCAACGTCGCGAGCTGTTCAGACAATTTCCCCGCACCAGTACCCATTGTGGTTTCAATATGTAACACAGGTAAGGGTTGATTAAATGGCGCGATTGTCATGCCCATTTGATTAACAGGCAGTGTCAGCAAGTCAAAAGAGCGGCCATCCCTCGCATCAATCAGCACTTCAAACCTTTCCCCCATCAGGATAGGTAATTCGGTCACAGCAATAGGCTCAGCGAGCAATCCGCCATCACTTGCTACAACATACATTTTACGTCCATCACTGGTTGAGATGTTCAAGCTACGTGCATTACAACCATTAAGTAGCCTTAAACGCAACCAGCCTTTTGGTGCCACATGTTTCGGAAATACCGCACCATTGGTTAACATCAAATCCCCAAACCAACCCACGGCCACACTCATCACATCCAATTGGTAGTCGATTTGCCCATCATCTTTAAGTCGCTTATCCTGTAAAATCACAGGGATATCATCAACGCCCCATTGGCTTGGTAACCCATGTTTGTCACTTTGTTCATCTTTAATAATCACAAGGCCCGCAAGCCCCATTGCGACTTGATAACCTGTTTTGCCATGAGTATGAGGATGGAACCAGCAGGTCGCCTCTGGTTGGTCGATGGTGAAATTGACTTGGCGGCTAGCGCCCGGTTTGATGATCGCTTGTGGCCCACCATCCTGCTCCCCTGAAATTTCAAGGCCATGCCAGTGAACGGTTGTATCTTCTGGTAATTGGTTAGCAATATGAATATTTACGCTCTGACCTTTTTTCAGGCTCAAAGCTGGGCCGAGTAAGTCTCCGTTATATCCCCACGTTGTCGTTTTTTTACCGGGAACAAATTGGGAAGCACCTTGTTTGATTGCTAATTGGATATTACCTTGGGCATCAGGCTCTAGCAGTGGAGGGATTGCCAGTGTTGGGTAATTTTCGGCTGCCACAGCGATACGGCTCCAAATCGGTAGTGCACTAGCCGCATAAGTGATAGCGCTCAACTTAATGAAATCGCGACGTAACATTGATAACCTTCCTTTTATTTATCAAATTAATAAACGAATTCAAACTATCTGGCTCCGTGGGTGATTACCGTTTAGGGCCAAAATATGGTTTAATGTCCAAAAATGATAAAGCTTCCCCTTACAGGAAGGTCAAGGAAACCATGTACTTATTAAGGGTATATTACACAGTTTTAAGAAAAATATACTTGACTAACAATTCTATTGTTATGTTAACGTTACTTGACATAAAAAACAGATAGAATACTGAATGCGCAAATTTACTGTAATTTTTTACATCATAACTCTGTTAGGAATAACCCATTCTGCCAGAGCATTGACCCCCAACGAAGCTGAAGATCTTGCTGATCTCACAGCGGTCTTTATCTACTTAAAATATGATTGTGGCTACACCCAAATCCCTGATAGAGAAATTGAACGAGCTATCGTTTACTTTGCTCGCAGCAATAAGTGGGATTTAGGGGATTACGATTCACACCAAATGACTGTTTTGAACAAAGAGAGCTACAATGACCTAAAAGGGATCCCGCTCCCGCAAGAATTTAAATGCCAATCTCTTGCGCGTGATTCATTAGGCTTATTTGCTTATGTAAAATAAACATCTCCCCTTATCGAGGGGAGTCAACGCTCACTGATCAGCCAACATCGCTATTACGCTTTTTTTTCGCCCGCTTTTCTTGCCAGAACATAGCAATGGAAGGAATACTTTGAATAATCACCATCCTAATGATGTGATTTGACATAACAAATCCAGCATCCAGCTTCATTGTGATTGCAGCAAACGTCATCGCTTCCATGCTTCCCGGTGCCCAAGCCAGCAACAATACCGAAATCGGATAGCCAGTCACCCATGCAGCAAACAGTGTGATCAATAAAGTTAGGAAAATATTAATAATGACCACTTGAGCCGATGAATAGATATTTTTGATCAATGACGACAGTGGAAAAACAATAAAGTGGTTACCAATATTCATCCCGATCAAAACCATACTGAGTTCAGTGATCATCAGCGGAAAATGGATTTGCACATCTAGCCAGCCTTGGATCAGCGTCGCAGCACCTAATGATGTCAGCATAAATGGAGCAGGAACATGCATCCGCTGCAATACCAAGCCTAATCCTAACCCCGTTAATACAATGAGCGTTAACCAGAAGGTTGCTTCTAACGTCAAAGATGGCAGTACAATTAACGGCTGGGGATCCCCATTGCTACCTACCACGATCCCAGCTAACAAAATTAAAATGATGAGGCGGATCGTATGAGAAATGACAATTTTTTGTGGCGGGGTATGGGTATGATCTGTTAATGCTAATATGGCCGCCATGGCTCCCGGAACAGAGCCCAGCATCGCTTCTTGTTTTGTCCACCCGACTTTGCGATGAAACCAAAAGTAACTGAATGAAAATTGGACGGCTAAACAGACGACCAACATCAAAAGGAGTAGAAATAGATTTTCCACTTGCCCCAATGAGACTTGATTAAACATCAGCCCCACAGACGTTCCTAATGATATCTGGACAAATGTGAGCGTATATTTTGGAATGGCAAATTGAATTTTGAAGCGATTAAACACAATGACAGCAATGATTGGACCAAACATTAATGCGAGAGGTACGCCAAGATAAGTGAGGGTGCCACCAATTAAGGCACAAATAGCAATGCCTAAGCCCATCTTCAATAATCTTATCATCGCAAAATCCTATCACTGCGAGAGCAGTTAGCGTGCCTATATTATCTGTAATAGTCTTAATAGTATCCTCTTAATACTTTAAATTCATTAAATTATTAGATAGTAAATAACCGTATAAATCATCATTACCTTGAGAGATAAGCAAAATTATGACAATACGTATCACAACATCCCCGTCTGAATCTGAAGTTGCTCGTATTCATCAATCATTAATTAACTATAATTTGCAATTTTTCAGTGAAGATATTCATTCCCCATTAGCCGTATTTTATGAACAAGAAGGGGAAATATTAGGCGGAATAACAGGCTCAACACTCGGAAATTGGCTACGAATTAACTACTTTTGGCTCGAAGAGTCACTGAGAAAGCAAGGCATTGGATCACAATTAATACAAGCCATGGAGAACAAAGCGAAAGAGTTGGGGGCCAAATATGCACAAGTCGATACATTCAGTTTCCAAGCAAAACCTTTTTATGAAAAACAAGGTTATCAGGTGATCTCAACACTGATTGAGTACCCGATTAAGCATGAAAGGTATTATTTTATGAAAGCGTTATAAATCTATATATCAGGAACGATAGGTACTCCCCCTACCGTTCTTTTAGTGCGATATATCAGCACCCTTGGGCATTTTTATCCGCAGTGGCTTGGTTAATAATTGCTTTTGCCATCCACTGTGCGATTTCAATGACCTCAGCATCATCTTGTTTCCAAATATCTTTGAGTACTAAAAAGATTTCAGAACCATAAATGACTGAAAATGCTTTGATCACCTTATCAATAATTTCTTGAGGGTACTCATCTTTCATTGGAGCGGTCACCATCGTTAAAATGTCTTTACGGTTCCCCCTTTCAAGACGCTTTTCTTTAGGGTCTTGCGCCAGTGATCGCCCCTGTGCCCATTGTTGCAATGAAACTTGCAATGCCGCCCTCAATGCGCCTTCATGCTCAAACATCCGAGGTAAGGCAAATGATAATAACTCATCAATACGCTCTTCAGTTTTTTGGCTACGTGGTTGCCATGTTAAAATTGGCCCCAAGCTCGCATTAACGGTGGCAGCGATCAGATCACTTTGCGTCGGAAAGTAGCGATACGCGGTAGCCCTTGACACTCCCGCTTCAGCGGCAAGCTCAGAGACTGACGGCATGCTCCCTTTTTCAAAAAGCGCTAATGCTGTATTAACGAGTAAAATGTAAGTCCGTTTTCTTGTGCCTTTATATTCATGATTAGAATGTGTTAATGACATCGTCTCCCTCCCCTTAAAAACATTTCGCTACGATAAAATAGTGAATGGTTACTCATCATGACACTTTGCCATAATGACAGCTACCGATTCTTAAAGCACCTTGTATTTTTATCGTTCGCCTTAAAAAAAATTAAAACACAAAAAATTCAAATATGCCTTATTTATCAAGCCATAAAAGAAACCAATATCTAAAAATTATTGAACAACCCCAAAATGAGACTACAGTCTCATTTTACATTCAGCCAAAATGATACTATAGTCTCATTCAGATGAGAAATTAAACATCTTCCTAACCTGTAAGGATTTTCCTATGAAACAACATCAGGGATACATCTACATAGCAACAACATTAGATACTAAAAGCGATGAATTGTTCTATGTCTGCGATTTGATCAAAGAGACGGGTTTATCTGTACGCACTGTAGATTTGACTACGCAACCAACACAATTAAAAAGAGATGCAGATGTTAGTGCACAGACGGTTGCCAGTTTCCACCCAGCAGGTGTTGAAGCCGTTTTTTGTGGTGACAGAGGAAGAGCGATTGAGGCAATGTCATTGGCTTTTAGCCTTTACCTCAATGCACAAACCGATGTAGCGGCTATTTTAGGCTTAGGTGGCTCCGGCGGTACCGCGTTAATTACCCCCGCGATGCAGGCACTTCCCGTTGGTATTCCAAAGCTCATGGTTTCCACCATGGCATCAGGAGATACTTCTGGATATGTCGGTGCAAGTGATATTTCGATGATGTACTCCGTCACCGATGTCTCGGGCCTAAATGTGATTTCTCGTAAAGTGCTAAAAAATGCCGCTAACCAAATTGCTGGTTCAATCTATTTTAACCGTGAAGATAAAGTAGACGATGTATCAAAACCAGCCATTGCATTAACGATGTTTGGGGTAACCACCCCCTGTGTTCAACAGCTCACTGAGCAACTTGAATCACAGTATGACTGCTTGGTTTTTCACGCAACAGGCAGTGGCGGTAAAGCGATGGAAAAATTAATCGATAGCCATTTACTGCACTCTGTATTGGATATCACCACCACAGAAGTGTGTGACCACCTCTTTGGCGGCGTCTTAGCTTGTGACGACGATCGATTTGGTGCGATAGCACGAACACAGACCCCTTGTGTTCTGTCTTGTGGGGCATTGGATATGGTTAATTTTGGACGCCCATCAACGGTGCCCGACCATTATCGCCATCGATTATTTTACAACCATAACGCGCAAGTAACATTGATGCGCACAACGAAAGAAGAAAACCAGCAGATGGGCCGCTGGATAGCAAACAAACTGAACCGCTGCGAAGGTGAAGTGCGTTTTATTATCCCAACGGCAGGCTTCTCAGCATTGGATATTGAAGGCGCTCAATTTTGGGATCCAGAAGCCGATCAAGCCTTCATTGATGCATTAACTGAAAATCTTATAACAACAGAAAAACGCAAACTTATTTTGAGTCCATATCACATCAACTCACTGGAGTTTTGTGAACAAGTGATTCAATTACACCAGGACATTTTGAACAACAAATAGAGGTTCATCAATGAAACATAATCGCGAAAGCTTGCTGAAAAAATTCAAAGAGATGATCGCGCGAGGCGAGCCAATTATTGGCGGTGGTGCCGGTACAGGCCTTTCTGCGAAATGTGAAGAAGCAGGCGGCATTGACTTAATTGTCATTTATAACTCTGGCCGCTACCGGATGGCGGGTCGTGGTTCACTCGCGGGCCTACTTGCTTATGGTAATGCTAATGAAATCGTTATGGATATGGCTAAAGAGGTTTTACCAGTTGTAAAACATACGCCTGTACTTGCCGGTGTTAATGGCACAGATCCATTCTGCCAATTTGATCATTTTCTTGATGAAATAAAAGCCAAAGGTTTTGCGGGTGTGCAAAACTTCCCGACCGTAGGTTTAATCGATGGTAACTTCAGAGCTAACCTCGAAGAGACCGGGATGGGCTATGGTTTAGAAGTGGATATGATCCGCCTAGCCCATGAGAAAGGCTTATTAACTACCCCTTATGTTTTCAGCCGTGAAGATGCTATTGCAATGACCGAAGCGGGTGCAGATATTATCGTGCCTCATATGGGGTTAACCACGGGGGGCAATATTGGTGCAGAGACAGCATTAACACTTAAAGATTGTGTGCCATTAATCAATGACTGGGCTAAAGCCGCAAAATCAGTACGCGATGATGTTATCGTTCTGTGCCATGGTGGCCCAATTGCGACCCCAGAAGATGCGGAATATATTTTAGCGAACTGCCCAGACTGCCACGGTTTCTATGGTGCAAGCTCCATGGAGCGCCTACCAACGGAGGTCGCTCTCACTGCAACAACCGAAAAATTTAAATCAATTAAACGTTAGTACTTTAATACTCAATGAAAGTTGTCCATGGTAATCATAAACCGCTAATAATAATGCAACTTTAATATCACGAGTATCTATGGCTTTGCCAACACCAGGGCACCTACTTCACCGTAGGTGCTTTTCTTTTTACAGCCTGCCAGAATTGATTCTCTTACTTATCCGTTTGTCTTTGTTGCGTTCAAGGAAAAACAAAGCGTTCGCTGCGCCATCATAAAAATAGCCCGATCACCTAAAATAAAACTCAGATTATCACTCTGCGCGACATGGCGATATTGCGGGGGAAATAAGCGGTAAACCAACGTTAATGGTTTATCTAAAAAGACTAAATAGGTCAAACGGAATTGGCATGAGTGTAGCAAAAACAATCATGCCATCCAGTGATTACACTAACTTAGCAATCAAGCTATCGAGATCACCTTGCAAGAAATGCACTGGTGGGATTTCAATCACGGTATATGCTCCGGCAGATTGTTTCATCGTCGCTCTTGCCGCAGAAACCATAAATTGCGATGTCAGTGCAGGGTTGTTAATTCGCATTGAGTACTCAAATAATTGATTATGCGTTGCTCCAGAAACCCCTTTATGCGTCATATGGACACCATGGCCAACATCTTTCAGCGCGTCCACACTATCAACTTGGCGAATATGGGTCTCATCGGATGAGAAATAGCTATCGGCTTTAATCGCGTTAGCAACGTCTGCAAAGTTTGCGCCCGCATCAAGCTCAATATAGACCATACGGCGGTGAACGCCAGTACCCAACGGAATCGTTACCGATAGTGCGTCTTTAACGCCATCAATAGCTTTAGCTGCAACACTGTGCCCCATACTCATTCCTGGGCCAAAGTTAGTGTAGGTGACCCCTTTTGGCGCCATTGCCAACATGAGTGTACGCATAATTGAATCAGAGCCCGGATCCCAACCCGCGGAAACAACGGCAACGCTTTTATGCTCTTTCGCAACGTTATCTAACCGTTTTTTTAGTGCCACAATATCGGAGTGAACATCGAAACTATCGACGGTATTGATCCCCTGACTTAAAACTTTCTCAGCTAAATCACCAATCGCCCGTGTGGGTGAGCATAAAAGCGCCACATCAACTTTGCCTAATTTTTCAATATCATCGACAACGGTGTACCCCGCTAATTCTGCTGGGATATTCTGTACATTACGGCGTACCACACCGACAAGTTCAAAATCATCCGCTGCCAATACCGCTTCGAGTGCATAACGGCCAATATTTCCGTATCCCACTATTGCGGCTTTAATTTTTGTCATTGTGACTCCTTTACTGTTCTGATGTTGTCTTTTTATATTGATATCATAACTATCAATCAGGAATAAATTAGCAGAATCATCATTATTAAACAAAAGATTAACTTTTCCTTAAATAAGCACCTATAGACTCTATTAACTCAACATAAATACGGGTAAAATCTGCCTGCTTTTCCTTTATCCATATGAATTTTATTTTAATTATTTTGAAGGTTCTCAATGCATCAATCCGATGTCACTGAGAGATCACTCTTTTCTCTCAGTTGGCCAATATTTATTGATATTTTTCTTCATTTGGCCACATTACTTATCAATACCTATATGGTGAGCCATGTTTCAACCGCCTACCTTGCGGCAATGGGCGTGGGGAATCAGGTATTTGATCTTTTTATTACCATATTTAACTTTATTAGTGTGGGATGTAGCGTTGTCATCGCCCAATATTTAGGGGCTGGACGCCGTGAAAAGGCCAGCCAAGCTATTCATATTTCTATTGCTTTTAACTTTCTACTCGGTTTTTCCAGTGCTCTTATCGCGCTGTTTTTTGGATATAAAATCCTCAGTATCATGAATACGCCATCCCATCTTATGGAAGATGGTTATGCTTACTTGCATATTCTTGGTATTTGTCTAATCCCCGAAGCCATCTCCATCATTCTTGCTGCTTGCTTGCGTGTGTACGGCAAAGCTCAGCCCGCTATGTGGGTAACGCTCATTGCTAACGTGATCACTGTTGTTGGTAATATGATTGTGCTATATGGCTTTTTTGGTCTGCCGCAATATGGCCTTGAAGGGGTAGCATGGTCGACGGTAGTGGGCCGTATTGTCGCCGTTATCTTGCTGTTCTGTCTGTTATTCTATGGATTAAGGATCAAGTTTACGCCACAGCTGCTGGTTCGCTGGTCACGTACAATGCTAGGTAAAATACTGCATATAGGCTTGCCATCTGCGGGTGAAAATTTAGTGTGGATCCTCCATTTTATGACCGCATCTGCGTTTATCGGTTTAATGGGAGAAACCTCTCTTGCCGCGCAAACACTCTATTTCCAACTCTCACTCTTTATCATGCTGTTTGGTATCTCTATCAGTATTGGTAATGAAATTATGGTGGGACACCTTGTTGGCGCTAAGCGTTTTGAAGAGGCTTACCGTCGTGGAATAAAAAGCTTAAAAATGGGCTTTTATGTCACGATTGGCGTGGTATTTTTCTTTTGGTTATTCCGTTCCCCTATCCTTAACAATTTAACGGATGACCAAAATATTATTCATGTGTTATTACCGCTGTTTCTACTCTCTGTTTTTTTAGAGCCGGGGCGTACTATCAATATCGTCATGGTTAACGCTCTTAGGGCTTCAGGAGATGCTCGCTTCCCACTTTGCACCGCCATTATTTTTATGTGGGGAGTCGCCATTCCACTCGGTTATTTCTTAGGAATAAAAATGGAAATGGGCTTATTAGGCATTTGGATTGGCTTTTTTGCCGATGAATGGTTACGTGGTTTAACTAACGCATGGCGTTGGCGTTCTCGTCGATGGCAAAGTAAGAGACTTGATCTCGAAAGTGAGTCTTAAAACCAATATTATCCTGCCTATCGCTTAGGCAGGATTTTTTGTGATTAAGCTCAAACTTGAAATTTATTTTTTACTATTCGCATCTTTATAGAAAAAATTTCTCTCAAACAATTTTATCTTCTCTAACATAGTGAAAATTTTCTCCCAATAATTCTTTAAAATATCCTTATTAAACAGGTGTTCTTTAGGGGGAATTCATTATGCAAGTTCAAGCTCAGCCACTTCTTTGGCAGTATTTTATCCATGCAGTAAAACAAGAAGTCAAACCTGCTTTAGGTTGTACTGAGCCAATCTCTTTAGCCTTAGCAGCAGCAAAAGCCGCTGCTTGCGTTGGTGGTACGGTCACTCGTGTCACCGCATTCGTTTCCCCTAACTTAATGAAAAATGGCATGGGAGTGACCGTACCGGGAACGGGCATGGTGGGTCTCCCAATTGCAGCGGCATTAGGTGCTGTTGGAGGGGATGCCGACGCTGGGCTAGAGGTATTAAAGTCAGCCTCAACGAGTGCCATTGAACGCAGTAAAAATATGTTGGCGCAGGGCCTTATTACTGTCGATATTAAGCATCCCTGTGATGATGTGATCTATTCAGAGGCAACGGTATTTACAGATAAAGGCTCAGCAACTGTCGTTATCGCGGGTACTCATACGCATGTCGTAAAAATGATCCATAACGACACTGTTATTTTTGATAGCACCCAACAAATGCAACAAAATGAATCCCCTGTGGATTGTGCTGCCGACGTGACACTTCCCCCTGTCACGGCCAAAGCTGTTTATCAATTTGCAACACAAGCGCCATTTGAAGATATCCGCTTTATTTTAGAAGCCGCACATTTAAATGATGCCCTGTCTCAGGAAGGGCTACGCCATGTTTATGGTCTGCATATTGGTAAAACGTTGCAATCTCAGCGAGATAGAGGCTTGCTGTCGAAAGATCTCATGTCAGAAATTATGATCAGAACATCGGCAGCTTCAGATGCACGTATGGGTGGAGCCGTATTACCCGCGATGAGTAATTCCGGCTCAGGTAACCAAGGTATAGCGGCGACAATGCCTGTTGTTGTCACTGCTGACTACTTACAATCAACAGAAGAGCAGTTAGCTCGCGCCTTAATGTTGTCACACTTAATGGCAATCTATATCCATAATCAACTGCCCGCCTTATCTGCGCTGTGTGCTGCAACAACAGCCGCAATGGGAGCTGCGGCGGGGATCGCTTGGTTGCTAGAATCACGTTATGAGGTTGTCGCAATGGCAATTAGCAGTATGATTGGCGATGTCAGTGGTATGATATGCGATGGTGCATCAAACAGTTGTGCGATGAAGGTTTCAACCAGCGCTAGCGCCGCCTATAAAGCCGTGTTAATGGCTCTCGACAACAGTTGTGTAAGAGGCTCTGATGGCATCGTGTCCGACGATGTAGACCAATCCATAGCTAACTTATGCGCTTTAGCTACCGGCTCTATGAGGCACACCGATGTTCAAATTATTGAAATAATGGCTGCAAAAGCGCGCTAACATAATCAAAATTCAAGAAAAACAGGCCACTAATTATTCGTGGCCTGTTTTTTTTATGGCATCTAAAAATATTAAAAAAACAGATAAAAACAGTAGAAAATAACTAAGATAATTCTTACAATAATACTTAAATATGGGTTTGTAGATAATTTAGCTCAATAGAGGTCGAGCATAGTGCTGTTGCTCAATAAAATGTAGATGTTAACCAAATAATCGGTAATTTTTATTTAAACTTGGCATGTATGCAGTGAAGCGTTATTTAATATATTACAATCATTATTATTTCTTATTTATATGGCAAAAAACCAGAAACCTATAACTTATTGATAGTAATAATTTTTGATTTATTCATATTCATATTTTTTTATACTTTATTAATACTTTCTAACAATTCCCCGTTAAACATTTCTTTTTGTAACATGTTTATATAACAACTATTAATTGTTAATAATCTTAGTTGTTTATCTCGAATTGACACATAAAAACCAGGGTTATAAGCATATAATACTCAGTTATTGGTGCTCAAAAAGTATCAATAACCATTTATCGCATTGATTTTATTAGATTTATATTAATAGAACCATTACTCCATTTATGGGTTTTACTCGTATAATAAATAAATTCAGACTATCGGATATTTGATCTAAAAAAAATAAGATTTATATTTGTTTTAGAAATAAGAATAAGCTCACATAAAAACATAACTTAAATAAGCAATACGTTTTAGCATATTGCTTGTTGGCTATAATTTATTAACTTTATCTACACAGAGGTTTTTAATGGAAAGTGAAGAATTGAGTATCGATAGTTTTTTTTCATCTATTTCATTAGCTATTGGTCGAACGTTGAAACGACTTAGGCAAAATCAAGGTTTAACTGGTGCCGATTTTGGTCGTTTAGTCAATCTTAGCCAACAGCAAATATCACGCTATGAGTGTGGCATTAATCATATTAATGTCAGCATGCTATTACTATTATTAGAAAAACTCGATATTACCGTTGGGGAATTTAATACTTTACTTATCGAAGAAATTAATTTAACCCCGATCAAAAATCACGTTGATTTAGATAGGATATTAAATGTTTGCAAAAATAATGGTGAGAAAACTGATCATTATGTAACTTCAAAATCTTCATTATTATTTGGCTAAATTGCATTTAATAAACTTTCAATCTCCTTTTTTCTCAGTCCCTTGCAGTCAAGGTGCCGCTGTTAGGATAGACACGTATGTTAGCCCTGTTTGGCACCCTAGTGTATTTGCTAGTAAAAGTGGGTTAAAAAATCTTGTTATTATTGGTTATATCAGTGGAGTAAGTCTTGTTTATTTCAACAGAACCAAGGCCGAACTAATAAAATGGCCAATAAAAACAACGATACTAAATTTAGTATCATTGATGGTGAACGTTATATCGCGATAGTATCACTAAAAGTATAATAGCAAATTAACTTATCACGCTGGTTTTTCGTTTTTCTATCAACACAAGCCAATGGACCATTTAATTACTGATTCTTTATACTAATTCATAATAGAATAAAAATGAGTAAGGTCGATAACTTATAACCATTATTTTCGATTAGAGCACACTTTTACCCTTCCAAACCTAAAATTCCCCTTAAAATAAAGAATAAGTTTCATTTTGAAATTATTAAAATTTAGTTTTGATATTTTTGTACCGTTCCTATGAGACAAGAAATTTAACCCATTTAATTTTGGTTAAGTTAATATCGGAACCAATGAAAAGCTATGATGTTAAGTTAAGATTCGTATGTTTATTATCGCCCCCTTCCCTTAGCAGTCAGGAAAGGGGTTATCGATATGTTTATAGCTCTTCATTATTCGTCTGGAGTTGTGCGAATTTTTGGCGTATTTCATTTTCTGGTAAATTAATCCCAATAAACACCAAAACACTGTGACGCGGCTCATTCTCTGCCCAATCGCTATCCCAATCAGCACTATATAAGCGTTGAACCCCTTGGAATAGTAGCCTTTTCGGCTCGTTTTTGATTGATAAAATCCCTTTATAACGCAATAAATTATCCGCAAATCCTAGCAGTAGAGACTCCATAACATCAGAGACCGCCATTAACTCAACAGGGTAATCAAATTCAACAACGATAGAATTCACTTCATTGTGCTGTTTAGGGGTAAAGCGGAAAGTGGGTTGATTCACTTTCAGTTGTGAATCGAGTAAAAAACCTTGAATATTAAACAGTAAATCGAGGTCAATCTCACCATGGGTCACGGGATAGATGGGTGCCCGTGCATTGATGCGCTGTAAGCGTTCAATTAAGCTTTCATGCTCAGGCTGAACATCCGTTTTCGTTAATAAGATCCGATCAGCATAACCAATTTGTGCCTGCGCTATCGCAAAATCATCAAGTTGCTTATTTGCATGAACCGCATCCACCAATGTAATAATGCCATCCAATAAATAACGTTCACAAAGCACTTCATGAGAAAAAAAAGTTTGAGTGATAGGACCGGGATCTGCCATTCCTGTGCACTCAATCACTAAGCGATCAAAGTCGAGTTTCCCACTATCTAACCCATCAAGTAAATCGAGCAAAGCATTTTCCAACTCATTAGAGCGGCTACAACAAATACAACCATTACTCAATGTCGTTATTTGTGTCGCACGATCACCAATTAAGGCATTATCAATTGGCACTTCACCAAATTCATTTTCGATGACTGCGATTTTATGCCCATGATCTGCTTGAAGAATATGGCGTAGTAAGGTGGTTTTGCCCGCACCGAGAAAACCGGTCAAAATCGTGACAGAGATTGGTTTCATTGTATTCCTCATGACGTCATTAATTAACAGCAGCGAAATCCACCTTTACCGCTTCCACCATAGCGCGCATCTTGGCGCTCACGAAAAAACTCTTTATAAGTCATAATCGGCTTGTCTGGATGATTATCTTTCATGTGCTGTACATAGGTATCATAGTCAGGAATGCCTATCAACATACGTGCAGCCTGCCCTAAGTACTTACCTGTTTTGCCTAAATTTCCAAACATATGCTCTCCAATACAGATGCCCTACATCATGTTTACTCACAATGCAGGGCACCATTTTATACACTAAAGATTAGTGTGAAGATGAGGTTTTCACGCCCTCTTTAGGCACCGGTACATAAGGTGTTTCAGCATCGGTACGCTCTGGGTTTTTATACGCCTTCATCGCTGTTCTGATACCATAGAAAATAATACCGTAGACAACAACTAGGAATAGGATACTTAACCCTGCGTTTGTGTAGTTATTGATAATAATGTGATTCATGTCAGTGATTTGCTGAGCCGTTAAGTCAGCACCACCCGCCGCAATTTTCTCTTTATAAGACTTAGCTAAATAGAGGAAACCTTCGAGTTGAGGGTTATCACTAAACAGTTTCAAACCTAATGCCCAAGTTGTACAAATCAATAACCAAACCGCTGGTAACACAGTGACATAGATATATTTACTGCGTTTCATCTTAATTAAGACTACGGTGCTGAGCACCAAGGCAACTGCCGCCAGCATCTGGTTCGAAATACCAAACAGAGGCCATAGGCTCTTCACGCCGCCCAGTGGGTCAACCACGCCTTGGTACAATAAATATCCCCATAAACCAACGCATCCGGCTGTACCAATAATCCCAGCCAACAGTGAATCGGTTTTTTTCAGCACAGGTACAAAGTTACCCAATAAGTCTTGTAACATAAAACGACCTGAGCGCGTTCCTGCATCCAATGCAGTTAAGATAAACAGTGCTTCGAATAGGATACCAAAGTGATACCAGAAGCCCATATCAGCAGCAGGTATGATTTCATGGAATACATACGCGATACCTACCGCTAACGTCGGTGCTCCCCCTGCACGGTTCAATACGGAAGGCTCTCCGATATCTTTTGCCGTTTGCATAATTTGCTCAGGTGAAATCACAAAGCCCCATGAACTGACGGTTGCCGCAGCATGTGCCGTAACATCTTTCAGTTGTGCTAGGATTGCCGCACCGTCAGCACCACCAAGCTCATGCAGATTCGGCATAGTGATACCTAAAGCGGCTGGTGGAGTATTCATCGCAAAATAGAGGCCAGGTTCAATAATTGAAGCTGCAACTAGCGCCATGATCGCGACAAACGATTCCATTAACATCGCACCATAGCCGATATAGCGAGCATCTTTTTCGTTAGCCAACAACTTAGGCGTTGTCCCTGACGAAATTAAGGCATGGAAACCCGATACGGCACCACAAGCAATCGTAATAAATAAGAATGGGAACAGCGTGCCTTTCCAAACTGGGCCACTGCCATCAACGAACTGAGTGACCGCTGGCATTTTTAGCTCAGGATTTAAAATCACAATCCCAATCGCTAAACCGACAATCACACCGATTTTTAAGAAGGTAGCGAGATAGTCGCGAGGCGCCAGAATCAGCCAAACAGGTAATAATGCAGAGATAAACGCATAACCAACTAAAACATAAGTAATTGTAGTGTCTTTAAAGGTCAGTGCAGGACCCCAATATGGGTCATGAGCGATAACACCACCGAACCAAATCGACAAGATCAGTAACACAATACCAATGACCGAAACTTCCCCCACTCGTCCGGGTCGGATATAGCGCATATAGATTCCCATAAACAGCGCAATCGGTACTGTTGAACATACCGTAAACACGCCCCATGGACTTTCTGCTAGTGCCTTAACCACGATCAACGCTAATACTG
The DNA here is from genome assembly GCF_028477805.1 of Providencia sp. PROV268. Lineage (NCBI taxonomy): Bacteria > Pseudomonadati > Pseudomonadota > Gammaproteobacteria > Enterobacterales > Morganellaceae > Providencia > Providencia sp. PROV268. The sequence goes on from NZ_JAMPLW010000006.1 coordinate 285,578, forward strand.
CAAGGATAATGATCATGATGAGGAAACAGCCGAAAAGCGCAATGGTTCCCGGAATAGGGCCAAGCTCTTCTTTAACGATTTCCCCTAATGATGCACCATTACGGCGAGAAGAGATAAATAGCACCATAAAGTCCTGTACTGCACCAGCCAGTACCACCCCAGCCAATAACCATAAGGTGCCTGGTAAGTAACCGACTTGTGCTGCTAAGACAGGCCCTACAAGTGGCCCTGCACCTGCGATTGCAGCAAAGTGGTGACCGAATAGAACGTTTCTATTTGTAGGAACATAGTTCAAGCCATCATTATTAATGACCGCGGGCGTCGCTCGCGTTTCATCGAGCTTCATCACTTTTTTCGCGATATACAAACTGTAATAACGATAAGCAATGAGATAAACCGCCACAGAAGCCACAACAATCCACAGCGCACTGATGTGTTCTCCGCGTCTAAGTGCAACCACACCTAGACAAATCGCACCGATAATCCCAAGGATCATCCAAGGAATGTGCTTTAAAATACCATTTTTGTTCATAAAACACCCTTCTGAGGTAAAACGAACTTCTCTTATGTTTTATTGACTTATCAATAACAAATCGATTCAAAGAACCGTTCTTTATCATTACTAAGTCTCTTTTTGGCAGTCGTTATCACCGTGCAATAAGAAAAAATTTGAGCTCTGCCATGGTCTCTATGGTAGAAAATATCTATTGGCGAATGTCTAAAGTCAGTGCGAGCGGTTGCATACAAAATTAAGCGGTCAGTTTTTCACTGCGAATGGTTTTATCGAAATGGCAAAGACGAAAAAAGTGTGATTAACTTAACAATAACAGTTGATTATCAATAAGTTAATCATATTAATGGAAATGGTATAAATGAAATGGTTTGTTAAATAAAACTCGAATAGTCGTAAAATCTCACGATGCAGGATGAGCGGTTATCCTATTTCCTTGCAGATCAATCCATACCCAATGGCCACCAACCCACCAGCTATGCTCACCATCCGTTTCCCGTTGGCAACCTATTCCTACATGGGCTTTCCCATTCTCAAAAGGGTAGGCGCAATCATAGTTTGCTTCAATCACGACCTTGCCTGTTTTTGCCTCAGCAAAACCAATTTTGTCACCTTGGCGGATACGATAAAGCCCATTTTTAGGCTCATCAGGCCAATTATCAAAATAATAAGGTCGATAGGCTTCATTGCCCTGTTGGTCGACCACAACTATTCCTTGATTAGGGAGATTTTTTAAACAAAAGCGATATGCAGAGTCGGCTTCAAAGCAATTTAATGTTTTTTCTGGTGCTTCTATCAATTGTGCAAATTGCTCATGTAGTGAATCAGCAAATAACATGCTCGGTAATACGCATAACAGCCCAATCAAACCTTGCTTCATCTTCGACTTCCTCACCCCAATCAGTTGTATTAATGCAATATAGCGGATGCCACTAATATTCAAACTAAGAATACAGCGAAAATCAGCAAATACTCTAATAAAAAACAATCAGTTAATTAGCTCATTTACTTATTAATAATAAGAAAACCCCAAAAAACCTTAATAAATTAGATTTTTTATCCTTTAAAAACAACAAAATACTAAAACACCGAGAAAAAAACACACAACTTTCATTTTGATACTCTTCACATAAACAACACATTATTCACACCTTAATAAGATAAAGAGTTATTGTTAATAACATGAAAATAAATTGTTATAGCAACGCTACTTTGATCAGGGGAATAACTGTATGAATAATGAAAACTATGATTACATCATTGTAGGAGCAGGTTCGGCTGGCTGCGTGCTTGCCGCACGGCTTATTAAAGAAACCCAGTCACGCGTTCTTTTGATTGAAGCCGGAGGAAGTGATAATCATCTGTATATTCGTATGCCAGCTGGGGTAGCTAAAATTATTGCCCAAAAAAGCTGGCCCTACGAAACGGAACCTGAACCACATGCAAATAATCGCAAGATGCAGATAGCACAAGGTAAAGTTCTCGGAGGCAGCAGTTCTGTGAATGGCATGATTTATATTCGAGGCCAAAAACAGGATTACGATAATTGGGCGCAAATCTATGGCTGTGATGGCTGGAGCTACCAAGATGTCCTACCTTGGTTTAAGAAAGCCGAACAAAATGAAAGTTTATCTGATAGCTATCATGGTACCGCAGGGCTGCTTCCTGTCAGTGAAAACCGTTATCGGCACCCTCTTTCTATGGCTTTTATCCGAGCCGCACAAGAGCAAGGGCTTCCTTATGTTAATGACCTTAATGGTGAAAGCCAACAAGGAGTCAGTTTTTATCAAACAACAACGAAAAATGGCGAAAGAGCAAGCACTTCAAAAACTTATCTTAAGAGTGTCGCACAAAGCGATAAACTTACAGTAAAGCTTAATAAACAAGTTAACCGTATTATTATCCGTGATGGTGTCGCTGTTGGGGTAAGCTATCAGGATAAAAATGGTGGTGAAGTCGATGTTTTCGCCCAAAAAGAGGTGATCATTTGTGCCGGCGCGATGGGCTCCGCGAAATTACTCATGCTCTCAGGTATCGGTCCTAAAGATCACCTCTCATCATTAGGGATTGAAACGGTCGCTGACCTTCCTGTCGGTAAAAACTTCCATGATCATCTTCATATGTCCATTAATGTCACAACCAAAGATCCTATTAGCCTCTTTGGCGCTGACAAAGGTATCCATGCTATAAAACATGGCTTTCAGTGGTTAGCTTTTCGTAGTGGATTATTAGCATCAAACGTACTTGAAGGTGCTGCATTTATTGATAGCTGTGGTCAAGGTCGCCCCGACGTACAAATTCACTTTTTACCCATACTTGATAGCTGGGATGATGTTCCCGGCGAGCCACTGCCCGCGACACATGGTTTCACATTAAAAGTGGGCTATTTACAACCTAAGTCGCGCGGTGAATTACTCTTGCGTAGCAAAGATCCACAAGCGCCACTAAAAATTCATGCCAACTATTTAGCCGCACCGGAAGATATGGAAGGCTGCAAACGTGCTGTCAAATTTGGGTTAAAAGTACTTGGGTCGGAGGCACTACAAGCGGTTAGTAAAGAGACATTAATGCCGCCAGCACAGGTTCAACATGATGAGGCAGCATTAGAGGAGTTTGTACGTAACTTTTGTAAAACCGTCTACCACCCTGTCGGCAGTTGTCGTATGGGAAAAGACACAGCAACTTCCGTGACCGATTTACGCTTACGTGTGCATGGCATTAAGCAACTTCGTGTCATTGATTGCTCTGTGATGCCAGAAATCCCAAGTGGTAACACCAACGCTCCAACAATCATGATTGCCGAGCGTGGCGCGGCAATGGTGATACAGGATAACCATTAACGCCAATGATCGCCCACTCACCCTAAGTGGGCGATAATAATGCCATTACCCATTCACGGTTATGGTTGCCGCTGCCTTCTTCGCCTTATTTAACGCATGATCGATAGAATCCGCAATCGCCAAGGCAACACCTAAGCGGCGAGTTCCGGCAATTTCAGGTTTACCAAATAAGCGTAATTGAATATCCGAATCTAACGCTTGCCCTAACCCCGAAAAAACAACATCACGACTAGACAATTCAGGAAGGATCACCGCCGATGCACTTGGCCCATATTGACGGATTGCCCCGATAGGTAGCCCCAAGAAAGCACGCACATGAAGGGCAAATTCAGATAAGTTTTGTGAAATTAAGGTCACCATACCTGTATCATGAGGCCGAGGCGAAACTTCATTAAAAATGATCTCATCACCACATACAAATAGTTCCACACCAAATAAGCCATACCCACCTAATGCAGTCACAATTTTGGCAGCGGCCGCTTGTGCATTTTCCAATGCCTTTTCACTCATTTGTTGTGGTTGCCATGATTCTCGATAATCCCCTTTTTCTTGGCGGTGCCCAATAGGCGCACAAAAATGAATACCATCAACGGCATTAATGGTGAGCATCGTGATTTCAAAATCAAAATGGATCATTTTTTCAACGATCACACGCCCCTGACCAGTACGTCCACCTTCTTGCGAATAGTGCCATGCTGCTTTGAGATCCTGTTCGCCGCGCATAACACTTTGGCCTTTACCCGAAGAGCTCATTACTGGTTTGACTATACAAGGGAAGCCAATCTCTTTAGCTGCGGTCACAAAATCCGCTTCAGTCTCAACAAAACGATAATCTGAGGTCGGTAAGCCTAATTCTTCTGCCGCAAGCCGGCGGATCCCTTCACGATTCATGGTTAAATAAACTGCATTAGCAGAAGGCACCACTTTTTGCCCTTGTTGCTCCAATTCCACTAAGGTCTTGGTCGCAATCGCTTCAATTTCCGGCACGATAAAATCAGGTTTTTCTTTCTCAACAAGTTGGCGAATTGCCTCTCCATCTAGCATGTTAACGGTATAACTACGGTGAGCAACATGCATGGCGGGCGCATGGTCATAACGATCAACCGCAATAACTTCAATGCCCAAACGCTGGCACTCAATCGCCACTTCTTTCCCGAGCTCTCCTGAACCGAGCAGCATCACTTTTGTTGCAGAAGGACAAAGCGCTGTACCTAATTTATTCATGATGGATAACCTTGTATAAAAAAGCTGATTTCATGGACAAGATTATATACGCAATCGTTTGCTTAAACCATAAGAGATCGTATTTCACTTCATTTATCGCAATATTCGCTTAGCATTACTAACGCTTATCACGACCTGTTACATAAGGGACACGTTTGTGATATTCGTTGTAGCGCTTATGCAGCAAGGCAATAATACAGCACAGTAATCCTAACCAAATCAATGAGAAACTAACCCCTTTCACCCAATCAAATAGTTCATTAAATAAGAATACAGCTAATAAGAATTGGATCGTTGGTTCAATATATTGGGCAAGCCCTATTACGGTTAATGTTGTGCGTTTTATCGCCGCAGTGAAAAACAGTAATGGAATAATTGTCACCGGAGCCGCAAGCATATACAGCAGCTTGATTTGCCAATCCCCCGCCTCGACAGCACTCGTGCCATTAGCGGATAGCCACCATGTGATCCCAATGGCGACAGGCAATAGCCACATCGCCTCAACAAAAAGCGAAGTGATAACATCAAAACGAATAAATTTGCGGATCAAACCATAGACGGCAAAAGCACTTCCCATCACAAGGGCAAGTAGAGGCAATTCACCATACTGCCAGATTTGGAAACAGACACCGGAAAAAATCAGCAATACCGCCATTTTCTCGGCTAAAACTAGCCGTTCATGTAAAAATACGACCCCAAGTAAAATAGAAAACAGTGGATTAATAAAATAACCTAGGCTGGCAGCAAGTACTTGCCCATGGGTTAATGCATAAGTGAATGCCCCCCATGATATCGCCATAATAGATGAACTAAACAAACATAAAATAATTGAGCGTTTATCTGCCCATACTTGTTGCCAAAGCGTTTTATTTTTAATCAGTAAGCGAATGGCTAATAAAAAGGGGATCGACCAAATTACACGTTGGGCAAGTAGCTCTAAAGGTTCAGCGCCGGGCAACAAACGGTAAAAAAGCGGTGTGATCCCCCATAAAATATAAGAAAAGATAGCCAATGCTACCCCTGATCTCAGTAACATAATTAACCCAAAATTGATGTTTTCTTAAATAAAATTTCACTATAAATATCATACACTTTTATTTATCAATTTGAATTAATTAACATCACTATTCACATCCGTAAAGCCCTTCTCAAAGTTCGCGAATATGTAATGGTGGTTGCTGGTGAATAAATGCCGTTAGCTCTTGCTGGGATGGCGCTGCACTGATTGCCCCTTTACGTGTTGTCGCTAATGCACCACAAGCTGTTGCTTGTGTAATGACTTTCATTAAATCGTCATCATTATCACTCACTCCAAATTGGGCGATGGCCGCAAGCAATCCAGCCATAAAAGCATCACCAGCCCCCGTCGTATCAACACTTTCGACACGATATGCGCTAATGCCGATTTGATGAGTAGGGGTTAATACCAAGCAGCCCTTCGCTCCCTGAGTGACAACTTTCAAACGGGCAGGATAATTCTTGAGTTTCTCTATTGCCCTATCCAATGTCACCTCCTCGACAAGCCACAATAACTCATCTTCCGAGAGTTTCAGTATGTCTGCCTGATAAGCAAATTCATCGACCTTGGTATGCATTTCAATAGGATCCGACCACATTTGAGGTCGAATATTAATATCAAAACTGAGTAATCCCCCCACTTGCTGAATTTTATCAATTGCTTCATTTAATGATGCGCGGCAAACTGGATGAACAAGCGCTAACGAACAAAAATGCAGTATATCTTTTTCAAAACGCGGTAAATTTTTGTTACTGAGAAATTGATCTGCCGAAGGTGAAACTAAAAAGGAAAACTCACGTTCACCGTTTTCATGTAAAGACACTAACACCGTACTCGTGCGATACCGCTCATCAAATTCCATCGCGCTAGTATCAACACCGATATCAAATAACGTCTTTTGCATAAAATGACCAAAAGCATCTTCGCCTACGCGCCCAATAAAACCACTTGGTATCCCTAATTTTGCAACACCAGCAGCGACATTCACAGGAGCCCCACCAGCACAGGCTTCATATTGCATACTGTGCAGAGGAATTAAATCAACGACCGCATCACCTAAAGACCAAACTTTCATATTCACCCCATTCGAAGATTGAATGACTCGACATACAATTATTACATTAACACAAATTAGTACTGGAAAACCCAGATTGTTAACGTTAACATTTAAAGCTTAGAGTATAAATAAAAGACAATATTAACGCACGTGTTATATCGCCTCATCCTATTTATGGATCAATGTGCATTACCTAATCTTTTTAACAATAAGCACTGATAAACAATCGGTACACGTAAAGGAGCTATGATGAAACAACGTATTGAACAAGCATCGATAGCGCTTGAAACAGCGAGACAATCTCTAAACAAGCAATTTTATCCTGAATATCATCTTGCCTCTTATGCGGGTTGGTTAAATGATCCAAATGGGCTTGTTTATCATAATGGTCTATACCATGCTTTTTACCAACATCATCCCTACAGTTCAGATTGGGGTCCAATGCATTGGGGGCATGCTACGAGTCAAGATATGCTCCACTGGTCACATCAACCTATTGCCCTCGCACCGGGTAATGACTATGATCGCGACGGTTGTTTTTCAGGCTCTGCGGTCAGTCATCATGGAAAACTATACTTATTTTACACCGGTCATATTTGGTTATCCGATGAAGGGGATGACAGCGAGATCTATCAAGCGCAGTGCCTTGCAGTGAGTGAAGATGGCATACATTTTGAGAAAAAAGGTGTCCTTATTCCTCCACCTGAAGGTTATATGCACTTCCGTGACCCAAAAGTTTGGTATCAAGATTCCCGTTGGTGGATGGTCGTTGGTGCAAGAGACCATTTAAATCAGGGGCAAATTCTCCTCTTTAGCACAGAGGATCTACTTAATTGGCCTAGTGAATACCAAGTTTTGGCTAAAACAGAAGATAAAAATGTTTATATGTGGGAATGCCCTGATTTTTTCCCTTTAGGCGAACAGTTTGTCACATTATTTTCCCCTCAAGGCAAAAAACCATCGGGTCATCAGTATCGAAACCGTTTCCAAAATGGCTATCTTGTGGGTCATTGGTCACCGCAACAGCCTTATGAAATAACTCACCATTTTACCGAAATCGATTTTGGTCATGACTTTTATGCGCCGCAAACTTTCTTATCTAAAGATGGACGGCGTATAGCGATTGCTTGGATGGATATGTGGGAAAGCCATATGCCATCAAAACCTCACGGTTGGTCAGGCTGCTTTACCATCCCAAGAGAGCTAACCTTGAACAACCAAGGTAAAATACAGGTAAACCCAATTAAAGAACTGGCATCGTTACGGCAAGAAGCTATTGAGATCACACCTTGTGTGTTAGAAAAAAATAGTGTGATTAAAATGTATGATGATGCCAAAGCCTGTGAAATTGAATTAATTTGGGATTTACAGAATAGCCCGGCTGAAAAATTCGGTTTTTGGATTGGCAATGGTGCTCAATTCTTCATTGATGGGCAGACACAAACCTTAATGCTCACCCGCCACTATCCAGAATATGTTATTAGTGATTACCGCTGTGCGCCGTTACCACAAACCCAGTATCTCAAAATACGTGCTTTTATTGATAAATCTAGCATTGAAGTTTTTATCAATGAGGGGGAAATGTGTTTTACCAGCCGAATTTATCCGCAAGAAGGGGAGCGAGCTTTAACTTTATTTGCCATAAACCAGAAAGCCAAATTAATAAAGGCGACATTATGGCCACTGCATAAAGCGGTCGAATAACCACTTTTTAAGGATCGCGAATAAACCGTGATCCTTTCATTAAATTGATGAGCGCTCCAGAAGGTCACAAGAAACATACTGTGTACCTTCAATTTTTCGTTGTTCAATAATATGTAATGCTGCCTCCTGCCCTAACTGATAGTGAGGCAGCACAACCGTACTCAATGGTGGATAAAACAGCTCCCCAACCGCAATCATATTGTCATACCCCAATACGGCAACATCTTTAGGTATACGCAGCCCTTTGCTCAGCAAAACCTGATACGCTAAAAAAGCGATACGATCATTACCACATACCACAACATCAAAATCAGGTTTACCACTTTCACAATGCCTATTAATAAGGTCGATCACATCCAGATAATGTTCATCGCCAGGCGCTAAGTGATATTGTTTTAATGCCTCTTGTGGTAATCCAGCCGACTTCCATGAAGATTCAACCGCTTCTCTACGGGTCTGTCCCGCTAATGTTTCTTTTGGAATATACAAACACAAAGGGCGTCGATAACCTTTTTCAATCAGTTTGCACATTGCATGATACTGCCCGTGGTAATCATCAGGGATATAGGCAGGAAAATTCTGCTGTGGGTCAATACAGTTTGCCAATACAAGAGGATAAGTATGTAGCCCTTCTGGTATAGATACTTCTCTTAGCCCCATTGTTGTATAAATGATACCATCCGGCCGCTGCGACAATAATTGTCGTACAGCACGCTCATTATCATCATTTGATGTGATATTGACCACAAAACTACTCCAACCAAACTGCCTTGCGGTCTGTTCTATTGAAAGAATAATTTCAACTGAGTAAGGTGTTGTAGCCGTATCAAGCGCAAGTACACCAACCGTGGATATTTTCGACCCCTTCCCACGAATTTTTCGAGCGGAAAAATCAGGAACATAGTTAAGTGTTTGAATGGCTTGCTGCACCTGTTTTAGGGTATCAGGTTTCAGAAGCTCAGGGTTATTGATGGCTCTTGAGACTGTCATCAATGAAACATTAGCAAGTCGAGCCACATCTTTTAAAGAAGCCATTACGTGTTTTCACTCAGCCATATAATAACGAATGAAAATTCTAACATGATAAGGATAAAAATCACCTACAGGAGTGATTAAATATATTTGTGATTATTACAAATGAAACTATACTAAATCTAGTATTAGAGCTTTTTATGACTACTATTTTACGATATTATCATTCCATTACATAAAAAAATTTTATAACATATCTAAAATATATAGTGAGATAAACAAAGTATACGTGTTTCTACTTACCATATAGTAAGATATTTATTATTTTTTACTTAATGACACAAACGTTAACCATTAACCCTACTTTTATATTAAATTTACCTAGTCGCGAAATATAATATAAATTAAGGTCGTTAAAGGTCCGTAAATACATTAATAATAAATCTAAAAAATTAGCAAGAAAATATTACCATTAGCTTACGTAGCAATCTGGCTCAACGTATTTTTCAAATTTTATATGAATATCAAATCAGTGTAACAGGAGTATGGTGATGAATAACACCATTCACGTAATCATAGAAAATGATAATGTCATTAAGAATAAACTGAAACTAATGATGGAATCTTTTGGTTTCAATTTTAAGTTCTATAATGATGAAGATTTATTTACAAGTAATTATACGTACCCTCAAGAAGAAGGAGCAAAAGAGTGTGTATTAATATTCCTAAACAGTGAAAATAATCATATTGGCAGATTGAATAATATCAATGGTTCATTAGGTATCATCCCTTTTATTATCCTATCAGAAAAGCCATCTGTAGAGCTTTGCCGTGAAAGTTTCAAATCCGGCGCATTTGATTTCTTTTCATTTCCATTTAAAGATTCGGATATCGCGCATGCTGTCAGCCATGCTATGGAATTGTTTGCTAATGAGCATTCTGAGCTCAAGAAATACAATAAATTAGCAGATAAATTTGATCGTCTTTCCAATCGAGAAAAAGAGATCATGGATATGATCCTAGAAGGTAATACGAGTAAGGAAACTGCTGAAAAATTAGCACTTTCGCCAAGAACGGTTGAAGTTCATCGCTCAAATATTTATACAAAACTCGGCATAAAATCGTTACCGCAATTAATACAAGAGTATGAATATATAAATACTTACTCTAGAAATTTATGACATCATTGATTATCAATGCACATTGTCGATAATATTAATTTAGCTATTTAGCTTTAATTAATTAAAAAATTTAACCATTAATATATTTTTATTTTGAATATTAAGGTTTTTACAGTTTTAATTGCTATAGGCCATTTTCATGGCTAGATTAGTTAATGTTCTGGGCTGCCACATGTAAACTTGCAGTGTGTCAGCCTCCTTCGCCGATATCGTTAATGTTACTTAAGTGAATTATTATTTTCACCGTGAAATAATTTCGCATATTAGTTTTAAGTTATTTCACTTATCGCCCTCTTTCATATAAATAACCGCCTAGGTGCACTCAACTTTTCTTTTAAATTTAAGTTACTCTCCGTTAAATCCTATTCTCTAAAAATGCTCTTAATCTAAAAAAAACGGTTCAAAACTGACATCCAAGTATCAATGATTAGTCAATAATAATGCCGTTACTTCATTTTTCTTTAATTTTTGTATCAGTAAGCTGACACCATGAAAATTTCAGGAAAAGGGAGCAAACGTTTTTAAGTCTCGATCCTTGCCACACAGCAAACATCCACGAGCATTGGCTGGTTTATTTGCGCTTCCGCTAATATTTTGCACTTTTATTGCTCAATAACAGCCGAGGCGCTCTCTTTTTGCCGTAAAATTCCCTATTATCAAACGATACGATTGAACGCCACACTTTGGTAAAGGAGAAGGATATGATTGGTCTCATTATTGTTTCTCATAGTAAATTGCTCGCTGATGGGTTGCATCAACTTGCAGCGCAAATGCAAAACAAACAAAAGTGTCACATCATCACCGCGGCAGGTGTTGATGATGAAACTCACCCTATCGGCACAGATGCGGTGAAAGTGATGGAGGCAATCGAAAGTTTATCCGATGCCGAGCATATCATTTTATTAATGGACTTAGGCAGTGCACTACTCAGTGCAGAAACGGCACTTGATCTCATCGATCCAGATTTGGCAGAAAAGGTTCATTTATGTAGCGCCCCTTTAGTGGAAGGCGCCATAGCGATTACGGCCGCCGCATCGGGTGGAGCTTCAATTGATGAAATATTAAATGAAGCTCAACAAGCTTTACAGGCAAAACAGCAACAGCTAAATGACACCGTCACTACCACTGAGAATGAAAAAGACAAGCATACTCATTTTTCAGAGCAGGCATTAACAACCCAATGGGTGGTCAAAAATCCTTCGGGCCTACATATCCGCCCGGCGGCAAAATTAGCGACGTTGCTTTCTGGTTTTACAGCCACACTAGAATTACGTCATGGTGAAAAACGCGCGGATGCGAAAAGCATGAACCAAATTGCGTTATTACAGGTGCGTCAAGGTGACAAAATTACATTGGTTGCAGAAGGAGTAGATAGCCAAAATGCCATCAATGCTTTTAATCAGCTTGCCCAACACAATTTTGGAGATAACATCGCAACAACGGACAGCAAAACCTTTGTAGGGAAAACGGCCTATGTACCAACCGTAGCAGGGTTAGCTCATCACCACGCTCCAAACACTGAACTTTGCATTTCGTCTTATCAAACAAGTGAAAACGAAACCCGTAGGGCCACCAAAGCAATTGAACAGTTAAAAACGCACTTAGATTCTCTCGCTAATACACTGAACGAACAATATGGTGAAGAGATTGCCAATATTTTTCGAGGACATCGCTTATTATTAGAAGATGATGAACTTGTAGAATCAATCACACAAAGCATCGAAAATGAATGCAATACTGCCTATGACGCGATTTCCAACATATTCAACAATATGTCAAAACAGTATCAGCAACTAGACGATGAGTATTTACAAGCTCGATTTATTGATATTGAAGACTTAAAAAATCAGTTACTTATGTCAATATCATCTGTCGCACAGCCATCATGTGCTTTCACCGAGCCTACGATTATTTTAAGTGGTAACTTAGGCCCCTCTGAACTACTTCGCTACAGAAACACAAACGTAGTGGGTGTTGCTCTGGCAAATGGTTCCCCTTATTCCCATACCTGTATTATTGCGGCAAAAATGGGGTTACCGATATTAACGGATCTTGGCGACAACATTCACCAAATAGCTGAACAAACAAAATTACAATTATCTATTGAGACTCGCTCATTAATAGTGGCGTCATAAATGGTGAAACGGTGAGCTTCAACTACCACCACTGACAATTTCTGATAGATTCAACATAGGCCGCCGTAAAAATATACGGCGGTTTGTGTAACGACTCGAAAGGCTTTTATATCTCTTGATGATAACCATCAATTACAACCATTTTTTGCTCATTGTTTTTCATGCATAATGAGGCCGCTTTGAGTTAGTTACTTATATTCCTTAATATTAATGTCGTATTGCTTTAGTTTTCGCCAAAGCGTTGTTCTCCCCATATTCAAGACTTGATGCATCTCTTGGACCTTTCCACCACAAAGCCTTGCCGCTTCGATAATTGCCGCTTTTTCGACTTCCTGAATACTCAGCTCTCGGCGCTCTGTAGGTTGATGTTTTTCAAAAACCAACTCTTGCAAACATAAGTGACGCTTTATTTTCTCACTGATTTCACGACCAACAGCGTTTGCTAAGGCAAGTAGAATAGTGCTGTCAACCGTTTGAGAAGCAAACGCAACGATGGCAATTAATGCTCTATTTTCACAATAAATAGGGGCGAGATAATAAAAGGTTCCCTGTAACTTAACAGGATGAGTAAATAAGCTAAATAACGCTTCCTGAGTTGTACAATTTGATAATACGTTGGTAATAGCCAATGGTGCTGTCAGCATCTCACTTAACCACAACGTTTTTCCATTAGGCTCAATGAGTGAAGCATCGATAGTCATATCATTGATAGGAGCCAATCCGTTTTCGATAGCAAGACTGGCAAAATGAATTAACAACTCTGAAGAAATCGCCTTTGCCACTTCTTTTGATTTGGGAGAAATTACTGGAGATGATAAATCAATAGACATAGCCATCCTTATACATCCGTAAGTCATTCTCAAATTATGTCAATTTTTCATGAAATTTTAATATCACAAATCAAATAATACATGAATAGTTTTTTATCCTTTGATCTAGGACAATAACATTGATTATATCGAAATTAGATACTAATAATGCGGCTAAAAAAAGCCTGCTCGTTCAATTATTGAGCAGGCTTTTGTCTATTATCTTTTCACTTGGTGGTTATTCAGAGACAATTGAACCCCAGAGATCATACTCATCAGCATGCTCAATCAGCACATTAACAATGTCACCTGGCTTCACGTCAAATTCACCATTTAAATAAACCATACCATCAATTTCTGGGGCATCCGCCATACTACGACCAATTGCACCTTCATCATCGACTTCATCAATGATAACAGGCAATTTGCGCCCAATTTTTTCTTGCAACCTTTCTGTTGAAATTTGTTGTTGCAACTGCATAAAACGATGATAGCGCTCCTCTTTAACTTCTTCAGGAACCTGATCGGCTAGTTCGTTCGCTTTCGCGCCTTCAACTGGACTATATTTAAAGCAGCCAACGCGATCAAGGCGCGCTTCTTGTAAGAAGTCGAGTAACATTTGGAAATCTTCTTCCGTTTCCCCTGGGAAGCCCACAATAAAAGTAGAGCGTAAAGTTAATTCAGGGCAAATTTCACGCCAGCGTTTAATACGCTCAAGTGTTCTTTCGACCGCACCTGGGCGTTTCATGAGTTTTAGAATTTTTGGGCTAGCATGCTGCAATGGAATATCCAAATAAGGAAGAACTTTCCCTTCCGCCATCAATGGGATTACCTCATCAACATGTGGGTATGGGTAGACATAATGTAAGCGAACCCACACACCAAGTGACGCTAATTGCTCACATAAGCCAACCATACTGGTTTTAACGGGTTTACCTTCCCAAAAGCCTGTACGATGTTTGACATCAACACCATAAGCGGAAGTATCTTGTGAGATCACCAGTAGCTCTTTAACACCTGATTCAACTAAGCGTTTTGCTTCATTTAGTACATCCCCAATGGCGCGACTATCTAAGTCACCACGCATGGATGGAATAATGCAGAATGTACAACGGTGATTACAACCTTCCGATATCTTCAAATAGGCATAATGTTTTGGCGTTAATTTAACACCTTGCTCAGGAACTAAGCTCAAAAAAGGATCATGTTCTGGTTTTGGCACATAATGATGAACATGATTGAGTACTTGCTCATAACTATGAGGGCCTGTAATTTCGAGTACTTTTGGGTGTACTTCGCGGATTTGGTTTTCTTTAGCCCCAAGACACCCTGTCACAATCACTTTGCCATTTTCATTTAATGCTTCACCAATCGCTTCAAGAGACTCTTGAACGGCACTATCAATAAAGCCACAAGTATTCACAATGACCAAATCAGCATCATCATAACTTGGTACAACTTGATAGCCATCTGTGCGTAGTTCAGTCAAGATACGTTCTGAATCGACAAGATTTTTTGGGCAGCCAAGTGAAACAAAACCAATTTTTGGCACCGGATTAGTATTTTGCGACATAACTCACTTCTTTTATTGTTTTAAAAAATGGGCTGGATTTTACCTGAAGTATAGTAAAAATTGTACAAATTTTTAGCTATGAACATTGATTAGATTAAGTCATTTACCTCTTAAGGATTTTACCGCTATAAAATAGACATTATTAATACATCGTTATTTATTAGCTATCAAATTTGACTTATGTTACCCTCTTCGATTCCATTAAAAAGGGTTGATGCTAAATACTGTTCGTTAAAATATGAAGAAAAATAAGAGCAAGAATAAGAAAAGCAACAGACGTAGAAATAACCATATCTACAACAGCAATACTTTCAGTATGGATAGCATGAGTAACGACAATAGTATCAGTAACAACAATAGTATCAGTAACAACAATAACCCTTATGTTATCTTCGATAACGATAATTTACCCATTACCAAATGAACTAAAACGCCCTATAGAACCCGTAATTGGCCATGGTAATCAAGCAGTTATTTATTTTTTATGGCTATTTTTTGCATTGCTATATGCATTTACTTCTCTCATTTTATGGGAAGTTATCTTGGGAAAGTTACTTTTTATTACTATTGAGGCCATACTATTAGTTTCATTTTATGCTCTACTAAAACGATTAAGTAAAACTGTTGGTTATTTTTCTGTAGATAACGACGGATTTCGTATTATTAATACCCTATATCCAAACGGGAACATTGAAATACTCTGGGAAACTATTTGCTCTGAGTATATTGTGCATATTAAAACAAGCGGTAGAAATCGGCCTGACTATCTTGTTTTTCAATATAAAAATGCCTCAAATGAGCGTAAAGAATATAAATTACCCCTCGAAAACTGGCTTAACTATTCACTTTTCTCTCCAATAGAAAAAAGGAAGTGGATGCTCAAGGCGGTCCTTAAAGGACTTGCGAGAACTCCTGATATAAAAATCAATCAAAGTGTATTTACTAAACTCGATGTAAACCCAAAAACCTTTGAATTTGCACCATCAAAGAGAAGGGTAGAAAATATAGAGGCCATTATTATCTCAATCATAATTTTAGGTCTTTCCTTTATATTATGGACATTTTTGTCCATAAACCTACCATTTTCATGGGCTTTAGGTTTGTTATTAGCTTCAGTTATCCCGATATTTATTGGATTGACTTTATTTATGAGTTGGCTTTATCCAGAAACTGTAAACAATATTAGCTATACCAATACAGATACCGATACCGATAACGTTAATAAATAATCACCTTAGCTGTCGCACTTTCCTCATTTGGTCTACCTAATGAAACGAATATAAACCACAAAGCCGAAAGCTATTCCCTATCAACTCTCGGCTTAAAAAACACTAACGATTTATTGAACGAGCAATACGTGAATAAGTATGCCGAACACCTCGGATCACAATACCATAATTTAAAATATTCTCTGGTAATGCAATACCGTTATAGCCCGAATCGCCGATATGATGCAGATCTGTTCCTGCCATTTTGCACATCAGCGCAATTTGGCGAATGGTTTGTATATCCGCCCCTTCTTGCGATGTCCCAATTGCCGTCATCGTTAATACCCCTTGTGAATGACAATAAGCCACCATTTTTTGCACAAATTCGGCTGAGATCCCCGGCACCGTTCCAGGGGCTGGTAATAAAATCACATCTGCACCGCTATCAATAAAACTACGAATATCTGTCTCGGTAATTAACTGCTCAGCAGATTCATTTAACACCCCCGCAGCATGCATTTTGCCCGTGACCAAGATAATATTTTCACCCACAGCCGCTTTAAGCTCTTTTAGGCTTAAATTAATTTCATGATTGGTGACGCCATTGCCTGGATTTCCCGTTAATACAATAATATCCACTCCCATCTCTTTTAATTTGATGGCATTTTTTACCGTAGCTAATCGCCCTTCAGATATTTTCCACTGCGCATCTTGATGAGGATTATTAAAACCTGCGGGAACAGGCTCTAGATTCACGCCGATAGCTCGGCCAGTAAGGCGTTTTAACGTGCGGATGATCTCTGTTTGAGGTGTATTATCAGGAAGCCCTTGAACAACGGGATTATCCACATCAAAAATGTTTAATAGTAAAATGTCAGCACCTTGACTCGCTGCAAGTTCAGCATTTGTCACATTCATTAAAACAGGTTGAATAGTGCCAATAGTCTCAGAAACCACTAGGCGCCCTTCACTTCCTTTAATCGCTTCTAATAATGCCTTTTTATTCATATGCAGTATTTCAGAAGCCGTACAATCAAGATAACGTTTTTGCATACTTTACACCTTTATATATTCGTGGGGTGATAATAAACAAACTCTGTTCAATTCATCGTGACATAAAATCAATAAGCTGATTATATTCGATATAACAAGATATTTTTTAAAGAATAATAACTTTCTTACTGTAATTATTTTTTTAAAACTTTTCATGTATTTGGCGTTAAATGAAATTTTCAGCTTAAACTTTAACTTGAATAGCAGTAATAATAATGATTATCATTGCGCTTCCTATAATAAAATAATGGTAAGGACAAAATGATGAAACTCGCTTATCAAGCTGCTGTTTCGGGTTTAGCTCTATTCTCTGTGGCTGCTTTTGCTCAAGAATACCCTTTAGGCCAGCCCGTCATTAAAAATGGAATGGAAATCCAAGGTGTTTATCTACAGCCTATCACAATGGATACCGAAGAAGGACAACATGCAATGTCCCACCTTCCGGCCGATAAAGCAGATATCCATTTAGAAGCAGATATTCATGCGGTTGAAGATAATCCGAATGGTTTTGCTGAAGGTGATTGGATCCCATATCTCAGCATCGAATACACAGTAACTAAACTTGGTGACAAACCCCAAACCCAAACGGGTACTTTCATGCCAATGGTCGCAAGTGATGGGCCTCACTATGGCGAAAACATCAAGTTAGATGGTAATGGTAAATACAAGGTAACCTACAAAATTTATCCACCATCCTACAACAAACAAGTTGCCTTTGGTCGTCATATCGATAAAGAAACAGGCGTTGCTCCTTGGTTCAAACCTTTCGAAGTTTCATGGGAGTTTGACTATGCGGGCGTCGGCCGTAAAGGCAGCTACTAACCTACGAATCAATACTCTAAATCATTCGGGATGCAGCTAAGTGAAATGAATGTATCACAAGGATCATACAAACCTTTATGAACTGTGCGCATCAGCATCACTAATATCGCTGTTATTTAAACTTGAATATCGCGAGTGTATAGGGTTTAAGGGCTAGCCGCTGCTTAATTGCTGCGAATAGCCCTTTTACTTTTATTAAAGGTCACTTTTGTTGAGCTAAATGAAGATGAGAACACTACTAAGCCTTACTCTGCTTCTTTTTTCAGTGCTAATACCGAATACGGTTTTCGCAGCAGAAAAATTTACCGTCGAACTCGAAATGAAAAATGGTGACTTGATCCCACGAGTCCTTGAGGTTCCTGCAAAAACTATTATTCGGATCAAAATCACCAATACAGGCACTGAACCTGCAGAGTTTGAAAGCACCCAATTACGCAAAGAAAAAGTGCTCGCTCCGGGGGCTAGCTCTGTTGTCGTCATTGCACCTCTAAAACCAGGAAGTTACACCTTTTTTGATGATTTTCACCTGTCTCACCCAAAAGGTGAGATCATAGCGAAGTAGTAGGATAATTTATGGGGCAAGTTCTGTTTGTTGTATGGCGTGAAAGCTTTGAAGCGCTACTCGTTATCGGCATTATCTATGCGTGGATCAAACACCACCCAGATGCACGAAATGGAATGCGTTTTTTATGGACTGGGGTTGCCCTCGGTCTTCTCATTTCCATTTTGTTAGCATTACTCATTTATGGCGTATTTAATATTCTTGATGATACAGGGCAATCCCTGTTTATGATCTTTATGGAATTCCTTGCGTGTATATTAATCGTCCAAATGGTCTATTGGATGAATAAGCATGGTCGTTCCTTAAAATCCGAAATTGAATCCGGTATTAGCCGAAATGCAGAGCGCCATAATTGGTGGGGAGCAGCACTCATCATCGCTATTGCTATCGCTCGAGAAGGTAGTGAGATCGTTGTTTTCCTATCTAGCTTTATCATGTCATTAAATGCAGAAAATGCTTCAGGATTTGCTTTAGAAGTCGCAGGTGGCGTATTAATTGCAGGCCTAACATTATATGCCTTCTTGCTTACTAACCGTTTTATTTCATGGAAGCTGTTCTTTAAAATCACCGGCGTGGTCTTACTCTTTCTTGCTTTATCGCTACTACTCAAAGGGGTTGAAGAGAGCGCAAACTTATTAATTGAATATGATTATGCTATTCCTGAGTTTTTAATTTACCCAGCATGGGATACGACAGCACTATTAGATGATTCAAATATTGTAGGTAATTTTATCTCTTCGTTCTTCGCTTACCGCTCACAGCCAATTTGGCTAAGTGTAATTACATTTGTCATTTATTGGATAGTCGTTATCGCGCTGTTTTCTCGGAGTAAAAAACATGCGTAATGCTAAAACACTAAAGTCTATGTTTCTATGCGGTATGGTTTTAGTCATAGCAATACCCACTACTGTATCAGCAAAAGCATTAAGATCCCCTGTACAAACAGGGGATGACATAATTATCGCTAAAGGTGATATTCCCACCCCTGAGAAATATCATTCCGCCATTACAAATTATTTAAGTTATACAACGGAACAATTAGGCAAAATGGTTTCTCAACTGGAAACCTTGAACAAAAGTTTAAAAAAAGGCGACCTCAAAACCGCTGAACAAGCCTATATTCAGGCACATCAATATTACGAATCTGTTCGCCCAATTATTATATTGTTTGGTAATACTGACAGAACCATTAATGCTAGGGCTGACTACTTTCCTGATAAAGAAAAAGATTACCGTTTCACTGGTTTCCATCTTATTGAATATCAATTATTTGACCGTAAAGACAGTAAAGCGGCACTCGCTGCAACCGATGAGCTACTGCTAAAAGCCCGGGATCTTCAAAAACGCGTAGCGACTGAACGTGTTGAGATACCTAAATTAGTGCAAGCGTCAGCCGATTTTATTGAGATGATCCTTGAAACTAAATTGGCTGGCAAAGAGAATATCTATAGCCAATCTGATTTGAGCGATATAGCAGCAAACCTGCAAGGCTCACAACACGTTATTAAAGTGCTGACCCCTTTTATCGCTCCCAACGTGCTCCAACGTATCCAAAATAATTATCAAAAGGCCAATGAGATCATGAAGCCTTATCAATTGCCCTCGGGGATTTACCTGCCTTATAACCAGTTGAGCAAAAAAGACATGATGGCACTTTATTCCGTATTAACGCAGCAAGCTGAAGACCTCGCACAGCTCAGATATCAGCTCAGTGTTGATGTATATTATAAATATTGAGGTAACAAGCCATGAAGGCTAAATTACAAAACGATTCTACAACTGTCAGCTTATCTCGGCGCAATGCATTAAAAACATTAGCTGTTGGTAGTTTTATTGCAGCGGCTCCTACATTTGCGGCTAACACGCGCCAAAATGCCTGTTTGTCGTCCTATGATAAGACGATCCCTTTTGAAGGCTTACACCAAGCGGGTGTTTTAACGCCTGAACAGAAAAATGCCTCATTTATTGCATTTAATGTCACCGTTGAATCACTCGATAAACTACAGAAGCTATTCGAAATACTGACAAAAAGAATTGCGTATCTAACGCAGGTACAAACAGCACCTAAAACCCCTAATGACCGTATGCCGCCGGCTGAATCAGGGATTTTAGGAACTCACATTCAGCCAGATGCTTTAACTGTCACGGTTTCTCTGGGTCAGAGCTTATTTGATACACGATTTGGGTTAGATAAAATCAAACCTCGCTATCTTGTTGAAATGACCAGTTTTCCAAATGATAGGCTAGAGCAAAAGTGGTGTGGCGGTGATATCACATTACAAATTTGTGCGAATAGTCAAGAAAGCGTCATTTATGCATTACGCGATATTTTAAGGCATACATCCCCTTTTATGTTCCCACTGTGGAAAATAGATGGTTTCTTACCTTCTCGTGATATTGACAGCCAATCAACGCCAATCAATTTATTTGGGTTTAAAGATGGCACAGGCAATGCTCCTGCCAATGATAACCAATTAATGAATGAACTTATTTGGGTTACCGAAGGAGGAAAAGAGCCTAGTTGGTGTACTGGCGGCACCTATCAAGCAGTACGACTCATCCGTTTTAATCTTGAATTTTGGGATAGAACCCCGCTTGAAGACCAAGAAAATGATTTCGGTCGCCATAAAGATACAGGGGCACCTATCGGTATGAAGCAAGAACATGATGACCCTCAATTTGACAAAGATCCTCATGGGGACCGCGTATTATTCGACTCCCACATGCGCCGTGCCGAACCTCGTAACCCTGAGCGTTATACCGCAAAACTAAGGCGCCGTAGCTACAGCTACTCACTTGGTTTAACCCCTAATGGGTTACTTGATATGGGGCTTATCTTCGTTTCATACCAAAAAAATCTTAAAACAGGTTTTATTGATACTCAAAAACGGCTTAATGGTGAGCCACTTGAACGCTATATTAAACCTTTTGGGGGTGGCTACTATTTTGTATTGCCAGGTGTACAAACAGCCCAAGACTACCTAGCTCAAGGTATGTTTGAAGCCGCCAAAAAAGCTTAATCGATTTAATTTTTGCGGGATCGCGCATTGCCTTCCCGCACTTGAATATTCTACTAAACATCATCACCCCCTCTTTTCCCTTCTAATAGCCACATTTAAAAACAATCACAAAATCAATAAATTAAATAAATCAACATCCCCCACACTTAATTCGCAATAAAAAATAATGTGACCCGTATCATTTAATACGATAACCGTGTTGGACTTCATAGATTGATTTATGCTCAAAATGGCATTCACTATTACGAATAATAAGGGATCTCTATGATTAACAAACTTACGTCTGCTATCGTCATATCCTCACTTATTTACTCATTACCAAGCGGAGCACAATCATTATCTGAATTACCGCTCATGCCTTGGCCACAGCAAGTTGAAGTAAAAAATGCCGATGGAAAATGGGTATTAAATAATACGCTAGATATTTATGTAGAAGGCGATGATTTAGGTGATGCAACCCGTCGTTGGCGTGAAAGAATAGAGACCCAAACAGGCTGGCAATTAACACCACACCAAGCAAACAACACTCAAGCCCCGATAAAAATTTTTATCGAGAAAAAAGTACCTGAATTGCCATCTCTACAAATGGACGAAAGTTATCAAATCACAACAGATAACCATGGCGCCACGATCAAAGCGGCAACCCGATTTGGTGCAATGCGAGCGATGGAAACATTATTACAATTGATACAAACAGATGGGGAAAATACGTTTATCCCACTGCTTACAATTAAAGACAGTCCGCGTTTTGCTTGGCGCGGTGTGATGCTTGATTCTTCACGACATTTTTTACCAATCAATGATATCTTGCGCCAAATTGATGGTATGGCAGCCGCTAAGTTAAACGTTTTTCATTGGCACCTAACCGATGACCAAGGTTGGCGTTTTGAGTCACTTAGCTACCCTAAATTACAACAGCTAGCCAGTGATGGCCAATACTATACTCAAGATCAAATGCGCCAAGTTGTCGCCTATGCCAAAGAAAGAGGAATTCGGGTGGTGCCTGAAATTGATTTCCCTGGTCATGCCTCAGCTATTGCTGTTGCCTACCCTGAGCTTATGAGCGCAGCTGGCCCTTACCAAATGGAACGTCACTGGGGAGTGCATCAGCCTCTACTTAATCCAACCCAAGAAAATGTGTACCAATTTACAGATAGCTTAATTAACGAGTTGACCACTATCTTCCCAGATGAATATATCCATATTGGCGGAGATGAGGTTGACCCAACCCAATGGAAAAACAATCCATCTATTCAGGAGTTTATGCAAAAAAACAACCTGAAAGATACCCATGCACTACAGGCTTATTTCAATCAACGGCTTGAACAAATCCTCACAAAACATAACCGTAAAATGGTCGGCTGGGATGAAATTCAACACCCTTCACTATCAAAAAATATTGTTATTCAGTCGTGGCAAGGACAAGATTCTTTAGGCGATAGCGCTCAAGAAGGATTTAAAGGTTTACTTTCAACCGGTTTCTATCTCGATCAATCTCAAAGTGCGGCATACCATTATCGAAATGAGATACTACCTCAGCCACTTACTGTAGAGACAAATGTTAAACAGGGTGAACAATCGCAAAGTTGGCAATTTGAAATCGAAAGGTTAAAAGGTAGCCCCGTCAAAGGTAGTTTTACATTAATAAAGGGGTCAAATGGATGGCGTGGATTTATTGATTTTGCAGGTAAATCACGTCGAGAAATTAATAAGATTGAGTGGTTTTCGCCTAAACAAGTCAGTTTTTCAGTGGACACTTGGATGGGAGAAACTCGTCCTGTTGTTACTTTAACGGATGATAAATTAAGCGGTTATACCATAATAGGTAATGCTCGCTATCCAACGACAGGAACCCACTTAACAGCCATTCCCGAAGGAATTGCGCCAACCACGCCCGACAATAATAAAATGACCAATATTCTCGGCGGGGAAATTGCGTTATGGGCTGAAAATATTCGCGCTCCCATCATTGATACTAAGCTATGGCCACGTGCTTTTGCCGTATCCGAGCGCCTATGGTCTGCAAAAGATGTCAATAATGAGAATGACATGTATCGTCGCCTAAACGCAACAGATGCTTGGTCAACCATTTCGGTGGGTTTACAGCAGCATGCACAAACGGCCCGTGAATTTACACGTTTAGCAAATGGCGTTGAAATTGAGCCTTTGATGATCCTCTCTGAATCTGTAGAGCCTGCACATTACTATACTCGCCATCATCTTAAGTGGAGAGAAAACCAATATCATCAATATGAACCTCTTAACCGATTTGTCGATGCTTTACCGGCCGAAAGTATGCAAGCAAGAGCCTTCCGCCAGCATATTGACGCATTAATCGCTAAACCGAATGATACAGCGGCAGCACAATGGTTAGAGCAGAGATTAAAACGTTGGCAAGATAATATTCCACAAGTCCAGCGTCTTATTAAACAGAATGCTAACTTAGTTAGGTTAACGCCTGTTACCGAGAATGTGGAACAATTGACGGTGATTGGTTTAGAACTGATTAAGCATTATACGACAGGTGAGCCGTTAGCCGAGAGCCGTAAAGCAGCTATTTTGCAGCAGTTAGAAAAAAGCTCAGGTTTGCAAGATGAAGTTGTCATTGCAATTGTCGAACCACTAGAAAAACTACTCCGCCACATCCCGACAACAGGTCAATAGTTACAGTCAATCCCCCCTTTAGTTAAACTCAAGTATTCGACTTTTGGGGGGAATATAATCGGTATAAAGAGTTTTAATAGTTGGAAAATCAGTCACTGTTTGTTTATGCTATTCTTTTACCTTAAGTTAAACTTACTTTAATGATATCGCCACTTTTTCAGGTATGTTTTTCATTCGCTATTTTCTCGATGATAAAGCCAGATAAGCAATAACACTTATTAATCCCATATTGAATTATTGCTTTTATGCTCTGAACTAAAATTCGTTAGATTTTAATAGGTTTATATAACATAGCGATACCTACCTCACGTGCTGATTAGGGAATAAGGATTAGATGAAAAAAACGATTTTTCTCCTTTTTTTGGGGATGCTTCCAGTAGTCGTTAGTGCCGCAAGTTGTGAAGTACCAGATCATGATTTATGTATAAAAATCGAACAGGGAAATGCAACTGCTCAATACAGATTAGGTACTATGTATCAATATGGAGAAGGAGTTATACAGGATTATCAGAAGGCTAGACAGTGGTATGAGAAAGCAGCAAAACAGAACAATGCAGATGCTCAATATAAGCTTGGTGTGATGTTTAGTCATGGTTGGGGTGGGGAGCAAGATGATCAGCAAGCGCGGCTATGGTACCTGAAATCGGCCCAACAAGGAAATTCTAGCGCTCAAAGCAACTTGGGGGTGATGTTCTATCTTGGAGAAGGAGTTGAGCAGGATTACCAGCAAGCGTTACGGTGGTATTTGAAATCTGCCGAACAGAATAATAGTGCAGCTCAGAATAATCTTGGCGTGTTGTACCAGTATGGAAATGGTGTTGAACAGGATTACCAGCAGGCGCTACAGTGGTACCAGAAAGGTGCAGAACAAGACAATGAATTGGCTCAATTCAATCTAGCACAAATGTATGATAAAGGATTAGGAGTTAGACAGAGCAAATCAACTGCTAAAATTTGGTATAGCAAGTCGTGCGATAACGGTAATCAAGATGGGTGTAAAAGAGTTCTAGAACTAAAAGATATCAGTGAACAATAAATAGGGAGAGCCATTGCCGACACTGTAAATAATTCGGTGTATTTGCCTTTTATTAAATGTGGCCGTTTAGGCGGTCACCGAACTCAATAATAAAACGACTCATTGCCTGTTTCCAGTTTTGAATTGGCATACTCCATTTTTTAGAGGCCGATTCAATCGCTAAATAAATCACTTTCTGTGCAGAGTCTTGGTTTCCAGTCATTTGCTAATGCACTCATTTATCTATGCCTGTTGGCCATGTAACTAGGCAATTGTCACATGTTTCTTTTATTGCTTTTAGCGGGATTGTATCTTTTTCCCAAACCTCTCATGGCCTGACCGCTTGGGTAAATCGGATATTTTCTGGCTTAACCCCTTGGCGGATCAACGAGTCTGCTGCTGATGCCTCAGCACAAGCACCAACAGTATTTTTACAAAATGTTGTATATTCACCTATTTTAACACCAAGTTGTTTCTCAACATAAATTACAGTGTTCTTGCCCAGCATTTCAGCTGAAATTTTACCATCGCTGTCTCAAAAACAGGGAAGACTTCTTCATTTGGTTTGGGCACCCTTTCGGTTTATTTTTACTTCCTATCTACCGTATTCTTTATATGATCAGCCATTGATATCAAGCTGTCAGAGCCCTCATGTAAAAATGTCCCATTTAGGATCATGTGAACCGTATGAAATTTGAATTCAGGAAAATAAACCTGTTTTCATGTTTTAACGTTTAGCCCATACACCCCGTGCTGTTGATAATTTTCAATCCATCACCAAGTCGTATCATGATTACGTTTAAATCTTTTATCGAGTATTTTAACCCCTCTCACCATTTAGGTAGGCCTGAATAATTTCAAGTTTAAACTCTAGAGTATGTTTTAACATAGAAAAGCACCCTTCAAATTAGACTAAAGGCGTCTCACTTTTGGGGTGCAGTTCAATATTGAGGGATTAGTTTATCAGTAAATCTACTCTTCCATTACACTACTTATTTGTGCGCTCCATCGCGTCAGTTTCAACCTCTTTTTTCCATTCCTCTGATATTGGTGCAGCATTTTTCTTTGACTCAACGGCATTATTAATCGCTTTATATGCTTTGTCGTAACCAGTTTTATCTTGCACATATCCAGTTGCTTTAGAGCGACTAATACCAATACTATCGGCAGCAGTGATCGCATCAATATTGGCGCCAAGGAAGATAAAGTCCCATTTATCCTCCATTTCTGCCGATTTGATCATAGATTTAATTTTCGATTGACTATATTTGTGGCTACTATTTTCTTCACCATCAGTAATGATAACGAATAAAACGTTATTATTTTTTGTTATCTTCCGGTTTTCTTGCATTTTGCTAATGGTGTCACCAACCGCATCTAATAGTGCAGTATTACTGCCAACCTGATAATCTTCTAAAGTTAAATTTGGTACTTTATCAATAGGCTCTCTATTGTGTAAGAGGGTTGTTTTATCATTGAACAGCACTGTCGTAATAAAGACATCCCCTTTTTTATTACGATTTTCTGTTAACACACGATTAAAGCCGCCAATCGTATCAGATTCAAAACCTGACATTGAACCACTTTTATCCAGTATAAATACAAGGTCTAAGACTTCAGGCTGTGTTTTTTCTACAACGATCGATTTGCCGTTTGCTATTGAAGAAAACATCAAAAAGATAGAAGCAAACGTAATACCAAGAAATGGCTTTAATATTGCCTTCATATTATTATTCCTATGCAGATGATCTTATTTGATAATAGCTATCATCCGTTTATCACAATCATTTCACATAAGAATTCTCTGGTTAGTTTGCAGGCAGATTCTTAAAAAGAAAAGGAGACAAAATCCCCCAATAATTGATTACC
This sequence comes from Providencia sp. PROV268, assembly GCF_028477805.1. Classification (NCBI taxonomy): domain Bacteria; kingdom Pseudomonadati; phylum Pseudomonadota; class Gammaproteobacteria; order Enterobacterales; family Morganellaceae; genus Providencia; species Providencia sp. PROV268. The sequence goes on from NZ_JAMPLW010000006.1 coordinate 312,815, forward strand.
CAACGATTGGGGGGATTTTATAAATACAATCTTTTTTGATTATTTAAAATTTATTATTATTTTTCCCAAATACCATAACCTCTCAATTCACCAACCTGATGAACAAAATTATTGTATTGCTCGTTATCTGAAACTGAATTAGATGCCGAGTTATTAGCATGAGCTTTCACTAATTCGATACTGAGCTGGTGAAATTGTTGATTTAATTTTTCATGGATAGCAGTATCATTGGTTTCTTTCAGTTGTTTTAGTAAATTCACCAATTCTTCGGCTATTGACTGAACCGATTGATCCGTAAAGTCTGCTGTTGGTAGCTCATAACTAAAGGCCATATTGATGGAGTCATGCAGGGCATCTCCCGGCATATTAGGCTGTAAATCTTCACCATATTCATTGGCAATATATTCAATTAATTCAGCCTTATCAAAACACTTTGACTTAATATTACCGTCTAATTTTTGATCATGTGTCGTGATTGATTCAGGGAAAGGCTCTCCCAATAAATAGCTACACTTAAATAAATTAGCATCAATGACAAACGCATTTGCGCTTCTTACTGCCATATTGACATCATGGCCGTTGATAGTTACGTTATAAGTGGTCGGTTTGAAACGATCAGCTTTACCTTCAACAACATAAGCCTCTGAAAGGGTATAATAAACAAGGTTATTTGGGTTAATAATCCCCCCGTTATTGTTGTCAAAAACCATAAACGAAAATAATTCACCTTGGCTGTTTTCTAACGTATGTTTACCCGATGCAAGTTGAATAATGCCTCTTTGCCCTGGTAGCACATTATAATCGTTATTATCGACCTTAAATGAAATATTATCGTTTGTTGGATTACTATAATAAAACTCACCTTTATGGCTCATTGGATCAAAATCATCACAAGCAGATACAGCAAACATCGCAATAGCTAGCAATCCACTTTTACATATTGTTTTCATTATCTATTTTTCTCACTATTGGTGTGTGTATTATCATTTTCTAATAGAAAAATATTAGCATATTAAAAATAGAAACATATTTTAAACTAAGCTAAACCGCCTACCTTCTTCATAATATTTATAGCACTTATATTCAATATTTATCTTATTTAGAATAAGTCGCCAATATGATGAATATTGTCTGATATTTACTATGGTTAATAGCTGCAATTTGTCAATGATGCTATCTTGTCGAATTATCAACGGATGAAACGATGAAAAATAACTTAAGGGAAACAAATGATAATTCGTTTATCAAAATCACTCTGTGTTTGTGCTATAGCCTTATTCATTTCATTTACTGCCTTTAATAATTTAACCGATTACAACACAAATTTTTTATTTGTACAGCATGTCCTAACAATGGATGCAATATTCCCTAATGCAAATGTGAAGTATCGGGCTATCAATTCACCTCCCTTTCACCATCTTGTCTATATCACTATTATTAGTATTGAAATTATTGCGGCTCTCATTTGTTGGTGGGGAGCTTTCATCTTATTTAAAAATATCAACAAAAATGCTGTGGCTTTTAATCAAAGCAAAAAATGGGCAATTATCGGATTAACACTGGCATTCTTATTATGGCAAGTCGTATTTATGTCTATTGGGGGTGAATGGTTTGCAATGTGGATGTCAAAACAATGGAACGGTATACCCAATGCATTCCGTTTCTTTATTACCATTTTGTTGGTACTCATGTATGTCACGGCTCGTGACAGCGATGATGAAAAACCGCATGAGTAATTAAAAAGCAGCTTATGCTTTCAGTGTCTTAAGCAGCACTGTAAATGCGGATTCTACCATTGGTGTTAAGATTTGGCTGGTTCGCATCAAAGACACCGTGCGAGTCAATGCCGGTTGCTGTAACTGCAAAACCATTAAGTCAGGGTCGCGTAAATGTACGGTATAAAGGTGAGGAAGAATAGCAATCGCCAATTTAGAACGGACTAAGCCATATAGCGTTTCAATGTAATCAACTTGATAACGAATATTGGGCTTTAAGCGGTGGCTTTCCAATGTGGCTAACACTAAACGTTGGATGTTGCCTTTAGAAAACACCGCAATATCGCGATTATTAAGCATTTTCCAAGGCAAATGGAAGCCTCCCGCTAATACATCTTCTCGATGTACGACTGCGACAAAAGGGTCATCTTGTAACGTAAACAGTTGTAACTCTCTAGGGACTGAGCTGTCTAATACACCAACCCCAAAATCAATCTCATTATTCATTAATTGAGAAACTAATGAATCATTGGTTTTATCGTAAAACTCCACATTCAGCCGAGGAAAGTGCAAATTAAGTTGTGTCGGCACATCAGGAAAAAGTAGTGAACTCACGGAAGGCACCAAGCCAATACGCAACGTGCCGTCTCCGCCTTCGTCAATTATCTGTTGAATATCACTAAAAGCACGGTGTGAAACACTCAGTATACGTTCAGCATGCGGTAAAATAGCAGCACCAAGCTCTGTTAGCGTTACAGAGGAAGCGGTTCGATTAACTAGTTTTCCTCCAATCACACTTTCAATTTGACGTAATGCACTACTCAACGCAGGTTGACTAATGGCTAGTCGGCTCGCTGTATCAGTAAAATGCCTTAAATGTGCCAAAGTCACAAAATATTGTATCTGTTTTAACGTCAATGCAGGCAGGCGCTGCCATGGTTCACTCATGTTCTCTATTCACACTCTATTTTATGATAAGGCGTTGTTATAACCCTCTAATTAACCATACAAAGCCTAACCTAGCCTTAATGCTCTTATTCACCATTATAACCCTTTCTTATGATCTGATAAGTTTTATCATCTTGGCAAACGTTTGCGTAACTCATAAAGTAGCAGCAAAGGATCATTTATTGATGGTATTTTATGAGCGAAACCAACTACAGCAGACGCAGAGCAGTGCAAGCGGCAAAAGGTGAAATCCCTTTTGACCTGCTTCTCACACAAGCCAATATTGTCGACATGGTCACTGGCGAGATCCGTGCCGCCGATATTGGTATCGTCGATTCACTCATTGCGAGTGTCCACCCAACAGGAAGCCGAAGTGATGCCAAGGAAATCCATGACCTTAACGGGTATTTTATTTCACCAGGGCTGATTGACACACATGTTCACTTAGAAAGCTCCCATCTTCCTCCCGTACGTTACGCCGAAATAGTGCTAACACAAGGAACCACCGCGGTATTTTGGGATCCCCATGAATTGGCTAATGTATTAGGCTTGGAAGGTGTCCGTTATGCGATTGAAGCAAGCCGCAATTTACCGCTGCATGTCATGGTAGCTGCCCCCTCCTCTGTTCCCTCAACACCAGGCCTTGAAATGTCAGGAGCCGACTTTGCCGGAAAAGAAATGTCAACCATGTTAAGTTGGCCAGAGGTCCATGGTGTTGCAGAAGTGATGGATATGTTCGGCGTTCTTCATGGTAGTGAACGAATGGAGGAGATTTTAAACGCGGGGCTTACGTCGGGGAAACTCATTGAAGGCCATGCTAGAGGGTTAAAAGGAGCCGATTTACAAGCCTACCTCGCTGCTGGCGTGACATCTGATCATGAGCTTACCTCAGCAGAAGATGCTTTAGAGAAATTGCGAGCTGGTTTAACACTCGAAATTCGTGGCTCTCACCCTTATCTATTGCCAGACATCGTCGCTGAGTTGCAAAAGCTACCTCATCTCTCATCACAAATCACCGTATGCACCGATGATGTTCCACCTGATATTTTAATCGAAAAAGGGGGGATCATTGCCCTACTGAATCTATTAATTGAGCATGGTATGCAAGCGACAGATGTACTCCGTTTTGCAACCTTAAATGCAGCCATTCGCTTACAACGTCACGATCTGGGGTTAATTGCCGCAGGGCGTCGCGCTGATTTGGTGGTCTTTGATTCACTCAAAAAATTACAAGCACACCGCGTGTATGTTGCAGGTCAGCAAATTTCCGAAGATGGAAAACTATTTAAATCACTAGCCACAGATCAAACCGTTTTACCACCTAGAGATACCATGTGTCTGTCACCTATCACAGCCGCTGATTGCACATTGCAAATTGATAATATTATTAATGGCAGTGCTCGATTACGCCATATTCGAGGAGCTCGCTTCACACAATGGGGTGAAATTGATGTGCAAATTACCGATGGCAAAGTTCAAATACCGAATGGCTTTAGCTTGATCCGCGTACAACATCGCCATGGACGCCATGATGCCAAGCCACAAATTGCACTATTAGAAGGCTGGGGTGAATTACGCGGTGCTATCGCAACCAGCTACTCACATGATTCTCACAATTTAGTTGTACTAGGTCGTGATGCAGAAGATATGGCACACGCGGCTAATTTGCTTATCGAAAGTGGCGGTGGTATGGCTTTAGTTCAAAACGGTAAAGTCCTCGCTCACGTTGCGATGCCAATTGCTGGCATGCTATCCGATCTGCCTGCAAAACAGCTTGCCGAACAGTTTCGTCAATTACGAGAGCTTAGCAGTGAAATAGCCGATTGGGAGCCGCCTTATCGTGTTTTTAAAGCTATTGAAGGCACCTGTCTTGCCTGTAATGCAGGCCCTCATTTGACTGACCTAGGGTTGACTGACGGTACAACGCGACAAATTGTTGATCCCGTGATTCAAACCAGTAAACACTCGCACAATCACAATAATTAATAATAATGATAGGAGAGCCAATTTATGGCTGACAATATGATTAATGCGCCAACATCAGGGAGTTGGCTAGAAAAACGTTTTGCATTGCGCGCTCGAGGGAGCACCGTCAGAACAGAGTTCTTAGCAGGGGTAACAGGTTTTCTTGCTGCCGCTTATTTGTTAGTTGTGATCCCCGGGCTGCTCGCCGCAGGGGGAATGGATAAAGGTGCCGCAACAACAGGCACGATCATTGTTTTTGTGCTGGCGAGTCTGCTAATGGCTTTCTATGCCAACCTTCCTTTCGTCGTTGGACCAGGTATTGGCGGCTCTGTACTGGTAGGTATCACACTTGCAGGTAGCGAAGGGATTAACTGGCAAATTGGTTTGGGCATAGCTTGTTGGTCAGGCATTTTATTCTTCCTGCTCACTAAATTTGGTTTACGCGAAGTTGTCACTCGTTCGGTTCCTCAATCGTTCAAACTTGGGCTAACCGCCTCTATCGGTTTATTTGTTGCCGTTCTCGGTTTTCGAAATGCAGGTTTAGTACTTGCTAACCCTAAAACCAACGCCTTGATGTTAGGTGATTTTTTATCACCGGGGGCATTAGTGGCTTTGGCTGGTTTCTTTGTCGCCATCGCCTTGCAAGCACGACGTATACCCGGAGCTATTTTATGGGCAATTTTATTTGCCACCGTTATAGGTATTCCTTTTGGGGTCACAAAATTACCCGATAGCTTTATTGGTATTCCTCATTCAGTAGGCCCTGTATTCGGAGAGGTTGACTTAATTGGCGCCTTAAACATCGCCTTCTTACCCTTTTTATTTGTATTTTTTGCCGCTGAATTTTTCTCGACGATGGGCACGACACTGGCTGTCGGTGGTGAAGCGGGGTTACTTGATAAAGAAGGCAATATGCCGAACATTAACCGCCCATTTATCGTTGACTCAATTGCAGCCGCACTCGGCCCATGGGTAGGCATTCCTGCGGCAACCGCTTTAATTGAGTCTTCAGCGGCTGCGGAAGCCGGCGGTAAAACGGGACTTACGGCTCTTGCAGCGGCCTTTATGTTCCTATTAATGCTACTGTTTACACCAATTGCTTTAATGATCCCAGCGCAAGCCACCGCGCCTGCATTAATTTTGATTGGACTAAATATGTTCAGTGGACTACGTAAAGTTGACCTTGCAAACTTTACGGATGGTTTACCTGTTTTAATGATGGTGATGATCACATTGATCGCCAATAGTTTCGGTACGGGTATTGCAGGTGGCCTACTGTTCTATATTCTGATTAAAGCTGTTGCAGGGAAATGGAGAGAGATCCCTATCAGCTTATGGGTATTAGCTGTACCACTCGTCTACTATTTTTCTACGCTGGTCAAACACTGATCATATAAGCACCCAACAACTGTTGGGTGCTTTCCCATTAATCAACCTTAATTGAAAAGCAATTACAGCCACAGTGAAAACGCACAATTTGAGGTTGTTTAGGCTGTTTACCTTGACGCTTACTGATTGAATTTTCAATTTCAACCGCACGCTTAATTTCATTGATTTCGAGCCGTGACAGACGCTTATTATTCCCTGTTGCACTTCGAATACGTTCATTCCCTAATTTTTCACCGGACATTGCAATTTCCTTTTCTCAACTCGCATTGATCGCACTTATTAGCACCACCAATAAAACCTGTAAGTTATTTTGTCTCACTGACGACCATTTGTGAAGGGGCGCCAATCGGTACATAGTCATCAACAAACACCAATTCCCCTGTATTCGGTTCAACCTTAAAACGGGTAATATTGTCACTACGTTGGTTCATAACATATAAATATTGACCGTCTGGAGACAATGTTAATGTTCTTGGGTAATCCCCTCGTGTCCATGTTTGTGATACTTTGCTGAGTGAACCCTCTTCATTAATACTAAAATGTGCAACACTATTGTGTAAACGATTTCCAACATAGAGATGTTTACCATCTTGGCTCTCTACAATACCCGAAATAAAATTTGTGCCTTTATAATTTTCAGGTAACGTCGAAACTGTCGCCTTCTCTTTTAAAGTACCTTTTTGTTTATCAAATTGATATTCAGTTAATGTTGATGCTTCTTCATTAACCAACCAAACTCTGTCTCCTAATTTAGAAAAAACAAAATGGCGAGGGCCAGCACCTTTTGATGATGCCATAATGTATGGGGGATCATTTGCAATTAATTTTCCATTCTTTCCATCAAAGCGATATTGATAGATGCGGTCAAGACCGAGATCTGTGGTAAACACATATTCCCCTGAAGGGTCGGTTGCTATCATGTGAGCATGAGGCCCGTTATGATCACTGATTGCAAAGCTCCCCTCAACTGCCGCTTCAGGATAGGCGGCTCCAGCAGGACCATCATGTTGAATAACTTCACTTGCAGGTAATAGACCGCCATCATCTCGAATAGGAAGCACCGACACAGCACCACTATGGTAATTCGCAACCAATAAGTAGCGCCCATCTGGGGTTATCGATAAATAAACAGGGCCACTCCAGATGAAACATTATTTATCGCCTGTAACTCCCCATTATCCTTAACCTGCCATGCATGAACCGTTCCCTTTTCTGTTTCACTCCCTGCATACAGCACTTTACCATTTTTTGATAAAACCAATTGTGCAGCATTTGTAAGTGGAGCGGCTAAAACTTTACGGCTTAATTGCCCCGTTTGATTATCGATATCAAAACGATATATTCCTTCACCATTAGGGCTATAAGTTCCAACCCACGCAAATTGAGGAGCGGCTACCAAAGAAGTACTCGCAAACATAAATGACGCCGCCCAGATAGATAACTTATTTGCCATGATAAATTTTCCTAGTTAAATAACAATACACGCTCATATCTTGGTATATGACCGAATATGAGTATTAAACTTAACCACTACATTGGTAGAATAGAAAAATCATCTATGACTGTGCAGCCACATTATTTCCATTTTCTCGTGGAAATAATCTACTAACTAGCGTTATCCATTTCCACTTAGCTGGTGTTACACATTAACAACTGGCTTTGTTGATAAAATTGAATTTTAAAATCAATCTGGATAGGTAATTTAACTTTAGTATGTATTTTTATTTTTGAGATAAGCGTCGCGCTATTGAACAAAAATCATCATTATTTAATCATCAATAACAGTCTGTATTTCACCTAGATTTTATTGAGTTGGCGAAAACCGATAATTAATATTATCGGTTAATCTCATTTAATTAAGCACTGCATGGGCTTCAATTTCAATCAGCCACTCTGGCAATGATAACCCCGTAACGATCACCCAAGATGATGCTGGTGGCGCCGAGGTAAACTTTTCTTTTAGTGCCTGAGATATCGCATTTTGCTCTTCATCACTATCACAACCTTGCTTAATATAAATCCGCAGCATAACAACATCATTCAGCGTTCCGTGGGCTTCTTTAAGGACATACTCGATATTTTTAATTGCTTGAATGGTTTGCTCATAAATACCACCAGCCACGGTTTGTTGATTCGCATCAACACCAACTTGCCCAGAGAGAAAAAGCTGCCGAGTACCTGTAGTTTCAATAGCTTGACTAAATCCATACTGCAATGAATTAAAAACAGATGAAGGATTAATTGATTTTTTTGACATATTATCTCATTTTAAAATAATCGTATTTTGAATAAAATACCTTTTCATATTTAAACAAAGCTTGAACAAACTAGTTTTCAGTGTTAGTAAATTGGCACAAAATATTCTATTTCAATTTCTTTTATTGGTAATTCTACATTTTCTTTATTATTAATATATTTTTCAATATCCACCCCTTCACGACGAAGTAACCCTAGAGAAGGCAAAGAATAAAGATAAAGATTTAAGCTAAAATCACGGTATTCAGCCAAAGAGCCTTTAAATGAAAACTTTGCGTACTTTCCACTAGGTAAATAAATTTCTTTAAACTGGTTGTGATCAACAATTGGATCTATTGCTTTTAAGCCAATCTGGTATTTCACTTGCACCATGTGTGATCTTTTCTCTGTTTTCTGATAATTGATCAACACATAGCATTCTTTTATTTTTAAATTTGTCGCCTTAAAAAAATCATCCCAAAAACTTCCCCTAATATTTTCATGCAATAATCCAACCTCATCTAATGAAGATAGATACTGATACTCTTTAATATGCAAAGTATACTGTTCACACTCAACAATTTGAGGAATTGCTAAATAATCAATATCGAAATTGATAGGTGGCTGCATTGCCTCCAATTCCCATAATTTATTACGCCGATAATAACTTGGTGTAACCTTAAAAATGTACTTAAATCGACGTGTAAAAGATTGTTGAGAATCAAATTGATATTTTAATGCGATCTCAAGGATAGTTTTTTTCGTCAACCTCAACTCAACAACCGCTTTCGTCAAACGACGAGCACGAATATAGCTAGCCAGTGTGACCCCTGTTACTTTTTTGAACAGCCGCTGAAAATACCACTTGGTATAACCCGCTTTATTCGCCACATCATCAAGCAGTAAAGACTGATCTAAATTATGTTCAATCCATAATAGAACATCTTTGATAACCGTTGTATGAAACTGCTTATCATCATATCTTAATTGGATGTTATTAGCTTTATTTTGATAGCGAGAATGCTGTTCAATATACATAAAATAACCTAAATGTTCTTAAGATTGTCACGACCACATCATCATGATACCATAAACATACTGACGGTATGTTATTTTAGATCTATCATGGAAAATAAAAATCATCAACAAGAAAATTTTAAGAGTACCTATCAATCACTGGTTAACTCAGCACGAATATTGTTTGTTGAAAAAGGCTATCAAGCTGTTTCAATAGATGAGATCTCGGGAAAAGCGTTGGTGACCAAAGGTGCCTTTTATCATCACTTTAAAAATAAAAAACAATTACTCAGCGCCTGTTATAAGCAGCAATTAATTATGATTGATGCCTACATCACAACAAAAACTGATTTAACAAATGGTTGGTCTGCCTTAGAAAGTATATTTGAACATTATCTTGATTATATTATTGATAATAATAAAAACCTTATCCCTATCCAAGAAGTGATGCCTATCATTGGTTGGAATGAACTTGAAAAAATTAGCCTTGAATACATTACTGGTAAGGTAAACGCCATTGTCAGCAAATTGATCCAAGAGAACCAACTTAAAGCTTATGATGATGATGTGCTTAAAAACTTACTCAATGGCTGGTTTATGCATATCGCAATACATGCGAAAAACCTAAAAGAGCTTGCCGATAAAAAAGGCCAATTTATTGCTATTTACCGCGGCTTTTTATTGAGCTTGAAAGATAAATAAAATAGATAGGTTTTATTTGAAGCTAAATCTTCTTTATCGTAAAAAATGCCCTCTTGGGTTATCAAGAGGGTCATTATATTTCGCGGAATAACATCATTTGGTGACGAAATAACTAAGCACTTGTCTCCTGTTTACTCCCCTGAGCTTGAGGGGTTAACATGAAGGTCATCGATAGCAGGATAATAATACAGTAAAACGCTAAACCAATAATCCAAATCCAGCCATCCCAAATTGGTAGTGAATGATTATAAATAACAGCAAACAGTAATGGGCCAATAACACCGGTTGCATTGGTAAGGCTCACCAATAATCCCTGTAAAGCACCTTGCTGATGACTCTTTGTTTGGATAGACATCACTCCCTGTAATGCAGGTAAAGCGATCCCACCACCAGCCAATAAAATTAAAACAGGGAAAACTAACCAACCTTCAGATATAAACGCTAAAAAGGCAAATGCACTACTATCTGCAATAAATCCGAGCAGTACTGCCGTTTTTTCGCCCCATTTAGTGGCTATTCTTCCTGCCACAAAGGCTTGGAATACTGAGTGTAAAAGACCAAGACCCGCTAATGAAAAGCCAACCATCATGCTATTCCATCCAAAACGATTTTCGGTAAATAGCACCCACACCGTTGCGGGAATTTGGCCTATCAATTGCGCTGAAAAATAAATAATCAACAAAATGGGCATCGTTTTAAATAAAGTGATGTATACCGAATTCGATTGCGTCTCAACCCCTACTTCGGTATCTGTATTATCACGCGTATTTTTGGTTTCACGGAACCAAAACATAACCACAAGGAAAGTGACAATATTTAGCAACGCAGCGATAAAAAAGGGACTATGCGGTGAAATCTCTCCTGCAAAACCACCAATAATAGGCCCCGCTATTAAACCAAGCCCAAAACTTGCCCCTAACCAACCGAACCACTTCACGCGTTGAGAAGCTGAGGTGGTATCGGCAATGACCGATGCCGCGACAGCCCCAGTAGCTCCTGTGATCCCTGAAAGCAAACGGCCTAAATACAGCATCCAAAGCGCACTTGAAAAAGCCAGCAATAAGTAATCCAGCGATGCGCCTATTAATGACAACAACAGCACTGGGCGCCGACCAAATCGGTCAGACATTTTTCCAAGCCAAGGAGCAAAGATAACCTGCATTAACGCATAAAGTGCAAGCAATACGCCAAAGTGGTTAGCGATATCTTCCGAAGCAATAAATTCACGTAATAACGTTGGCAAGACTGGCATGATAAGGCCAATCCCCATGGCATCGAGTAACGTAATTACCAATGCGATCTTTGTCGAACTATTCATTTCACTTTTCTCTATCACTGATAGGGAGTGGTAAAATAACTCTATCGATGATAGAGTGTCAACAAAAATTAGGAATTAATGATGTCTAGATTAGATAAAAGTAAAGTGATTAACAGCGCATTAGAGCTGCTTAATGAGGTCGGAATCGAAGGTTTAACAACCCGTAAACTCGCCCAAAAGCTAGGTGTGGAGCAGCCTACATTGTATTGGCATGTAAAAAATAAGCGGGCTTTGCTCGACGCCTTAGCCATTGAGATGTTAGATAGGCACCATACTCACTTTTGCCCTTTAGAAGGGGAAAGCTGGCAAGATTTTTTACGTAATAACGCTAAAAGTTTTAGATGTGCTTTACTAAGTCATCGCGATGGAGCAAAAGTACATTTAGGTACACGGCCTACAGAAAAACAGTATGAAACTCTCGAAAATCAATTAGCCTTTTTATGCCAACAAGGTTTTTCACTAGAGAATGCATTATATGCACTCAGCGCTGTGGGGCATTTTACTTTAGGTTGCGTATTGGAAGATCAAGAGCATCAAGTCGCTAAAGAAGAAAGGGAAACACCTACTACTGATAGTATGCCGCCATTATTACGACAAGCTATCGAATTATTTGATCACCAAGGTGCAGAGCCAGCCTTCTTATTCGGCCTTGAATTGATCATATGCGGATTAGAAAAACAACTTAAATGTGAAAGTGGGTCTTAAAAGCAGCATAACCTTTTTCCGTGATGGTAACTTCACGGTAACCAAGATGTCGAGTTAACCACCCTTTAGATTCATAAAGCGAAAATAATGCGGCTCCAACGTACCCACCTAAATGGAAACGGCGTTCACTCCAATCTAAACACGCACAACAGATTTTACGTGAATGTTTGGAAGGAACGTCAATTCCCATTTCATGAAAATATTGAATACCACTTAATGTGATCATTGAACCATTTTCAGTGATCCATTGCTGTTGACAAAGGGAATCATAGATCTTAACGGCAACTTCGCCAGCTAAATGATCATAGCAAGTACGTGCTTTTCGTAAATGCACTGGCGTGGAAACTTTGGCATGTACGCCATGGTTTAAGGAGATCCCCATCATACTTTCCATCAATTCAGCAATATCTTTTCCTGCTAGCCGAAAATAACGATGCTTGCCTTGAGCTACTACTGTGATTAGCTGGCAATCTAATAATTTAGATAAATGACTGCTCGCCGTTGAAGCTGATATATTCGCCACAGAACTTAGCTCAGTGGCCGTCCAAGCTCGCCCATCCATCAAAGCACTGAGTATTTTAACTCGTGAAATGTCAGACATAGCCGCCCCTATCGCGGCTATTGAGGACTCAAAGGTAACCTCTTTTCGTATTAAATTAGCCATCGCAAGTTCACTTTATTGCCCAAGGGAGCGTAACAGATGCAGCCATACTATCATTGTCCGTTATTAATATCAGTTGGTTAGCATGGTCACTGTATTGCACTAAAATATTAATGTTATTCTCCGCCAATACTCGTGCTATTTCGCCAAGTTCCCCCGGTTTTTCCTGTTTTAACTTACGAATTAATGGTGTCCGGATCGCAAGTACTAACAGTCCAGCTTGCTCTAGCGCTATTTTAGCTTCCTTTCCTTGTTCAACAAGAAAATGAGCATGGCATTCATCACCAACCGTAAATATCCCTCCCCCTTCCAATCCAATACCTTTATTACCTAATGTTTTTCCTAGTAATGCTAATTGTCCTATTTGATTGTCTAAAACAACGTGAACATCAAACATTATCCTTGTCCTTTTTAAATGAATATTCGCGAGTAATATGAGCAATACTAATTTTGTAAAAATCAAATATTGACTCTCGCCCTTCTTGTTGAGCTTTCGCATGTAAAACATGATTTTTCCATTGCAGAACTGCGTATTCGTTTTCCCACCAAGATAGCGATAACATTTTTCCTTCTGTAGCTAGACTTTGAAAACGTTCAATTGAAATAAAACCAGCTACATGACTTAATAGTGGTCTTAACTCCTCAGCTAAAGTCAAATAGCGAGTTTGTTGGTCGGGTTGTATTTGCACCTCAAATATTACAGCAATCATATTTTTCTCCGTTATTAATCAACAAACAGAGTAATCCACCCGAAAATTAACACTTCGATAAGCAACGAAATATAGAAAGGTCATGCTGCTGTTTTATGTTGTATATCACACTTCTTTAAATTGCTCGGCCTGCGCTTATCATGTTCTCCTTCTCTTATAATTTTGTTTATTATTTATGCTTTTTTATTTTTTGCTATCACCGAAAATAGTGCGGATCCCGCATGGTATTTAGGTTTACCCATCATTAAATACCATTGTTGTTATTTTAATCTTTTTAATATTTCATGATTAAGATCACACTAAAATTATGACCCTATTAACTAAAAGTTATGGATACCCTAATAAAACTCATTGTTAAAGATTAGTTAACCAAAGTAACTTCATTTTTCACTATTGTTAAATTGTTATAGTGAAAATTCTGGTAAACTAATAGAGGTAAAAAAATGATCCTAGATGCCAGTTATACATTATTAGTCGCATGTATCGCGCTACTCATAGGAATGTTTGTCGTAAAATTTACCCCGTTCCTACAAAAAAACCACATACCAGAAGCCGTCGTTGGTGGCTTTATTGTTGCAATTGTTCTGTTAATTATTGATAAAACATCAGGTTATTCGTTTACTTTTGATGCTTCATTGCAAAGTTTATTAATGCTCACATTCTTTTCCTCTATCGGGCTAAGTTCTGACTTTTCTCGACTGATTAAAGGAGGAAAGCCGTTAGTTCTATTAACTATTGCAGTAACGATCCTAATCGCCATTCAAAATACTGTCGGCATGAGTATGGCTGTCATGATGAATGAAAGTCCATTTATTGGCTTAATTGCAGGTTCAATTACTCTAACAGGTGGTCATGGTAATGCCGGAGCATGGGGCCCTATTCTCGCTGATAAATATGGTGTAACAGGCGCCGTTGAATTAGCGATGGCTTGTGCAACACTTGGATTAGTGTTGGGTGGTTTAGTTGGCGGCCCTGTTGCCCGTCATCTTTTGAAAAAGGTCTCTATTCCTAAAACAACCGAGCAAGAGCGCGACACTATCGTTGAAGCTTTTGAGCAACCAAGCGTCAAAAGAAAAATCAATGCAAATAACGTTATTGAAACCATTTCAATGCTGATTATCTGTATTGTTGTTGGTGGCTATATCAGTGCATTGTTTAAAGATACTTTTCTGCAACTGCCTACTTTTGTCTGGTGTTTATTTGTCGGTATTATTATCCGTAATACACTGACTCATGTATTTAAACACGAAGTGTTTGAGCCGACCGTCGATGTATTAGGTAGCGTTGCTTTATCGCTTTTCTTGGCAATGGCGTTAATGTCATTAAAATTTGGTCAATTGGCAAGCATGGCAGGGCCAGTATTAATTATCATTGCTGTACAAACTGTTGTCATGGTGCTATTTGCCTGCTTTGTCACCTTCAAAATGATGGGCAAAGATTATGATGCTGTCGTGATCAGCGCGGGTCACTGTGGCTTTGGTATGGGAGCAACACCAACAGCAATTGCGAATATGCAAACAGTCACAAAAGCATTTGGACCATCACATAAAGCTTTCCTTGTCGTTCCTATGGTCGGTGCCTTTATTGTTGATATTTCAAACAGTATCTTAATTAAAATATTTATTGAAATTGGTACATACTTTACCTAATAGCTACACACTACTCGGCGTACTTCTCCTAACAATTTATTATAGGGCAGTATGCCGAGCCGCTTTCTTACCCCGTATATTCCCCTAGTCAATCTATTTAGCTTGCACGTTTACGAATTAATTCTCGTGACAACTAAACCAAAACTTGAATTATGACGAGTATATCTGATTATTTATACTTTATTCGTTAGAATAGTCCGTAGAAATAAATAATCAGTAGGCTACATGGAATGAAATTAAGACATCTCGATATCTTTTATGCTGTAATGACTTGTGGTTCCTTAACGCGTGCGGCTGAAGTTTTACATATTTCTCAACCCGCGGCGAGTAAAGCACTCAAACATGCTGAGCAACAATTAGGGTTAGTATTATTCCAACGAATTAGAGGGAAATTATTACCAACCGATGAGGCTTTACTACTTTTTGATGAAGCAAAAGAAGTTTATCGAAATTTAGACCGCTTAAGAATATTAGCGCAAAATTTATCCAAAAACCCTCAGGGAAAATTAGCGATTGGCTGTTTACCAAGCCTAGGTTTAAACTTAGTACCTGAAGTCACCGCTCTGTTTATTAAAAAACACCCCAATATAAAATTAACGATTGGCACCCATCATACCGTCGATATCATGCAATTATTAACCCAACAAGACCTTGATATTGGTATTGGTTTCAATTTGGCTATTGAAGGCGGAATTACGGTATTACCCATCGCTGAAATCCCCCTTGTTTATGTTGATACGCAAAAACATGAAGGTCCTGTTTCATTAGCTGATATTGACCAAGATCGTTGGATACATCCAGGTTCAGACTCATTAGCGCAATTATTACAGCAATACCATGAGTTCTCGGTTTCAAATATTAGTGTGCATACCTACCACATGGCGGCTGAATTTGTTCGAGCAGGATTAGGTTGCAGTATTACTGATATTTTCTCTGCTGAGCACACATTACCAAAATCGATGATCTATCCACTCAAAGAGGATCTGCATTTAGCTGTTTCAGTTTTCCATCGTGCGGATAGACCATTGACTAAAGCGGCTCAAAACTATGTAAATACTTTGTCACTAACCCTCGAAAAAAGAAATAAAGTAGTTAACCAAAAGTTATACTCTGGCAATGAAAACTCAATTGTTTAGTTAACTTATTCGCCGTTAAATAATAACTCCTCAGTTATTATTGGTTGCGGATAATTATGAAAAAACATGTGGTGGTTATTGGTGCAGGTGTCATTGGCCTTAGTACTGCATATGCTTTAATCAAAGCGGGTCATGCCGTCACTTTATTAGAATCAGAATCTGATGTCGGCATGCAAACAAGTTTCGCCAATGGCGGACAACTTAGCTATCGCTATGTTTCGCCGTTAGCAGATGCAGGAGTACCATTACAAGGTTTAAGTTGGATGGGGAAAGATGATTCACCATTGAATTTAAAAATACAATTTTCCCTGCAACAATGGGCTTGGTTAACTCAATTCACCTTAGCTTGTAATCGCAAAACAAATAAAATTAATGGTGCTCACCAACTACGCCTCTCTTTACTCAGCCAAGAGATCATGAATATCTGGCGTAATAATGGTGATATCGGTGACTTTGCTTGGGAAAAATCGGGTAAACTAATTATTCACCGTGACCAAAAAAGCTTTAATAAAGCTTGCGAAACCATCGACAGTCAATTTCAAAAGGTTTTAAATCCGACTGAAATTACTGCCTTAGAGCCATCATTAAAGAATATTCAATCACAGTTAGTGGGCGCAATTTATGCTCCTGATGATGAAAGTGCGGACTGTTATTTATTCTGTAAAAACTTACTCCAATATTTATCAACTCAAGCAGATTTTACACTATGCTTACAACATTCTGTTGTTTCATTTATTAAAGATGATAAGCAAATTACAGGTGTTATTACTCCGCAAGGAACAATTTCTGCCGATGATGTCATTGTATGTGCCGGGAATGGAAGCAGGAAACTGCTAAAAACATTAGGTATTCATGTACCAATGCTTGGCTTAAAAGGCTATAGCCTTTCTATTCCTTATCCAGAAAAAGAACATGTGGTGCCTAAAATCAATGTAACTGATTATGGAAATAAAATTGTTTATGCAAAACTTAATCAGCAACTTCGCATCGCCGCAATGGTGGATATCGGTTATGACAAATTAGGCTTGCGTGATAACCGAATTTCCGCCTTAAAAAATATTATTAAAAACACATTCCCTGATGTAACAAATATTGAAGATGCCGAAACATGGTGTGGATTACGTCCATCAACACCAAAAGGGCCACCAATATTAGGCAAAACTGGATATAACAATCTTTGGTTAAATATTGGTCATGGTAGCTTAGGGTTTACCTTAGCCGCTGGCAGCGCTCAAATTCTCAGCCAATTAGTTTCAGGGGAAACATCTCCCATCTCTTTAACTGGATTAACGAGGTAATACCACAATATGATCAAACGTAATAATCCAAAGCCACGTTTAGCTGATAGCGTTGAATATGCAGGTTTAGTTTATTTATCAGGACAAGTTCCTAATGATTTAAATGGTGATATCACAGCTCAGACACAAGATGTACTTGCAAAAATAGATACTCTATTAGCTGCAAGTAACAGTGACAAAACACGTATTCTTTCAGCCCAAGTTTGGATCAAAAATATGGAACGTGATTTTGCTGCTTTTAATGCTGTTTGGGAATCATGGATGCCAACAGAGAATAGCCCTGCACGTGCTGCCGTTGAAGCAAATATGGCTAGAGAGCAAGTGCTTGTGGAAATCATGGTAACCGCTGCGCAACGTTAGTGCCGATTTCAATAACGATACTTTGGCCTAAAAAAGCGCTTTATATTCCATGGGCGTTTGACCTTTGCATATCACTCTCAACAGGTTAATCCCTACCTAAAAAATAACTAAGTTGCATCGTTCCCTTTAATAAAGGGTGAATGATACAACTTAGTTTAATGATTATTTTTTATATAAGCTGGCCGTTACCGAAACATCGTTTCCACTTCCTTCAGACTCAACCGAAGTAATAACAAAATATTCAGCACCTTTCTCATCCGCTTTTTGAGAGATTGCCTTTACATAATCAGCAGATACACCATCATTCATAACAACATTGACCGTGCCTGCAAATTTCAAATACAGAGATTTTGTATAATTAATTTCTGTCGCCCCAAACGCTAATGGACTTAATAATGCAAAAGATAATACAAGTATTTTTAGTTTTTTCATAATAAAGCCACCTTAACAATAATTTTTTGTTTATAAACAATAAAAAACGTTAATGACTTATATTTGTTCTGTCAATGACTACATTATCTAATTCGTTTATTCCTTTCTAGATTGAAAATATTGTTAGCTCTTAATAAACAAAAGATTACCCTACATTCTCATTTTTAAGCTTTATTATATTATTTTATTTATATAACAGCGATCACATAGAGCAGTTCCATTTAAACTCATCTACAAATGATATTTCATTATTCATTACCGACTGTCTTAAAAGCATAATGGAGAAAATGATGAAAAAAACAGTGGTACAATATTTATTAACTCGATTATACGATATAGGTGTTAGCGATATTTTTGGTGTTGCTGGGGATTATTCATTTCCAATTAATGATGCCATTTGTGAAAATAATAAAATGCGTTGGGTTGGCTGCTGTAATGAATTAAATGCAGCATATGCTGCAGATGGATATGCGCGAATAAAAGGTATAGCTGCATTATCAACAACATTCGGTGTTGGTGAACTCAGTGCTATCAATGCTATTGCGGGCTCTTACGCTGAATATTTACCTATTTTTCATTTGGTAGGTATGCCATCTAGCGGTGCACAGGAAAGTAAAAAAATTCTTCATCACTCTTTAGGAGATGGGGATTTCACTCTGTTCTATAAAATGTTTCAACCTATTAGTTGTGCGCAAGCAATTCTTACCCCTGAAAATTGTATTGAAGAAGTAGAACGGCTGATCACATACGCTTTATTTAAGCGCCAACCTGTCTATATCGGTATTCCATCCGATTATGCTGAAATGCCTATTCATACAAATAAACGGTATTCAGTATGCACTGATATTCCCCAAAATAATAATCAAAACCTAACCAAAGTTATTAATGTAATTTTAAATAAACTATTAACTAGCCAAAAAATTAGCCTACTTCCGGGAATTTTAGCTTCTCGTTTAGGATTAACCGATGAGCTTCAAACCCTAATAAATAAATCAAACTTACCTTATGCTACCATGATTATGGATAAAGGGGTACTCAATGAAACAGCATCTAATTATATGGGCATCTATTATGGACATTTAATAAATACCCCTGTTAGTGAATATATAGAAAGCAGCGATTGTATTATTAGCATCGGTGCAATGATGACGGATATGAATACGGGCTGTTTTACTGCCGCTATCCCTTCAGAATATCATATCAATATCATGCCTGATTATGTCAAAATTGGTTCTACAGTATACTCTCAGGTGTATATGAAGGATGTACTCGCTAAATTGAAAGAGCGAATTCCCTCATTTCATCAAAACCACCCTAAAGTTCAATGCTTAGATGAATCATTGTTCACCGGCTATCAATCAATATCGGCTGAATATCTATATTCTCGATTCGAAAAGATGTTTAAAGAAAATGATATTATTTTTACTGACACAGGAACCCCATTAATGGGTTTAGTCTTTGCACAACTTCCTAAAGGGGTTCAATTCTGTAACCAAACCTTGTGGGGGTCTATTGGATGGTCTACTGCCGCCGCTTTCGGAGCGGCTTTGGCAGCACCTAAGCGCAGAGTGATCTTAATTACAGGGGAAGGGGCTCATCAGTTAACAGCACAAGAAATTTGCCAGTTTGCACGTTTTCAATTAAAACCGATTATTTTCATTATCAATAATGATGGGTATCTATTTGAGCGCTTAATATGCAAAGATCCGGAAGCTTATTACAATGATATCGCTAAATGGGATTATGAAAAATTACCCGCTGCATTAGGTTGTCATGATTGGAATTGCCAAAAGGTAACACGTTGTAATGAACTTGATATCGCCATCAATCATGCAGAGTCATCCCCTTTTGCATCCTACATTGAAGTGGTCACTGATAAATACGTTGCACCTGAGCTTGCACATAAATTACGGGGAGCATTAGATTCGTTATACTCTTCTTAATATGAAATAACTATTATGATAAGAACTGGCAGCTGGTTATTAAACAATCAAAACCTTGCCAGTTTTTGCATTAGTCATTTTCTTTTTGCCTTATTTTTGTGCAATGTTCTCCTCTTAAAAAACGCCAAGCTAGAAGCATGATAAAAAGCATTAATTATCAATTAGTTATTTCATTTAATTGTTATTTCAAATCGAAATTTAAAAAATTATGATTAACATTTATCTTGGAATAACTCAAATTTTCATTTAGGTATGTAGGCTTAATATGGTATAACCGATTATTAAGAGAAATTTAATGGTTATATAATTTAAAAAAGAATAATATTCATACTTAAGCGAGATACGAATGATTACTGAGTCACGTTGTGTTTTTTCTGAAGGCAGTGTTACCCTCCCCGATGGATATAAAGAACAAACCGTCAATATCCTGATTTCCCCCACAGGGAATGCGGTTAACATTTCTCGGGATGACAAACCCGCTGATGAAACCTTTGATGACTATGTCGCTCGTCAAAAGCAGCTGTTACAACGCTCCCTGAAAGATTGGCAACTCCTTGAAGAAAAGCCCTCTGTACTGGGACTCGACGGCATTCACGGCTATCTCATCAGCTCACGCTATCGTCCCAACAAAAAACAGCAAGTCTATCAAATTCAGGCTGTTTACCCTTTCAGTGATACCCAAACCCTGATTTTTACAATGTCATCCCCCAACGCCTTTAACGATAAGCAATGGGCGTGGATGAACACCCTCCTGCTTAGCTTTCAACCAAGAGGGTAACCACCATGCCAGAAGCCGCCAGAGTCGGTGATATCATCGGTCATTCAAAATCGATGTGGGGAATGCTCATCGGTACGGTATTAGGGGCAGCTATTGCCATAGGAGGCGCAGTCATCTCTGGTGCCTTGATGGGGATTGGCATTGGAACAAGTTATGTTGGTATCGGCTTTTTTGCTATTGGAGCTTCAGTAGCAATTGGGTATGGCACAGCTAAGCTAGCGGAATGGGCACGGGATAAATGTGTTGAAACGGGATCTAAATCCTTAAGCCCCTGCGGGGAAATCAAAACCGGCTCTCACAATGTACGAATTAACGGTAAGGCCGCCGCCATTTCCACTCGCAGTGACGTCAAGTGCGATAAGGAAAATAGTCTGCGTCAAATGGCACAAGGCTCTGACTCGGTGTATATCAATGGATTCCCTGCTTCTCGGGTCGGTGATAAAACCACCTGTGATGCCACGGTGATGGAAGGCTCCCCCAATGTCCGGATTGGTGGGGGGACACAAGCCACTGAAGATATAGAGCCTGAAATTCCGTCTTGGGTCACTACGGCCTCTGATTTAACCATGTTATTTGCGGGATTTTTAAGCTTTGGTGGAGGAGTGGCGAAAGGCCCCAGCGCGGTGGCAAAGCTGTGGAGCAAATTACCAGGCAGCGCCAAAATTAGCCGTTTCTTCTGTCGTTATGGAACGGTACTTACAGCGATGAGCATGGCAATCCCCGCAATCGGCATACTCACTCGCCCTGTGGAGGTGATTGGTGGGCAGAAAGTATTAAACGGCGAGGATGAGCTGGATTTTATCTATGAGTCTGAATTACCGCTTCACTGGCAACGCAACTATTTAAGCAGTTATTGTTATGAGGGTGTATTGGGTCGAGGCTGGAGTTTCTTTTGGGAAACCCAATTGATTAAAACCGAAGACGGCTTTGTTTGGCAAAACCTGTCGGGTGACATCCTTCCGTTTCCAGACATCCCACTAGGGTATCGTAGCTTTTGTGAGGCTGCCCAAGGCTGGATGATCCACAATGACGATGACAGTTGGACGTTTCAGGATGCAGGTGAACTGCGTTATCATTACCCCCCTTTTGATACCGAAGGTCGCAGCCGCTTAAGCCACGTCATAGATAATGTCGGTAATGAGCAACGTTTCCACTACAACGAACAGCATCAACTCATTCACATTACCGGTTGCGGTGACCTGAATATCGTTTGTGAATACCAATCCTTTCCGTTTGAAGAAAAAACGGTATCACGTCTCACAGCCGTGTATCAGGTAAACGCCAATCAAGCTCGTCGCCGTCAATGTGCTTATTTTTATAACGAACACGCCCAACTGGTACGTGTCGAACAGCACACAGACCACCCTTACCGCCAATTTGGTTGGACAGATGCTGGCATCATGGCGTGGCATACGGATAAATATGGTTTACGCAGCGAGTACCGTTGGGAACTCTCCGACGATAACCTGTGGCGTGTGATTGAAAACACAACCAGCGAAGGGGAAAGCTACCGACTGGAATACGATGATATCCATCTCACACGCACCGCTTATTGGCATGATGGCTCTACCTCATTTTGGCAACTCAATGATAACTATCAAATCATTCAGTACACTGACCGAACAAGCATCAAAACCGAACTCTTGTGGGATGAGTTTGGGCTACCTTGCGGTTGTCGCAACGCCGAAGGACATACGCAAACCAGTGAATGGGATGAGTTAGGACGATTACTCAGTTTAACCGATGGTAATGGCAACCAAACCCGCTGGCAATACCAAAATGAACGTGACCGCCTTATTGCTGTCTTTTGGCCTGATGGCTCTGAATCACGTTTAGAGTATGACCGTTTTGGACGGTTAATCAAAGAAATCTCTCCACTGGAGCAAACGACCGAATACCGCTATGACTTTAAAACTACACTGCGCCCCACCGTCCGCATTGATGCCAAACAGGGGCGCAGCGAGTTCCTCTGGACAAAACGCGGACAATTACTGCGTCATACCGACTGCTCTGGCAAGCAGCACTACTGGCATTATGATGATGAAGGTCGTTTGGTTTCTCACACTAACGCCTTACATGAAGCCACAGAGTACCACTACGATAATGCAGGACACATCACGCGCATTGTGTTGCCGGATAATTCTACCGTTCAATTGGCCTGGAATGCCGCGGGGCTCCTCACCCATCACCAACGCAATGACAATACCCCGCGTCAGTGGCAATACAACGCCTTCGGTCGCGTCACAACGGAAATCGATAAACTCGCTCGACATATTCATTACCATTACAATGCTGAAGGCGTATTAATTTCAATTGAAAACGCCAATGGCGGACGTTACCTACTCAACCGTGATGCCGAAGGCCGACTCATCGAGGAAATCCGACCGGATGATACGCTGCTTCAATATCGCTATAACAGTTTCGGACGTTTAGCCGAGGAAACTCGTTTAGGCGACCGCGTGTTCCCTTCCCCAGCTCGCACGGTGTTGTTACAGTATGACCCCGCGGGTAACCTTGTTCAACGGGAAACATTAACTGATAGCTATCAATACCAGTGGGATAGCCTAAACCGCCTGTTGGTGGCGTCGAGGCAACCGAATCAACTCGGTCTTGAAATGGGCTTGCAAGCGAACCAAGTTCACTTTACCTACGACGCACTTGGGCGTATTACCCGTGAACAAACGGGCGATGATATCGTCGAATTTGCTTACGATGAACTCAATAACCTGAGCCGTCTGACGTTACCTCAAGGTGATAGCCTAAACTGGCTCTATTACGGTTCAGGGCATGCCACTGCCATCAATCACCTTGTCGACGGCACCCCGCACTTAATCACCGAATTTGAACGCGATGACCTGCACCGTGAAATCAGCCGTACCCAAGGTGCTCTAACCCAATATCGACAGTACGATAAGCTGGGACGGACGATAAGTACCTTCAGCTCACGCAATAAACCGCATCCACTCAACGGCATTGCCTCATCACGAAAATGGTTCTATGACGAACAAGATAACCTTGGCGCGATGGAAGACCATTATCGGGGTTGGGTGGAATACCTGTATGACTCTGAGCAGCGACTGAAAAAAGTCTCCAGTGGCGAAAACATGGATGCCATGCTGTTCTATGACCGTGCGGATAATCTGTTAGAGCGTCCTCAATCAGAAATCGAGGCTCAAACGCCATCAATGCCTGCCCTAAGCCCACAAGGGGATAGGCTACTTCAATTTCAAGGCTGGCAATATCGCCATGATGCCTATGGTAACGTGATTTCACGCGGGCACCCTAACCAAGCCAAACAAACTTATCAGTATGATGGGGATAACCGTTTAGTTATCGCCCAAACCAGCGACATGAAAGCCCAATATCACTACGATGCACTGGGTCGTCGCATTCATAAAGTGGTTGAGTCACGGGCTTACGGCACACTGAAACGACATGAAACCCATTTTGTGTGGCAAGGGCTACGGTTGCTGCAAGAGCAGGATATCAATACGGGTAAATGTCAGACCTATTGCTACGAAGAGCACGGCAGCTATACCCCACTCGCCGTCATCGTGAAGCAACCCGCCGGCTACCGTTATTACTGGCACCACTGCGACATTAACAGCGCCCCACTCGACGTCACCAACGAACAAGGCAATACGGTGTGGTCAGGGAAATATGAGCGCTTTGGCTTTGTTCGCAGTAGCCCATTGAGTTTCTACTCTGACCCCGAACGCAAGATGGAGTCCTTTGAGCAGAACTTACGCTATGCTGGACAATATTTTGACAATGAAACCGGATTGCATTTTAATACGTTCAGATTCTACGACCCACAGATAGGCCGTTTTATCATGCCCGACCCAATTGGGTTGCTGGGTGGGATGAATCTGTATGCTTATGCGCCTAATCCGATGTCATGGGTGGATCCTTTCGGATTAATGACCTTATACCGAGGCATGAATATTAGCGAATATGAGAGCTTGATGAAAACTGGCACTTGGACTTCACCACCGAATGCATTAGAAGGTAAATGGTTTGCTACAACATATGACAATGCTGTTATTTGGGGTAACAAAATGGGGCATGGAGGTGATACATTTAAAGTTGTACAAATAAATGTACCAGATGAAATTGCTAAAAAATGGCATTTTGACCCTCATTTAGATAGTATTGGTCCAGCTAGATTTGCCACATTAGATGATCTTAATAATTCTAATGTGAAAATAACTTGGAGTAAAAATGTTACAGCGAAAGGAAACCAAAGATGCATTTAGTAAAAATAAAATGGGTACAAAAAAAAGATGGCGGTCGAACAAGACCTCCAGATGTAGGTCGATATTATGCTGTATCAAGATTCCCCGAAGATACTACTTGGCAAAATAATGCTTGGAGTGTAGTTTTTGATATACATTCCACAAAATCAGAAAATAATGAATTTATAAGTGAGGCTAGTGTTGATTTCTTAATGGATAACGCACCGAAAGAACGCATGGAACAACATAGTACTTTTGATATATACGAAGGACCCAAAAAAGTAGCCACCGTTTTTTTAAAATAATATATGATTACGTTACCTGAGTTACAGTGACCATTGCTTAGCTAACCTGAGTTCGGGATAAGAAAAACAGTGAACTAAAAGTGGATTCTGTGAGCAGATCTTTCTACCCAAAAGTGACTGTTCACTAAGAAACCTGCTATGCATAAAAATCGGGGAGCAGGTAAACTGTATCGAGATAAACCTGAAACCCTATTGCTACGAAGAACACGCCAGCTATTATATCCCACTCGACGTCACCAACGAACAAGGCAATACGGTGTGGTCAGGGAAATATGAACGTTTTGGTTTTGTTCGCAGTAGTCCATTAAGTTTCTACTCCGACCCAGATCGCAAGATGGAGTCCTTCGAGCAAAATCTACGCTATGCTGGACAATATTTTGACAATGAAACCGGATTACATTTTAATACGTTCAGATTCTACGACCCACAGATAGGCCGATTTATCATGCCTGACCCAATTGGGTTATTGGGTGGGATGAATCTGTATCAGTATGCAGTAAACCCAATGAAACTGATTGATCCTTTGGGACTAGCTGTAGAACAAATACCTTATGGTGAAGGGTTAAGCCAAAGTGTAATAGACCAGCGTATTTTAGACGGTAATTTTAATGCCAAAGGAACAAACTATGCGGCTATAAGCTACACGAAAGACGGAAAAAATTATATAGATGTAGTAAAAAATGATCCTGGTTTTTTTACACTCTGAAGAGAAATTAATAGCTAAGTATGCGAATAAGCCAGGGATTACCATTAACGAGGTTTTTTCGGAAAGGCACCCTTGCACTAGTTGAAATCCGCTTGTGAATAAATATTCACCAAAAAATACTTATAGCTTTAATTACAGTTCTTCAGGCAGAAAAGATTTACAACATAATCTAAATAATATCAAAAAAACATGTTAGGTGAAATATGCCATATCTTACAGAAACATTAGAATCTAAGTTGATTGATATTAAAAATATCATTCATTATCAAAAAAAAATAAAAGATTTAGAGGATAAAGTAGATTTACTTCCTTCTTAATACAAATTATAACTTTAAATTTTACAAACCAACTTATTTTTTAACACATTCAAATAAAAATTACATTATATTTGGTGAGGACTTAAGTGGTTATTTTTGTTTTAAAGAAATTGACGGGAAAATATTTTATGCATACTCCCCAAATGAAAATGTAAAAATATTATTTTGTAATAGTAATATTAAACTATTTGTATCTTTTTATAATGTGTTTTTAAATCAAGTCGTAACTAACTATTCAGTTGATAAAGAATTTGATCCTGAACGAATCAATTTATTTTATAATGAGATTGATTTTGATGCTATGAAAGATGAAGAATATTATTGGGTTACAAAAACCTATGAACTAGAAGAAGGTTTTTTCCCCTTAAATGATGAAAGAGTCAGTTTTTATAAATCATTATAATATTGGTAATACCATCATTTTACTTATCATTGTGATAGTAACAGTGCCCCACTCGACCTCACCAACGAACAAGGTAACACAACGGTAATGTGAGGTGAAAAAACGGGGCATGGTGGTGATTTCCGTGTCATTCAATTCAATGTACCTGATAATATAACTGATGCTGCTTATAAAACCCCTCGATTGGATGGAATATGAAAAGCTAGATTTATAGAAAATACAGTCCTCAATGAGGCAAAAATTAAACCTAAATGGAGTAAATACATACATCAACCAACTTGCTAAAATAGAGGGGAAAATGGAAACTTCAAAAAAAATGTCAAGATTCACTGGACACCAGTGCAACAAGGTGGAAAAAAATCACTCCCCCTGAATTTAAAATATTATGTAATCACTGAACCAATGAGAGGTAAAAGTGGTGATATATCATCTTGGTCAGTAGTGCTAAATATTAAAAGTAATGAACAGGTCGATTCCTACCAAAGAATAGGTTTAGGTGAAGCCTATTTTTTAATGGAAGATGCACCTAGTTTTTTACTCAATTCCGGATTTATAATAAATATTTATGAAGGGCCTAAACTAGTTGGTACAGTTGAAGTTCTATAATCTATCGTATTAATTACTAGTTCCTAATAACGCACTGTGAATGGACATGATGATGCACTCGGTCGCCTTATTCATAAGGTGGTTGGATCACAGGCTCACGGCAAACCAACACGACACGAAACCCATTTTGTCTAGCAAGGACTACGGTTACTGCAAGAGCAGGATATCAATACCAGTAAACACCAAACCTATTGCTACGAAGAACACGGCAGCTATACCCCCCTCGCCGTTATCGTGAAGCAACCCAGTGGATACCACTATTACTGGCATCACTGCGATATTAACAGTGCCCCACTTGATGTCACCAACGAACAAGGCAATACGGTGTGGTCAGGGAAATATGAACGCTTTGGCTTTGTTCGCAGTAGCCCATTGAGTTTCTACTCCGACCCAGATCGCAAGATGGAGTCCTTTGAGCAGAACTTACGCTATGCTGGACAATATTTTGACAATGAAACCGGATTGCATTTTAATACCTTTAGATTCTACGACCCACAGATAGGCCGTTTTATCATGCCTGACCCGATTGGGTTGCTGGGTGGGATGAATCTGTATCAGTATGCGCCGAATCCATTGGTATGGATTGACCCTTGGGGGTTAGCTGCTTCTGGTGATTATAAAGAAATGCCTGTCATGCCTGGTTTTCAGAAACACCATAACATTCCACAATCGATGGCAAATCATCCAGCGATTATAAGTTCAGGCTATGATATTAATAATAGTCAAAATATTACTCAATTACCATCGTCTAAAACTGCGATTGAGCAAAATCCAGAAAGGACGGTACATCGAGGGGGGCATAATAAAGCTTATGATAGTTATATTAGCAATGAGCTTGATAAGATACATGCTAATAATGCAAGCCCAGAGATAAAAAGGATGCAGATTCAAGCTCTGTCAGATGATGTAGGTAATCGCCCAAGAACCAAACAAATAAAACTTAACAATGCCTGTTAGTAGGAAGATAAAATGAGTTATATAATTTCTAGTATTACAAATACATTTAACTTACTTGAATATTGCCATAATACCTCTGTGGACTACACTCTATTCCGTGAAGGAATTAGTTTAAAAGGAAACTGTTTTCAGATTAATTATAAGGCAAAAAATAAAGCTAGCTTGAATAAAATAAAGAAAAACCATATTTTATTTACCACAGGCATTGAATTAGTTAGTTCAGAACTTCGAGAAGTTCTAGAAAAAATAGCACCAACCGAGGTTGAGTTTTTTGATACAAACATTTTTTTTGGAAATTACGTACTACATAGCTACAGTGCTATCAATGTGTTAACAAAGATAAATTGTTTTGATATGGAAAAAAGTGAATTTACATTAACTAATTTTGCCCCCCATAATCCCCAATATGCATTTTTATATACAGTACTGTTAGATGAAATACCATATTCTTTCAATATTGTAAGAAGTGAAGAAACTCCCAATACAATAGTTGTGAGTGATAAGCTAAAAATAGCTATCATTAATGCAGGGTTAAAAAATATTGAATTTTGCAAATCAATTGATTTGACCCCTAAAAATAGAAGTTCCTGTGAAACTAGTTAAATATTTGTTTTCCAATTTAATCATGATACAGCGGATGATAACCACTACTAAATGAATTGCGTCACAATCCTATAAAGATAAATAAGATTATATCAGACACATATGGATGATATTCCGGATCAATTGATTAAAATAATGCAGGAATAGTTAGACATATAGAAGGTGGCAGACAAGCAGGTACTAACGTTGAGTTGCGGGAAACCTATTTACCACCACTAAACCCAGCTGAAACAGGTCGTAAGGGAGGATCTTACACCGACATGACATTTACTGATGCTAAAGGTCGCACGGTTTACATTCAGACTGTAGACAAAGGCAAAGTCAATGGTATGACGCAGTATGAATGGGATAATGCCGTTCGAATCACCCAACAAAATCCAAACGCTGTTGTTATTACCGTGCCTAAAGGTAACACTTTACAGCCGGGAGCATTGAATGTTGACAACATGCTTGCTGGCACAGTCACACAACGCTAAAAAGGATTCTATATGACAGCTAAAGTTAAACTGCCTGGTATTGAAGTTTTTATGAGTAAAGTAGATGAAGATAACTTTTCAAAAGCCTTGGGTGATTATTTTAAAGAAATTAAATTCATTGACAATTATGTTTGGGATACTCTTGATCCCCCTGTAAGAAATTCGATTTCCTTATGTTATGGTGCAATAAATTCAAACGTTACAATCATCAATAGTGATATAACTAGTATAAGTGATTATAAAAATAACTATGTATTTCCACGCCCAAACAACGCTGGTTTTTCGGGTAGTTTCGTCGGTAAAGGATTAGTTCAATTTATTCACTCAAAGGAAGCTGATTTTGCAGCAGGATGCTTGAGAAATGGGACAATATCAGCTTCTTATAAACCAGCAGAAGACCCTGAAACAGAGGCATTCGTTAAAGGAGTTTGGAAAATCTTCAAAAAAGGAGCCAAAAAGGTTTATGCTATTAACAGGGAAACGGGTGAATTGTATCGTGACAAACCTGAAACTCGGTATTTTGCTTGGCCTGATGCTGCAAAAATTTATGATGGTACAGATGGTCGCTACTTAACAGCTACCGCATTTAATTTTTATATTGCTAAATAACAAGTATAGAAGGCAGTTTTACCTGCCATCTCAGACTGCTAACAAACATATTATGTTTGGCGGCAAGTCTAATAGGTTTTGAAAATAAATTACGAAAATCAATTTATTGATTTTCGGCTGATAACACAAAGTGGGAAAAACCACGCTTTTATCCCGCTTTGCCAACAACCTCACACGGTGTGCGACCAGACCTTTTGAATAACCCAACGCTTTTCCGATCTCATCATAAGTTGGGGGTGCCCCGTCTTCTTTGATGTATTTAACCAAATACCCACCATTAAGCCCACATTCTGATTATCAGGTTAAAGAATTATTAGGGGTTACCTAGACTTACAGGAGGCGCTCTACCTTCATATTTTTCATAACGATCAGCAGGGGCAACCCTGCTTTTCAATATTTGCCTTACAGGCATAGCCTTCTTGAAATAACAATGCACTGAGTCGTCATATTCATAAAGTGGTTGAATCACGGGCTCACGGCAAACCAACACGCCACGAAACCCATTTTGTCTGGCAAGGACTACGGTTACTGCAAGAGCAGAATATCAATACCGGTAAATGCCAAACCTATTACTGCGAAGAACACGGCAGCTATACCCCACTCGCCGTTATTGTGAAGTAATCCAGTGGATACCACTATTACTGGCATCACTGCGACATTAGCAGTGCCCCACTTGATGTCACCAACGAACAAGGCAATACGGTATGGTCAGGGAAATATGAACGCTTTGGCTTTGTTCGCAATAGCCCATTAAGTTTCTACTCCGACCCAGATCGCAAGATGGAGTCCTTTGAGCAGAACTTACGCTATGCTGGACAGTATTTTGACACTGAAACAGGATTACATTTTAATACCTTCAGATTCTATGACCCACAGATAGGCCGTTTTATCATGTCCGACCCAATTGGGTTATTGGGTGGGATAAATCTGTATCAGTATGCACCTAACCCGCTAATGTGGGTGAATCCTTGAGGATTGACGGAGGCTTTAATTTATAAAAATCCCGGACATCATGAACCCGGGTATTTACCAGGTAGACAAGTGCCATTCAATAGCTCCAAAAGCATAATACCACCTAACGCTGAAGAGCTCTTTAAACTTAGTCAGTTAGACCCTAATGACTCAAAAACGAGTTAGGTCAAAATTGGGGAAGGTAAAAAAGCTGTTTGGCATAGATTCCAAAGTAGTGCTGCTGATGGCTCAGGACCATTCCATTGGAATGGTTCAACGGATGGTGTTGATATTAGAGGCAAACCTAGAGCTATAGATCCAAGAAATGTCCCTAAGTATGCAAAAAATATGGAAGGTATAAAACCGTGCAAATGAAGACAAGACTTATAGGAAAAAAAATACTCTTGCAGTCGAATATTTTTTTGAAAATAAGGAGAAATTTATTGGCCGAGCAAAGTTTTGGATTAATGACTTATTTTTTGGAAGCTTAGACGATACAATTTTTTTTGATGGCTACTTAATCGGTGGGCTCAATGAAATTTTAAACAAAAAACACTTAAATCAAAGATATTTGCTTGATAATTATTGTTCTACTTATGAACTATTAGAAGCAGATATCTTAGACTTTAATGGTGAAGAGTATGAGTTAGCCGAAAATTTTAATGTGAATTTAGGAACTTGGTCAGATTATTTTAATATATATTCATACAAATTAACCGATGAAATTGGTGCCATTTTATGGAGATTTGTTGATACTAGTGAATCATTGAAGGATTTAATAGATTATCCTAAAAATATCTTCTATGAAGAGTTTAGATATGATGAATTACGTCATATAGTGAATGATCTAACCCTACTAAAGCTTGACCAGTAAAGAACTTTATCGTAGTTAAGCTAGAAGATATTTCAATCTTCTAGCTTAACTATACTGATACACGTGCTGATT
>NZ_JAMPLW010000007.1:0-2171 GCF_028477805.1 Providencia sp. PROV268
AGCGATATCGGGTTTCTGGTAGTTTTTTATGATTTTCGCTTTGATGAAAAATCGATAATCATCATCACCCAGTACAGAGGAACCTTTTAAAGAATCACCATAACGATAAAATACGCCAGCGTTAAAACCTAACGCCCCCTCTATCCCTAAAAAACCAAAGTAATCTTTAGGAACAAGGGATTTCATGACACGGCTAATGCCCACATGCTTACCGATTAAATCAAGGCCATAGCCCGTAGAAGTGTCGATATTTAAAATGGCCGATAACGTAATGACCGATTCAAAGAGTTGCTTTGTTTCAGAAAGCAAAAGCCCGACGGTTTGTCGGGCTTTAGGTTTTCCTCGGTACTGCCAAATCAAAAAGTCTTCGCGTGGTTTACTCAATCAGTACCTCCACATCTTCCGGTCTGATTTGTGCACACTGACGAATACCCACGGAAACCGCCTCGCTACCATTCACCGTAATGGATTTAATGTAGAAGCCTTGAACGGCATTCACTTGGCAAGTTAGTCGCATAGCGTAGACGGACTCACCAATATCAAACTCAGTTGCTGCCAATGAATTTTTAATACTATCGGTATCGATATCTTCAAAACCGCCTACACGCTCAAGCACCAGTTTAACGTTGACGTTAACGAGCGTAGCTCGGTCAAAATAGACTGTGCGAGGCGCACCGGCATAATCCTGTGTATTGCTGATGCTCCCAATAATCCCACAACCGCCTATCTTTTTTTGCAGTAGGGTTAAGCCAATATCATTATCACTTCCACCTATCACAACCGCATTTAAGGAATGCGGTGGAATACCTTTAGTATCAGTCTGATGTGTATAGTTTTCATACACCTTAGCTTGTTTTACATCGGGCAAATTCAATAACGCCGCTTCCAGCCCCTGATAATCATCATGGTTGTTGATAGAATGCGACCGCATAAACCGTAATAACAAATTGCCATCCGTTTCCTCAAAAGCGCCCTCTTTTGCCGCTTTTGTGGTTGTGATGCTATCAACCCCAATGGTCACCGTGTCCATGGTTAAGGGGCGATTTGCTGGCAACGAAAAAGCGCCAAGCTCCTGACTTCGTAGATCCACTCTTGCGGAGCCGTTACTCCCTAACGTGACATCCGCCAATGTGACCCACTTAGTATTGTTGTCATCCGTAAATAGGCTGTCTTTACGCACGATAACGCCTTGCTTACCGGTGATAATGACATCATCAAGGTAGCTGTAATCCGCACCACGACGCACAATACCGGCATACATTGCACGTTGCTCTAACCATGATCCCATTGCTTTGTAAGGGTCAAGCATTTGTGCGACCATCGCGATAGCCTGATTAATGTTTTCTATTTCTTGTGAGAATAAACCGATCATTTGACCGTCAGGACTATCCGCATCCAGATTAATATCATCCCCATAAATGCGCTTAAATCCTTCCGTTAAGCGTTGATGAACATCCGTTAGGCTATCAATGACAATGCCCGTATCAGTAATTTGGAGCATGTGTATTTACCTCATTTTCATGGCCATAAATATCAATGTAAGTCACGGTAATGGTCATTGTGCGAGTATCCGCATTCAGCGTGATGTCAAACGCCGTAATTTTCTCCACACCTTGCGTGTTCAATACCGTACTTTTAATTTCCGATTCCATCGCTATCATGTTGGGATTTTTACGTAAGTAATCGAACCATCGCACACCATGTTCGGGATTGAGAAACCAATCGTTGCGTAAGGATAGCAATCGTGTTAGTACCGACTGACTAATAGCTTCAGATTGTGTTGCATAATCCGCACGACCGCTGCCAAACGTCCAGTCGTGGTTATCATCTAATCGTCTGACTTTCATTTATTTGGCTTTCCTGTATTTCCGCCGTGACTATCAGGGTGATCATGATTTTCAACATCAACACCACCAAAAACGCCTTTTGCTGCAGATATTTTACCGGTTGATGTTGCTTCACCTTCAACTTGGCTCCAGTTCCCTTTTTGCGTATGTTGGCCTGTTTGCTCACTGTTGCCTTCATGCTCAATATCGCCTTTGATTTTAATTTTCCCTTTCTGTAGACGAATAAAGGTCGAACCATCATCGGTTTGCATTGAGAGTGCATCACTCGAATAGTCAGGGATTTTATTGGGTTGGCTACTGCCTTGCGGTAAAAAGAAGGCATCT